>JAISNL010000046.1 GCA_031276235.1 Prevotellaceae bacterium | reverse complement strand
AAACAATAGCGCTTGCACTGATGATGGCAGGACTAGTATCCTGCGGGAAAGATGATAAACCCAATGAGCCTGTTAAGTTGAAAGGCACAGATTGGATGCTTGAAGGTATTGTGGATGTCAAGACTGGTGAAATGAGAGAACTTGAAGTATCTTATAGCAGCTGTTACGTGCTTCATTTTGATACGGACAGTACAGCGGTTGGATGCTGGGATGCGAGTGATATATATCTTCATCTCTCGCCACAAAAGGTATTTGTTGTTATTGAAGATGAAGATGGTTCTTATACCGGTGATCTTCAACTATTCTATGAAACAATAAAAACAATAACATCATACACTGCTACAAAAGATAAACTGAAACTCTATTGTAACGCAGAAAAAAAATATTTACTGTATAAATATATAATTGTAGAAAAAACAACTAACTAATCATGAAAAAGATATTATTATTAACATTATTTGGCTTGTTTACAGTTATTGTAACTGCTCAAATTGTAACAGATGAATTGCCTTATGGACTTAAAGAGGACAGCATTACAGTAAAACAACAGGATGTAATCATTTTATCTGCTCCCGATAGAGCCTTGATTGCAAAAGAAGATTCTGTAAACGACAGCCAACCGGGAGCAGTACGCTATGCTTATCCGACAAAGGTGAACGGAACATTGAATTTCGCTCATATTCCCGCAGGCGCTTATATTTTCCGAATAAGTCAAAGTAACGGCGAATCTGAAGAACACAAAATACAATTAAGCAATTAAAGAAATAAATAAACAATTAAATAAATAAACAATTAAATAAATAAATCATATTATGAAAAAAATTAAATTATCATTTGTAATGGCAACGATTAGCCTATGTATGCTACATATATTTTCGTGCCAATCTTCCGAAAAGGAACAGGCTGCCGTATTTAATTACTTTGAATACAAAGGCGCTGACGCTACTTTTGCAAGCGTTGATTCTGTCAAAGAATATCAAAATCCTGTGTTGAGCGGGTTCTATCCCGACCCAAGCATTTGCCGCAAAGGCAACGATTATTATTTAGTAACGTCTTCGTTTGCCTATTATCCGGGCATTCCTATTTTCCACAGTACCGATTTGGTAAACTGGGTGCAACTGGGACATGTGCTGAACCGCCCGTCGCAACTTCAATTGGACGGCATACGATTGGACGGCGGCGTATATGCGCCGACAATACGCTACAATCCCTACAACGACACCTTTTATCTAATCAATACCTGCGTGGACGGTATCGGCAATTTCATTGTCAAAACCAAAGACCCCAAACAGAACAACTGGTCTGAACCCATTGCTTTGCCAAAGGTAGGCGGCATTGACCCTGATATATTTTTTGACGAAGATGGCAAAGCCTATATTGTGCATAACGACGCCCCGCAGGGAGAACCCGAATGGAACGGGCACCGTGCAATATGGATACACGAATATGACGTAAACGCCGACACCACTCTCGGTACGCCGAAAGTCATTGTGGACGGCGGCACCGACAAAGCCAAACGCCCGATATGGATTGAAGCGCCCCACTTATATAAAATCAACGGTTATTATTACCTCATGTGCGCCGAAGGCGGCACAGGCGTTGACCATTCCGAAGTTATTTTCCGCGCCGATAAAGTGGAGGGACCTTATATCCCATGGAAAAACAACCCTGTCCTTACACAGCGCGATTTGCCCGCCGACCGCCCGAATCCTGTAACCTGCGCGGGGCATGCCGATTTGGTTCAAACGCCCGAAGGCGGCTGGTATGCCGTTTTCCTTGCCTGCCGTCCTTATGAAGACAATTATTTTAACACCGGGCGTGAAACCTTCCTGCTGCCCGTAGAATGGAACGACGGATACCCAGTAATATTACCCAAAGGCGCCGCTATCCCTTACACAGTGGACAAGCCCGGGCTGTCGCCGGATGCAAACAGTTACAAAGGGAACTTTGCATGGCGGGATGAGTTTGACACGGACGTATTAAACAACCGGTGGCTCTTTATTCGCACGCCGCTGCAAACGCCGTGGTGGTCGATAGCGGACGGACAACTCAAAATGACCTCCACAGGACACACCATTTACGAAGAAGCGAATCCTGCTTTTATCGGCGCACGGCAGCAGCATTTGACCTTTGAAGCGCAAACCGAGCTGGCATACGCGCCGGCGAAAGAAGGAGACATTGCAGGTTTGGTATGTTACCAAAACCAAGCCTATAACTTCGTATTCGGCAAAACAGTGAACGGGCAGGGCAAGCCCTGTATCATTCTCAACCGCTCGCTGGGAACAGTCGCGCGTCTGGCGGAAGTAGAAATCCCCGACGCCTCTGCCGGCAAGCCCCTCACATTGAAAATTACGGGAAATAAAGATAAATATTCCTTCTTTGCTTCCTACGACAAAGGCGAAACATGGCTCACCATAGCCGAAAATGCAGACGCTAAAAATTTGAGTACGCAGGTTGCCGGAGGCTTTACCGGCGTGGTACTGGGAATGTACATGTACACCAACCCCGCGCCGAAAAAAGAACCCCTCTCGCCATGGACAAAGGGCGCTTTTGAAACGCAAAAATACCGCAACCTCTTTGCAGAAGCCGGCTATACGGAACAGGAAACAGAAACGAAATTGAATGACTTGTTTCATCAGGTATTTGAAGGCGAAAACAAAGTGTATTTTGAAGTCAACGACTCCATGGCTTACGTATCCGACATCAAAAACTCAGACGTCCGCACCGAAGGAATGTCTTATGGAATGATGGTTGCCGTACAGTTCAACCGCAAAGACATATTCGACAAACTATGGCGCTGGGGCGTGAAATATATGCAGCACCACGAAGGACCTTACAAAGGCTACTTTGCATGGAGCTGCAAAATCGACGGTACGCGCAATGCGCAGGGACCTGCCTCTGATGGCGAACTTTATTACGTTACTTCCCTCATATTCGCCGCCAATAGGTGGGGCAACGACTCAGGCATCAACTATCTCAAAGAAGCCCAATATATCCTCGACTGCGCCTTTGCAAAAAATGCCAGCGACGGCGGTATCACCAATTTCATTGACACTACGCACAAACTTATCAACTTTACGCCAGAAGCCTTTTGGGGCGCTACTTTTACCGACCCTTCATATCATATCCCCGCTTTCTACGAAGTATGGGCGCGCTGGGCAAATGACGGACGCTCCGAATTTTGGCGGCAATGTGCGCAAAAAACACGCGAATACCTGCATAAATCCGTACATCCTGTTACGGCTATTAATGCCGACCAGAATGAATTTGACGGCTCGATAAGGGAAAACAAACTCCCCAACGGCATGGTTATACGTAACGAAGCATTCCGTTTTGACTCGTGGCGCGTGCCGATGAACATTGCCCTCGACTACTCATGGTGCTGCGAAGACAGAGAATGGCAGCGCGAATACGGACATAAATTCCAAAACTTCCTATACCTGCAAGGCGTAAAGACCTTCGTTGACCAGTATAACATGGACGGTAGCCTCGTGCAGTGGATTCTTCCTGCGGGAGGAAAAGTAAAACTGCGCCATTCGATTGGGTTGGTGGCGACCTCTGCCGCTATTTCCCTTGCCTGTACGCATCCCAAAAGTTATGAATTTATCGACCATTTCTGGCATTCGGAAAACAAACCGTATGACGACGGTTACTTTGACGCTTACTACGACGGCTTTCTGCAACTCTTCGCATTCATGCACCTGAGCGGAAACTACAAGATAATTTTTCCTGAAAAGTAAATAACATTTAAACAAAATACAAAATGGAAAGAACATGGAGATGGTTCGGAAAAAAAGACCCAATCACACTTGATATGCTGAGGCAAATAGGAGTGGAGGGCATTGTTACATCACTGCACGATGTGCCAAACGGCGAAATATGGACGCAGGAAGCAGTGAACGATATGAAAAACTATATCGAACAGCACGGCTTGAGATGGTCGGTAGTAGAAAGCCTGCCGGTTAGCGAAGCCATTAAGTACGGAGGAAGCGACAGAGAACGCCTGCTCAACAATTACAAAATAAGCCTTGCCAGCCTCGGCAATGCAGGCGTGAAAACCGTTTGCTACAATTTCATGCCCGTTATCGACTGGATACGCACCGACCTCCAAAAACCCAATGGAGACGGCACTTATTCGCTCTTTTTCGATCCTGTGAAATTTGCCTATTTCGACTGCTGCATACTTGCTCGCAAAGACGCAGCAAACGATTATCCCGAAAAAATAATGCAGCAGGTATATGATTTGGACAAAACAATCACTGAAACGCAAAAAGACGAACTGATTGATACGATTATTGTAAAAACGCAGGGTTTTGTCAGCGGCAATATCCGCGAAGGCGAAAAAAACCCGGTGCATCTTTTCAAGCAGTTACTCGCCCTGTACACGGGAATAGACAGGGAACAGCTGCGGGCAAACATGAAATATTTTTTGCAGCAGGTTATCCCCGTAGCCGAAGAATACGGCGTAAACCTCTGCGTACATCCCGACGACCCGCCGTTCCCTGTATTGGGATTGCCGCGCATTGTTACTTCCGCCGAAGATATCGAATGGTTTTTACACGCCGTAGATAATCCGCACAACGGACTCACATTTTGCGCAGGTTCGTTAAGTTCGGGCTTGCACAATGATGTAATTGCGCTTGCGCAGCGCTTTGCCAAACGTACGCATTTCCTCCACCTTCGCAGCACCGAAGTGGACGAAGACGGATATGTACTCGAAGCATCCCACCTTGAAGGGCGCGGGCATGTGATAGAACTTGTACGCATTTTCGAACGCGAAAATCCCAACATTCCCATGCGTATTGACCACGGACGGCTCATGCTCGATGATGTTGGCAAAACATATAATCCCGGCTATTCCTTTTTAGGACGGATGTATGCCTTTGCGCAGGTAATGGGCGTTATGGCGGCGGTAAAAAGTGAAGAGCGAAAAGTGAAGAGCGAAGAGTGAAAATGATAATTAATAACTCTGGATTGCTTCGCTAACGCTCGCAATGACGAACAAAAAACAAAGAAAAAACGAATGAACAATAAAAAAATATTCAAGCAGCGTGAGACATACAGGCAATTCTCCGAGCATTAAACGGAATTCAGTCGGATTCTCAATAATTCTCCGAGAATTGAACAGAAATCAGACGGATTCTAAATAATCGGATGCCGATTGAACAGAAATCAGACGGATTCTAAATAATCGGATGCCGATTGAACGGAAATCAGACGGATTCTAAATAATCGGATGCCGATTGAACAGAAATCAGGCGGATTCTAAATAATCGGATGCCGATTGAACGGAAATCAGACGGATTCTAAATAATCGGATGCCGATTGAACGGAATTCAACAATAATAAATAATAATAACAAAAAAAACAGTAAAAAAAATGAATGAATTATTTAACATTTCAGGAAAAGTAGCGATAATCACAGGAGCCGGCGGAGTGCTTGGCGGAAATATCGCAAAACATTTTGTAACGCAAGGCGCGAAAGTAGTTGCACTCGACATTCGTCAGGAGCCGCTTGATGCGCGTATAGCAGAACTCTTGGCTCTTGGCGGCGAAGCCATTGGCATTACAGGCAATGTACTCGACATCGAAAGCCTCGAAAAAGTCGCCGCAGACGTAGTCGCCCGCTGGGGACGGATTGATATTTTATTGAACATCGCGGGCGGCAATCTTCCCGGAGCCACATTAGCCCCCGACCAACCTGTGTTTGACATGAAAATATCAGACTGGGAAAAAGTAACTACCCTCAACCTCAACGGAACGGTATATCCGTCCATTGTTTTCGGTAAAGTGATGGCGCAGCAGAAACAGGGCGCTATTGTAAACATATCGTCAATGGCGGCTTATTCGGCTATTACCCGCGTGCCGGGATATTCCGTTGCCAAAACGGGAATAAGCAACTTCACACAGTGGATGGCAATGGAAATGGCAATGAAATACGGAGACGGCGTGCGCGTAAACGCTATTGCGCCCGGCTTCTTTATCGGCGACCAGAACCGCGCGGTACTTATCAACCCCGACGGCTCGCTCACCGAACGCAGCGTAAAAGTATTGGCAAAAACGCCCATGAACCGTTTCGGCGACATATCCGAACTCAACGGCGCTGTGCAGTTTCTGTGCAGCGAAGCGGCAAGCTTTGTTACAGGAGTCGTATTGCCTGTAGATGGCGGCTTCAGTTCTTTCAGCGGAGTATAAAACCTGTTTGCACAAATGAAAATGAAAACATTTTTAGACGAAGATTTTCTTTTGCAGACCGAATTTGCCTTGCAGCTTTATCACGACCATGCCGCAAAGCAACCGATAATCGACTATCATTGCCATTTAGACCCCAAACAGGTCTTTGAAAACCGCAGGTTTGACAACCTCGGGCAAATCTGGCTCGAAGGCGACCACTATAAATGGCGCGCCATGCGCGCCAACGGCATAAACGAAAAATTTATCACGGGAAAAGACGTTTCCGACTGGGAAAAATTTGAAAAATGGGCGGAAACCGTCCCCCGCACCATGCGAAACCCATTATACCACTGGACGCATTTGGAACTGAAAACAGGCTTTGGCGTGGATAAACTGCTCAGCCCCGAAACGGCGCGCGAGATTTACGAACAGTGCAGCGCAAAACTCCGTCTGCCAGAATACGCCGCCCGCGGGTGGATGAAGAAATACAATGTAACCGCCGTCTGCACCACCGACGACCCTATTGATAATTTAGAATACCATATTGCCCTGCAAAACGAAAACTTTTCAATAAAGGTATTGCCCACGTGGCGCCCCGACAGGGCAATGGCAGTAGAAAACCCCAAGGCTTTCCGCGCTTACGTGGAAAAACTGTCGGAAGTATCCGGCGTTATCGTGCGCAGTTACGAAGACTTGCTGCAGGCATTGCAGGCGCGCCACGACTTTTTTGCTTCCGCAGGATGCAAACTGTCCGACCACGGGCTGGAAGAATTTTACGCCGAAGACTACACCCACGCGGAAATCGAAAATATCTTCCACAAAGTATATGGCGGCGCGGAACTTGGTGCAGACGAAATCCGCAAATTCAAATCAGCAATGCTTGTAGAAGGCGCTAAAATGGATTGGCAAAAAGGCTGGACACAACAGTTCCACTACGGCGCTTTGCGTAACAACAACACGCGATTCTTCAAAGCCATTGGCGCGGATACGGGCTTCGACTCCATCGGCGACTGGAACACCGCCAAGCCGCTGTCCAAATTCCTCGACCGCTTGGACAGCGAAAACAAACTTGCCAAAACAATTCTCTACAACCTTAACCCGCGCGACAATGCCATGCTTGCCGTAATGGCGGGCAATTTTCAGGACGGCTCGGTAGCGGGGAAAATACAGTTTGGCGCGGGCTGGTGGTTTTTAGACCAGAAAGATGGAATAGAAAACCAGTTGAACACTTTATCCGTAACAGGCCTGCTCAGCCGCTTTGTCGGCATGTTGACGGATTCGCGCAGTTTCCTGTCCTATCCGCGGCATGAATACTTCCGCCGGATATTATGCAACCTTTTGGGCAATGACGTAGCGCAGGGCTTGCTGCCCGCCTCCGAAATGCCGTTTCTGGGCAAAATGGTAGAAGATATATCTTATAATAATGCAAACAACTTTTTTAATTTTTAAAAACAAATGAAAACAGTAGTTACTTTTGGTGAAATAATGCTCCGGCTGGCAACGCCCGGCAACCTCCGGTTTGCCCAGTCAAGCCGGCTGGTATCCACTTTCGGCGGCGGCGAAGCAAATGTAGCCGTGTCGCTGGCCAATTACGGAATAGATGTGGATTTTGTAACCCGCCTGCCCGAAAACGACATTGCAGAATGGTGCATTGCCGAATTGCGTAAATACAAGGTAGGGGTGGAACATATCCTTCGCGGCGGCAACAGGGTAGGCATTTACTTTCTTGAAACGGGAGCGGTAGCGCGCCCGTCGAAAGTGGTGTACGACCGCGCAGGCGCTTCCATATCCGACATACAGCCGGGCATGTTAGACTGGCAGGAAATATTTAAAAACGCGCAATGGTTTCACTGGACGGGAATCACTCCCGCCCTTTCGCAGGGCGCCGCCGCCGCCTGCCTCGAAGCCATAAAAACGGCAAACAAAATGGGCATTACCGTTTCCTGCGATTTGAATTACCGGAAAAACCTTTGGCTTTATGGAAAAAAAGCCGCCGAAATAATGCCCCCCCTGGTCGAGGGCTGCGATATTATCCTGGGGAATGAAGAAGACGCTGAAAAAGTATTCGGCATAAAACCCGAACAGTTTGATGCGGCGCAAACGCAGGGTAATGTAAAGGCACAGGAATTTGAATCGGTATGCCGTCAAATGATGGACAAATTCCCGCGTGCAAAAAAAATTATTATCACCCTTCGCGGCTCTGTCAATGCCAGTCATAATACATGGAGCGGCTGCCTGTACAGCGGAGACGCATTTTATCAATCCCGTCAATACGACATTACGCACATTGTTGACCGTGTCGGCGGCGGCGATTCGTTTATGGGCGGCTTGATTTACGGCTTGCTGAAATACACGGGAGACGACCGCACGGCGCTTGATTTTGCAGTAGCGGCGTCGGCATTGAAGCATACCATTTACGGCGACTTCAATCTGGCGACCATCGCCGAAGTAGAACAGCTAATGAAAGGCGACGGCAGCGGAAGAGTAGTAAGATAAATTAGTTGACAGTTGACAGTTAAGAATGATAAATGATAGTTTTAATAATTAGTAATGAAATGAAAAATATAATAACAATGATGGACTACGGAAAGAGAAGTGAACAAATAACTTTCAACTGCTCTGGATTGCTTCGCTGGCACTCGCAATGACGCTCTGCGTGGTTGGGTCGTCATTGCGAGGAGCGGAGCGACGAAGCAATCCAGAAAACAAACAAACAAATATTAAAATATAAACAATAAAATTATGGCAAAGTTTAACAAAATACAAGTTTTTGAAACAATGTTTTCCACAGGAATAATACCTGTGTTTTATCATTCCGATATACAGGTGGCAAAAAATGTAGTGAAAGCCTGCTACGAAGGCGGAATAAACGTGTTTGAATTTACGAACAGAGGCGAATTTGCGCATGAAATATTCAGCGAACTAAGTAAATTTGTACATAAAGAATGTCCGCGGATGATTCTCGGCGCCGGCTCTGTAGTGGATGCGCCTGCGGCGGCAATGTATATGCAGTCGGGCGCAAATTTCATTGTCAGCCCCTTATTCAATGCCGACATAGCCAAAGTCGCCAACAGGCGGTTAATACCTTATGTGCCGGGCTGCGGTTCGGTGTCAGAAATAGGATGGGCGCAGGAAAGCGGCTGCGATTTGTGCAAAATATTCCCAGGCGATGTACTGGGCGCTGATTTTGTGAAAGCCGTCAAAGCCCCGATGCCATGGACGGCGCTGATGGTTACCGGCGGCGTAAAACTCGAAGAAGCCAGTCTCAAAGCATGGTTCGATGCAGGCGTAAATTGCGTGGGAATAGGTTCGCATTTATTCCCGAAGGAAGTCATTGCCGCAGGCGAATGGGAAAAAATAACGGCATTATGCAAACACACATTAAAAATCACTGCACAATTAATAAAATAACGATGAATAAATTTAATGACATTAACGAAAAAATAGGAAAGTATCGCTGGACGATATGCTCCCTGCTTTTCTTTGCAACCACGGTGAACTATCTCGACCGTCAGGTGCTAAGTCTTTTGCAGCCGTCGCTTGCAGAAGAATACGGCTGGACAAATTCCGATTACGGCAATATTGCCGCTGCATTTCAGTTTTGCTATGCGCTTGCGGTGCTTTTTGCCGGACGTTTTATTGACTGGATTGGCACAAAAAAAGGCTACGTCTGGGCAATAGCCATTTGGTCGTTTGGCGCAATAATACACGCCGGCGCTGTCGGCATAGGCGAAACCGTATCGCCTGTGCTTGCCATAGCAGGAATAATATTGCCCGTATCGGCGCTTGGGTTTATTGTCGGGCGCATTGTGCTTGCTATCGGCGAAGCCGGCAATTTTCCCGCCGCCATAAAAACCGTCGCCGAATGGTTTCCGAGCAAAGAACGGTCGCTGGCAACGGGCATATTTAATTCGGGCGCCAATATCGGCGCTATTCTTGCTCCGCTCACCATTCCATGGGTTGCCATACACTGGGGCTGGCAGGCGGCATTTATCATTGTCGGCGGTATCGGCTTTTTGTGGATTGTTTTCTGGCTGCTGTTCTACGATTCGCCGCAAAAGATGCTGGCAAAAGGCAAAATCAGCCAATCGGAATACGATTACATAAACAGGGATAACGCCGTTGTTGAAATGCCAAAGGAAAAAGCCGCCGACACGAAAGAAAAAGTATCGTGGTTCAGACTGCTTTTTTTCCGTCAGACGTGGTCGTTCTTTTTCGGCAAGTTTATGACTGATGGCGTATGGTGGTTTTTCCTGTTCTGGTTGCCTGCCTATTTGAAAAATCAGTACGGCGTAGAAGGCACACAAATTACTTTACCGTTAACCGTATTATACAGCATGACTATGGCGGGAAGCATTTGCGGCGGATGGTTTCCCGCATGGTTTATAAAGAAAGGATTTGAGCCGTACAGGGCGCGGATGACGGCGATGCTGATAATTGCCGTTATTCCCTTAGTTGTGCTGCTGGCGCAACCGCTTGGCTACATTTCAATGTGGATACCTGTAATACTTATCGGCATTGGCTGTTCGGCGCATCAGGCATGGTCGGCAAACATATATACCACCGTATCGGATATGTTTCCGAAGAAAGCGGTAGCATCCATTATCGGCATAGGCACTATGGCGGGAGGTATTAGCGGAGTTATAGTATCAAAAGCGGCGGGCGCGCTGTTCGATTATTACAAAGCGCTCGGGCATATCGAAACGGGATATACCATTGTATTCTCCTTTTGCGCTGTGGCATATTTGCTGGCTTGGGGCATTATGAAATCTCTCGTGCCAAAATCAAAACCTGTTATATTGTGATTGTTTGAAAAACATTAACAGTTTATTTCAAATGAATATCGTATATGACACCCAATCGGCTGAAAGCCGTAATATTCATAACCGCAGGTCAGCGACCTGCGGCACGGAAAACGTTAGCCAATCTCTGCCTGCAAGGCAGTACTTGCGCAACTGCGTGCATGTTTCAGACTTGTTATTGCAAAAGTATTGCCTTTCAGGCAACATGAAAAGGTTTAGTTCATTGTATGCAAGTCGTTGGCATTGCGGTTATGAAAATTCAGCCATTGCGGGCTGTTCGGGAAGAGTACGATATTCATATTATTTAACAACAAAAATTAATTATCAATACGCAAATGAGCAAAGCAAAAATTGACCGTAAGGGAGTAAACATGCAGGTAAAAGCGTTATTGCGAAGGCGCGAGCCTGACGCAATCAGGAGAATAATAATTTAAAAATATGGAAATATTAAATAAAAAACATTAATTTTACATTTAAAAATATCGTTTATGTATTTACTTGGTTACGACATTGGAAGTTCATCAATAAAAGCAAGTTTGGTGAACATACAAACAGGAGAAGCAACGGCAAGCGCCTTTTTTCCGAAAAAAGAAATGGGTATTAAGTCCATAAAAACAGGATGGGCAGAACAGGACCCCGCGATATGGTGGGAAAATCTGAAACTGGCTACGCAGTCTGTTATAGAACAGGCTTGCGCTACTCCCAAAGAAATAAAAGCCATAGGCATCTCTTATCAGATGCACGGTTTGGTTGTGGTTGATGAACATCAAAAAGTTATTCGCGATGCAATAATCTGGTGCGACAGCCGCGCAGTGCCTTACGGTGAAAAAGCATTTGAAGAATTGGGAAACGAAAAATGCCTGTCGCATCTGTTAAATTCACCCGGCAATTTCACCCTGTCAAAGCTTGCATGGCTGAAAGAAAATGAACCGCGCAATTATTCGGCAATACGATACATTATGCTTCCGGGCGACTATATCGCAATGAGGCTTACGGGCGATGCGCGTACTACCGTTTCGGGGCTGTCGGAAGGCATTGCGTGGGATTTTGCCGCAAATGCGCCTGCAAAATTTCTGTACGATTATTTCGGATTCGACACAAAACTGATTCCCGAAATTGTGCCTGCCTTCGGACGGCAGGGATATTTAACCGCTGAAGTAGCCAAAGAACTTGGACTGGAAACAGGCACTCCTGTTACCTACCGCGCAGGCGACCAGCCCAACAATGCACTTTCTCTTAACGTATTTCATCCGGGCGAAGTTGCCGCCACAGCAGGCACATCAGGCGTAGTGTACGGCGTAAACAGCGATGCAAAATACGATTGCCTGTCGCGCGTCAATTCATTTGCGCACGTAAACCATTCCGAACAGCAAACGCGCATAGGAGCGCTGCTGTGTATTAACGGCACTGCAATACTGAACGCATGGATGAAAAATAACATCGCCCCCGAAAATATTACATATTCCGAAATGAACGAAATGGCAGCCGAAATTCCAATAGGCAGCGACGGAGTCTGCATTATACCTTTCGGCAACGGCGCTGAAAGGGTGCTGAACAACCGCGAACTCGACTGCTCAATACACGGCGTCAATTTCATAAGGCACGGTAAAGCCCACCTTATACGCGCCGCGCAGGAAGGCATTGCATTCTCGTTCAAATACGGAATGGATATTATGAATCAAATGGGCATAGCAACAAAAACAATCAGAGCAGGGCTTGCAAACCTGTTTCTAAGCCCTGTGTTCAGGCAAACGCTGTCGAATATCACAGGCGCAACAGTAGAACTGTACAATACCGACGGCTCAACAGGCGCAGCCCGCGGTGCAGGAATAGGAGCAGGCATCTTTAAGAATGAAAAAGAAGCCTTTGCCACATTGAAAAAAATAATAACCGTAACGCCCGAAACCAATAACGAAAAAGAAACTATGGAAGCCTACCACAGATGGCTGGCAATTTTAGTTGACAGTTAACAAAATCAGTTGACAGTTGACAGTTAACAGTTGATAGTTGACAGTTAAAAAAAGGCTGCAAGCCTTTAAGCATTTAGCGCAGGGCAACGCCCTGTGAAAAGAAAATAAAATAACAACAAGCCCCGAAAGGGCGCAAGCAATAAAGAAAGAAAAGATGACTGTTTTATTGACATTACAAAAAACAAAAGACACAATGCAGGCTAACATCCAACTGTCATCAACGATGTCAGACAGAATCCAGAGTGATTTCCGACCGTCATCAACGATGTCAGACAGAATCCAGAGTGATTTCCGACCGTCATCAATGATGTCAGACACAATCCAGAGTGATTTCCGACTGTCATCAACGATGTCAGACAGAATCCAGAGTGATTTTCGACTGTCATCAACGATGTCAGACAGAATCCAGAGTGATTTCCGACTGTCATCAATGATGTCAGACACAATCCAGAGTGATTTTCGACTGTCATCAACGATGTCAGACACAATCCAGAGTGATTTTCGACTGTCATCAATGATGTCAGACACAATCCAGAGTGATTTTCGACTGTCATTAATGATGCTGAACCGAAACTGAAAAGTTTTATAAATGTTATTAAAATAAAAATAAAAAGAATGTCTAACTATTTAATAAATCAAAGAGTATGAAAAAAATTTTAAACAGCCCAGATGAAAACAGATACAATACATCCGAACATCTGGAATTTCACACGCTGTCGTACAAAATTTGCGACAGGTACAAAGTTCAAATCAATGCGCCCGCAATGCTTGCTACATATCAAAGCAAACTTGCACAGGAAGAAACAGTATTCAAATGGCTTCGCAAAAGCGAATTTACTGCCAAAAAAGAAGAAGTTGACCGTGCCCGCGACAGGGTATTTACAGGGCTGCTTGCCGTGGTGCGCAACGACATGAAGCACTTCAATCCTGCAATCCGCGACAAAGCCTTGCATGTGTACAGCCTGCTCGAAACTTACGGCAATTTGCCCAGAGCCAGTTATGACGCCGAAACGGCAAATATCGACAGCCTTGTGACGCGGCTGCACGGCAGCGACTACACAGCGGCAGTGGAAGCGCTGAAACTCGAAGCGTGGATTGATGAACTGAACAGCCAAAACGAACTGTTCAAAAGTTATGTGGACGATGCGGCGCAGGAACAGGTGAACAAACCCGCTATAAGCGCACGCACAGCGCGGCACGAAACCGACGACGCGCTGAAACAAATTACTAACCGCATAGCTTCGCTGATAATACTGAATGGCGAAGGCGAATTTACGGCGTTTGTAGAAGAATTTAATGTGCTTGTAAGCCACTACAACACTCTGGTTCATGAACATTACGGACGTATCCACGCACGTATTGACCTTACTCCGTCAACCGTTGCTCCGATTGGCGTACAGCAATATACCGGCAAACCTGTATTCGTTATACCCGAATTAACGCTAACCGTTACCAAAGAGGGCAAAGAAACAGTGGTTACTCCCGTATTCAGTAAGGACTTTACAGTTGCATACAAAAACAACATTAACCCCGGCACTGCAACCCTCACCATTCAAGGCATAGGCAAATATACAGGCGAAATAACAACAACGTTTAATATAGTTGAAAGTTGATAAATTAGTTGAAAGTTGAAAGTTTCTGGATTGCTTCGCTGACGCTCGCAATGACGTCTAAAAAAACGCAATTCGTCATTGCGAACCCGAAGGGTGAAGCAATCCAGAAGGAGTGAAAAGTGAAATAAATAACAAAAAAATAATTTACATCAAAATAAAAATTATGACAAAGAAAATTCAAATATTTGCAGCCATTGCGCTACTTATGATGACTGCCTCGTGCAGCAAGGATGACGATGCGCCTATTGTGGCTACAGGTATCACAATCAACAAAACTGAACTTGCGCTTGCCGCAGGCGAACACGAAACCCTTATTGCAGAAATAACGCCAAACAATGCAGCAGACAAAACGGTTACATGGACCAGTAATGCCGAAAATGTTGCAACCGTAAATAATGAAGGAACAGTAACCGCAATTAGTTCGGGTAATGCAATAATTACAGCAACAACCGCCAACGGCGAAACAGCAGTCTGCAACGTAAAAGTGCAGGATATATATGTAGCCGGATACGAAGAAGATGCCAACGAACATCGAGTAGCCAAACTGTGGAAAAACGGAGTAGAACAGCCGCTTCAATTTTCGGACAATGCAACGGCTTCCATAGCCACATGCGTTTATGTATCGGGCAATGATGTGTATGTAACAGGATTTGAAGACCAAGACCAATACACTCGCCGAGTAGCCAAACTGTGGAAAAACGGCGTTGCATACGACCTTTCAGCAGATGCGCCTACGGAATGGGATAGATCGAGTGCATACGGCGTTTATGTAGAAAATAACGATGTATATGTAGTAATACAAAAAAATGAAGAGGAATATTATACAAACACAGCAGCCCTGTGGAAAAACGGAAATGTTTGGGATATTACTGATGGTACGCGCAGCGCACATCCCCGTTCTCTTTACGTATCGGGCGGCGATGTATATGTGGCAGGCTGGGAGTGGAAAGAAAATTTTACGTATTTAGCCAAAGTGTGGAAAAACGGCGTAGAAACAGCGCTTTCCGATAGAATGTCATTTGCAAATTCTGTTTACGTATCTGGCAGCGATGTATATGCATCCGGATACGAAGAAGATGACAACGAACAACATGTAGCCAAAGTGTGGAAAAACGGCGTTGCTACTACGCTTAACAGTGGCGCAGGCTATTCCGAAGCGTACGCGGTTTTTGTATCAGGCAATGATGTATATGTGGCAGGCGAAGAAGATGTAAACGGCAATAATTTAGCGCGACTTTGGAAAAACGGCGTAGCAACATCTCTTGGCGATGGCGCTCGCCCTGCTTGTGCAACGTCTGTTTATGTATCGGAAGGAAATGTATATGTATTGGGAGTTGAACTAAATTCAAACAACAAAAGTATTGCCAAAGTGTGGAAAAACGGCGTAGAGCAAAATATTATAAATGGTACAAATTCTATTTATACAACTTCCCTGTTTGTGAAATAACAGCGAATGAAAAAAGAATAACAAATTAAATTATTATAGTATTAATTTTTAACAAAAAAAATTTATGAGTAAAAACATTTACTTCCCCACAGTGGGACAAATCAAGTACGAAGGAAAAGACAGTAAAAATCCTTTGGCATTCCGTTACTACAATCCAGAAAAGATTGTATATGGACGTAAAATGAAAGACTGGTTCAAATTTGCGATGGCATGGTGGCATACGCTTTGCGCCGAAGGCAGCGATCAGTTTGGACAGGGAACAAAAACATTTCCGTGGGCGCAGGGCAGTTCGGCGCTCGAAATCGCTAAACAGCGACTGGATGCAGGTTTTGAATTTATGCAAAAAATCGGCATCGAATATTATTGCTTCCACGATATAGATTTAATCGATGAAGGAAAATCTATAGAAGAATATGAAGCAAATTTGAAGGCTATTGTTGAATACGCAAAGCAAAAACAGGCAGAAACAGGCATAAAACTCCTGTGGGGAACAGCCAACGTGTTTGGCAATAAACGTTACATGAACGGAGCGGCAACAAATCCCGACTTTGATGTGGTGGCGCGCGCGGCAGTACAAGTCAAAAATGCCATAGACGCTACCATAGAACTTGGCGGACAGGCTTACGTGTTCTGGGGTGGGAGAGAAGGCTATTCATCTCTGCTGAATACTCAAATGAAACGCGAAAAAGACCATCTTGCCACCTTTCTGAGCAAAGCCCGCGACTATGCCCGCTCAAAAGGTTTCAAAGGAATTTTCCTTATAGAACCCAAGCCTATGGAACCTGCCAAGCATCAATATGACGCCGATACCGAAACCGTGATAGGTTTCCTGCGCTATTACGGGCTTGACCATGATTTCAAAGTGAATATAGAAGTGAATCACGCCACGCTTGCCGGACATACTTTTGAACATGAACTGCAATGCGCAGCCGATGCTGGCTTGCTCGGTTCAATAGATGCAAATCGCGGCGACTATCAAAACGGCTGGGATACCGACCAGTTCCCCATAGATGCTTACGAACTTACACAGGCAATGCTGGTGATTTTGCAAAACGGAGGCTTGCCGGGAGGCACTAACTTTGACGCCAAAACGCGCCGCAATTCTACCGATTTGGAAGATATTTTCATCGCCCACATTTCAGGTATGGATGCTTTTGCCCGCGCACTGGAAAGCGCCGCCGATATTCTCGAAAAATCTCCATACTCCAAAATGCTTGCCGACAGATACGCTTCTTTCGATACAGACAAAGGAAAAGAATTTGAAGAAGACAAACTGTCGCTCGAAAATTTGGTTGATTACGCCAAAACAAAAGGCGAACCCGCTCAAACAAGCGGCAAACAGGAACTGTATGAAGCAATAGTAAATATGTATATATAGTTGTTGCAAACCTGCATTTATTGAATTTAATGTTAATATAATGATGAATACTTATGCAGAATGGATTCGTACAAAAGACTGCTCCTACTCATGATTTTTGGTTTAATTATTTTACAGACTTTTGATGCGAATCCACTGCACAGGTATAATATGTATTTTGACAATAATATTAATAAAACAAACCTGTAAATTATGATAATAGAAAAACTGCCTTTACTCGTAGCGCTTGCATTTCAAACAATGGTTGACAACAAGCAGGTGTCGCTATATACTTTGCACAATGGCGATATTACGATGCAAGTAACAAATTTCGGAGCGCGCGTAGTGTCGCTGTTCACTCCTGACCGAACAGGAAAGTATGAAGACGTTGTATTGGGCTATCCCGATATTGAATCATATCTGCACAACCGCGGCGAACGCTTTTTGGGATGCGTTGTAGGTCGTTATGCAAACCGTATTGCAGACGGCAAATTTACCCTCGAAAGCAAAGAATACAACTTGCCGCTCAACAGCGGCGGACAAACTTTGCACGGAGGAATACGCGGATTCGACAACATAGTGTGGAATGTTGACAGCGTAAGCGAAAGCCAAATCGTGTTTTCATATACAGCCGCCGATGGCGAAGAAGGTTTTCCCGGCGCGTTGCATGTAGTGATGACATATTCGCTTAGCGACAGCAACGAATTTAAAATTACCTACAAGGCAACTTCCGACCAAACAACAGTTGTCAATCTTTCGCATCATTCGTTCTTCAATCTCAGAGGCGAAGGCAACGGAAGCGTAGCCAGCCACATATTAACGCTTAATGCCGGTCATATTACCGCCGTCAACGGATTTCTTATCCCTACAGGCGAACTTATGCCTGTTGAAAACACGCCTTTTGATTTTCGCAGTCCGCACGCTATCGGCGAACGGATTAACGAAAACCACGAGCAGTTGAGATTCGGCAGCGGATACGACCACAACTGGGTTCTCGACTGTAAAAGTATTGACGAGCCTGCCGCCACAGTTTACGAACCCGAAAGCGGCAGAGAACTGCTGGTATTTACCGACCAGCCCGGAATACAGTTTTACAGTGGCAATCATTTCTACGGAACGGCACAGGGGAAATACGGAAAATTGCATAACCGTCGCGAATCATTCGCACTCGAAACCCAAAAGTTTCCCGACTCGCCAAACCATCCCGACTTTCCAAGCACAACGCTGAAAGCAGGAGAAACATATCAGCATACATGCATTTATAAATTTAATACAAAATAATCCATGAAAAATAAAGAATACAATTCAATTTACATTTTAAGTATCACTCTGGTGGCAACGCTTGGAGGCTTGCTTTTCGGATATGATACGGCAGTAATTTCAGGCGCAGAAAAAGGACTTGAAGGCTTTTTCCTGCGAGCCACCGATTTTGAATACAATAAATTTCTGCACGGCATCACCTCGTCTAGCGCACTTATAGGCTGCGTTATCGGAGGATTTGTTTCGGGGTTCTTTGCACAGCGGCTCGGACGGCGCAATTCGCTTCGATTTGCATCCGTGCTGTTTTTTCTGTCGGCATTAGGCTCTTACTACCCCGAATTTCTATTTTTTGAAAAAAACGTTCCTACGGGCAATCTGTTGATTGCATTCAATCTGTACCGCATACTGGGCGGAATAGGAGTGGGGCTTGCTTCGGCTATTGTACCAATGTATATTGCCGAAATTGCACCTTCAAAAATTCGCGGTACGCTTGTTTCATGCAATCAGTTTGCAATTATATTCGGTATGCTGGTTGTTTATTTTGTAAATTATATGATACTTGGCGACCACAAAAACCCTTTTATTGACAAAGTTACGGAAGTATATACCGTTCCCGACCAGTGGACTGTTCTTACAGGATGGCGATACATGTTCGTTTCCGAAGCATACGTTGCAGCTCTGTTCGGATTTTTACTCTTCCTTGTTCCCAAAACGCCGCGCTACCTTGTAATGATACGTCAGGAAGAAAAAGCGCTGTCGATACTTTCAAAAATCAATGGAAAAGAAATAGCCAAACAAATACTGTCCGATATAAAAGAAACGGTTCATGAAAAAAGTGAAAAACTGTTTACCTACGGCGTTACCGTTATTGTTATAGGTATATTTTTATCGGTATTTCAGCAGGCGATAGGCATAAATGCCGTGCTTTACTATGCTCCGCGCATATTTGAAAGCGCAGGAGCCGAAGGCGGCGGCATGTTGCAAACGGTTATAATGGGTATTGTGAATATAGCATTTACCGTTGTAGCAATATTTACGGTTGACAGATTTGGGCGTAAGCCGTTGCTGATTATAGGTTCCATAGGTATGGCAGCAGGCGCTTTTGCAGTTGCTGTTTGCGACAGTATAGGTTTGCAGGGTATAGTTCCCGTAATGTCTATCATTGTTTACGCAGCATTTTTCATGATGTCATGGGGACCAATATGCTGGGTGCTTATATCCGAAATATTCCCCAATACTATTCGCGGACAGGCAGTAGCCATTGCTGTGGCGTTTCAATGGATTTTCAACTTTATTGTTTCATCCACATTTCCGTCGCTTTACGATTTCAGCCCGATGATTGCATACGGACTTTACGGAATAATGTGCATATTAGCCTTTGTTTTTGTATGGAAATGGGTACCCGAAACCAAAGGCAAAACATTGGAAGATATGAATAAACTTTGGGCAAGGCGATAGTTTATGAATGAAATATTGAATGACTTAAAGATATGCAAGGCTTATGATGAAAAAGACAGTAAAGTGTAAAAAAATCGAATCTTAAAGTCGTAATATTCTAACCAGACTGATAAAATAAAAGAGAGCGTTAATAAAAATGCTCTCTTTTTCTATGAATAATAAACATCCATCTGTTCTGATTCATCGCAGATTTTTTGTGCTTTTCGTATGCGGATATATTGATTTTTTTAGATTCTACTCACAAGGAACGGCTGTGTATTTGTATCAAACAAAGAAACTGCCTTTTCGGGCAGTTTCTTCCTACTAACATAAACAAATAAAAAAACAATTATAATTAAAATCTAAAACCAAAAGTTAATGCTATTTGATTCGTAACATATTGCTCGCTTATTGTGTTCGAACCATTATATATGTCATACAAACCCGATTTGGATGTTAAGTATTTGTATGCTGCATCAACAAAAAAGTTGTCAATTCTGTATCCTAAACCAAATGAATATATTTGTGTAGAAGGGCTGCCGCCTACCGATTCTTTATATGGACTTCCATAAAAGGCGTATCCTGCGCGTATTGCAAAATTATTAACAGGCTTTACTTCTACGCCTATGCGTATATTGGATGCGCCTGCAAATTCATCTTTTATAATATCATTTTCTTTATCAAACGTATTTCCATATATTGATTCCTCGCTTTCTCTCATTTTTATTGTCGAATAATCTACATATTCGTAATCCACGCTTACTGCGCCGATATTAGAAAACAGGTATGCCGCGCTTAAATTATACCTCGCAGGAGTAGATACTTTATATTTATATTCATACCATGGAGTTTTATCTGGCATATAATATTGATCATCGCTTTGAAATTCACTTTGTATAGATGCGCTATAATAATCAGTAAGATTCATCCACGTAGGCGTATGTACAGCCAGTCCAAGTCTCCAATTGTCGTTCACTCTGTAAAGCAAACCGAGTCTAATATTTATTCCTGAACCTTCCGTTTCAAAAAATTGTCGATAATCAAACCATTTAAGGTCTGTGCCTTCTGTTGTTTGAACAACATCTTCAACGTAAGTTAAATATTTTTTATACTCAATATCCTGAATTCCGATAGTCATACCAAAAAACAGGGTATTTGCATAATTCCCGCCAAGGCTGAAAACAAATTCCGAATTGCGTCCTCTGCTTTCTACTAACCTTCGCTGTTCTATAATATCTCCGTTATGCAGGGCATTATAAAAACCGATACTGTCTTCGCTAACCAAAGCGCTGTTCCATGCCAGTACGGCATCCCAGTCACCAGCGCCAAAATTATCGTAACGATTATATCCTTCCATTTTTACGGGGTCAAAATATTCCCAGTTATTTTCCATTTTGTCAGTAAGGGCATCGAGCCACGAACTGCCTGATTTATTATATGCAAACGCATCATAATGATAGTCGGTCATTGTATTGTATCCAAGTCCTAAATTTATGGAAATAAGATCATCCTTGTCGTTACTCAAAATAAAAGGCTGCACGTATCCGAAATTGAAATCTCCACGGCTTTTGCTTCTCGACATTGATGGCAGCCCTGTAAATGATGATTTAGTGCTTGTGGATAAATATGATGGATTGAGCGAAAATTCTGCAGCGCGATATACGCCTATTCCTGCAGGGTTAACGCTTAACGAGGCAAAATCGCCGCCAAGCGCTCCGAATGCTCCGCCCATTGCTGCAAATCGTGCTGTGCCATCGTAAAAGTATTGCGACCACCTCATGGCATCATATCTGTCCTGCGCAAACGATACGGTTGTTGACAATATAATTACTGCTATTGCTGTGTATAAAATTCGTTTCATATTTACTTTCATTTTTACTGTTATTTAGATTTTATAATATTTTAGCGTCTTCTGCTTCCGCCGCTCGATGATGAACTTCCTCCACTGCTACTGGATCTGCTGCTTCCGCTTGACATGCTGCTGCCAGACGAACGTGAAGAACTGCTTGATGGCGTATAACTGCTGCTACTCGAAGAACTGCTTCGGCGCGAAACCGACGATGAACTGTTGTTTGAATTGCTTGAACTGCTATTATTGCCGCTGCTTCCGCTGTAGCGCGAAGTTGATACAGAACGCGATGATGTTCCGCTGCTTCTGTTCGAATTTGAACTCGAACTGCCTGTACGCGTAACACCTGTTGTTCCTGTGGTTGCAGAACTTCTGCGCGTAACGCCGCTACCTGTAGTAGATGATTCGTTGTAACCTTGTTTGCTTGCCGTAGCGGGACGAGTATATACCTGTGTTTCTCTTCTGGTTCGCTGACCTGCTTGCGTTCTGCCTGTTGTATTCTGTTGAGTCCTTATTGTTTCTCCTGTTATATTAGTTCGGTTTGCTGAAGAATTGCCTGTAGAATTGTTTATTGCGCCTCTTCTGTTGCTTGCATTAACAGATGCAGATTCATGCGAAGACGTTCTATTTGATACAAGTTCCATATTTCGTGTTTCTCGGCGTGTTCTGCCTGTAACTTCCTGCGAAGGTCGTGGCGCTGCTGCCGAAGTTACTCTGTTTTGTCCCATAGACCCGCCTGTACGTCTGCCGTAGTTGGAACTTCTTCCGTATCCGGAATGGTCGTTATAATGTCCGTGATGGTGATGACCATGGTAGTGATGTCCGTGATTCCAGTATCCGTTCCATCCATAACTCCATCCCCAATATGAACCGTAGTACGGATAATACCACGACCATGGGTTATGCCACGAATACCATGAATTATACCAGCCTCCCCACGCATAGCCGAATCTTGGTCTGTACCACATATCCCAATATCCGCCGTAATATCCTGCACCCCAGCCTAAATTGATTGTAGTGCGCACGGGAGAAAACATAGTCGTTATGTATTTGGGTTCAACCCAAATTTCATCACCCATTACAATTATATTGTAGAAAGCGGGATCATAAGATGAGACTTGCATCCAATCGCTGCCCGTAGTAATACGGATAACGCTTTCCATTCCGTACGAAGGGCTGTTGTAGCCTCTCAATCTGCGTTCGTATGAATCTTCGTAGGAATCAGACACAATGCTTTTATATGATTTGTCATTTTCAACAATAACTATAGTACTGTCATTTGCCGTCAATTTTTGGGCATTTTGTATTATTGCAGCCTGAGTTTCACTTTTCAACCGGTTGATTTCAGCATCTTCAACAGTTGCTTCTGTATTTTTCACCGTATTGACGCTTGCTATTTCAACTTTTGCAGGACTATAGTAGATATCGTCGTTTACCGTTGAATATCTTCCTGATGTAGCGCAAGCAGCTAATGTAATGGTTATTGCCATTGTTAAAGTCCACAGTTTAATTTTACTTTTCATAACATTATTGGTGCTTAATTATTATTTTTTTTGTTTCTTTGCAAATCATTTTGCATTCTGCATGTAGTAATGCAAATATTATGCCATAAATTGTACTGTTCGTTTTGATATTAATGGAAATCAACTTTCGTAATAATACAATTATGGTAAATTAATAAATATTAATATTTTATAAAATATAATGGCAAAAGAAGTTACAAATAAAGAAGAAAATTATTCTCAATGGTACAACAATTTGGTTGTGAAAGCCGATTTAGCCGAAAATTCGGCAGTACGCGGCTGCATGGTAATAAAACCTTATGGTTATGCTATATGGGAAAAAATGCAGGCAACTCTTGATAAAATGTTTAAAGACACGGGGCATGTAAATGCTTATTTTCCGCTGTTTATTCCGAAATCGTTTTTCAGCAAAGAGGCGAGTCATGTTGCAGGTTTTGCGAAAGAATGTGCAGTAGTAACGCATTATCGTCTCAAAAACAGCGAAGATGGAACTGGCATTGTGGTTGACCCTGATGCAAAACTCGAAGAAGAACTTATTGTTCGTCCTACATCCGAAACTATTATTTGGAATACATACAAAAACTGGATACAGTCGTACCGAGATTTGCCTGTTTTATGCAATCAATGGGCGAATGTTGTACGCTGGGAAATGCGTACGCGTTTGTTTTTGCGAACAGCCGAATTTCTTTGGCAGGAAGGTCATACGGCACATGCTACAAAGCATGAAGCTATTGCAGAAGCCGAAAAAATGATAAATGTTTATGCTGATTTTGCTCAAAATTATATGGGAATACCTGTTATCACAGGTAGAAAAACCGAAAGCGAGCGTTTTGCCGGCGCGCTTGACACATACTGCATAGAAGCAATGATGCAGGATGGAAAGGCGCTGCAAGCAGGAACATCGCATTTTCTGGGACAAAATTTTGCAAAAGCCTTTGATGTAAAATATGCTCATAAAGATGGACATCTTGAATATGTTTGGGCTACATCATGGGGAGTTTCTACCCGATTGATGGGAGCGCTGATTATGGCTCATTCCGACAATAACGGGCTTGTGCTTCCACCTAAACTTGCTCCTATTCATGTTGTGATTGTTCCTATTTACAAAGGAGAGGAAGAACTGCTCCAAATGAGCGAACGCTGCATGCAGATAAAAAAGATGCTCGAAGCAAAAAATATTATCGTAAAAATAGATGACAGAGATAATGTTCGATCAGGCTTCAAATTTGCCGAACATGAGTTGAAAGGTATTCCCGTGCGTTTGGCAATAGGACCTCGCGACTATGCAAACAATACAGTAGAAATTGCACGACGCGATACTCTTGAAAAATGCACGCTTCCTGTTAATGGCATAGCCGAATATGTGAATAATCTGTTGTATGAAATTCAAAAAAACATATTGGAAAAGGCATTGATTTTTCGTGAACAAAATACGTTTGAAGTTGACAGTTATGAAGAATTTAAGGATAAAATAGAAAACGGCGGATTTTTTCTTGCCCACTGGGATGGAACTCCAGAAACGGAAGCAAAAATTAAAGAAGAAACCAAAGCTACAATCCGATGTATTCCATTGGATAATAATGTAGAAGAAGGCAAATGCATGGTTACTGGAAAATATTCAAAACAACGTGTTATATTTGCACGGTCATATTGATAATCGTGATAGCATAAGCGAAGTAGATAGATTCTTTTTAAATTCTATGTGAATTTTTATCCAACGGATTTCTTCTTTGGAAATCTTCAATTTTGTAAGCATCTTTATTATGCGATTGGAATCCTCAAAGATGTTTACTTTTTTTCTGTTTTCATCTCTCAATTTTAGCCTGCGCTAAGTATAATAATATCCTGTTTTTATTTTTAATGCGTTAGCCCTGTGCAATACTTATACCTTTATGTAAATTTTCTTTTGATATAAAACTTCGGCAAGTATCCACATTACGGCTACAAATGTGATTGCATACAGCAACGAACCGAATACAGGGTCAATAATGCCTTTGTAAATATTTGCATAAATCCAGTTTTGCAGCGACATGCCGCCGATGTTGAAATAAGAAAAATTCATGGTTTTGACTATCACGCCCGACATTACAAACAAAAACATAGGATTTGAACCGAAAGCAATAAAAGGTCGAAAATATTTTGGGCTGTATTGCTTTACATCCATAAACCAAATGAAAAATGCAAGCACAATCATTGCCAAACCGCCTGCATACATCACATACGAACCTGTCCACAAAGGTTTGCATATTATGAACCATTGCCCCCAAAACATTCCCGCAAAAACTGCCGACAACCCGAAAAGCAGTAAATGCGTTACCATTTTTTCTTTATTTTCCAAATAAAAATTAATCAATCTGCCTATCAAAAATCCAAAAATAACGGTTGCCGCCGCCGACATTGCTCCCAATAAACCTTCCGGATCAAACGGTATTCGCTCTACTGCCTGAGTAAATTGTGAAATTGCATTTTCGGATATATTGGCGGTACTTGCATTTTCGGGCATAACAATCGTATATATTATGGCATTATCTTTCATTTTTTTTTCTAATTCATAATTGCCTGATGAACGAAACGATACATATTTCAAATCAATATTTTCATTGTCGGCAGGTTGCACAGAAAAATGTGTATCATCCAGAATGTTAAAATCAAAATTATTGAGTTCGAGAGTGCGGCTGTATCCCTTATAGATATGATTTTCGCCGGCAATAATCAAATCGACGGCACGGCACGCATTTTCTTTTTTGTCGTAAGGATTTTGCGGATTGTATGCAACTAAAATTCCACAAAATAAAATCATTAATCCTCCGCCTGCAAATGCAATTTTTTTTGTTGATTTAAGCAAAAGACAAAGAATAATTCCAATAAAATAAGCGCATGCAATACGCTGCAACACGCCAAAAATCCTTACCGTTTCAAGTTTATTCCAGATATTTTGAAGCGAAAACGGTTTGCTTAAATCAAAAAACGGATAAAGATTTAATAAAAAGCCGATCAAAAATATCAATAACGAACGGCGAAAAAGTTTTAAAAAAGTTGTTTTATTTAGATTAAAATCAAATTTTTTGAATGAAAAAAATGATGCAACGCCTACAACAAACAGAAAAAACGGGAATACAAGATCTGTAGGCGTACAACCTTGCCATTCAGCGTGGCGCAACGGAGAATAAATATAACTCCAACTTCCGGGATTGTTTACTAAAATCATTAATGCTACGGTGAACCCGCGAAATGCATCAAGAGCAACTATTCTTTTGGTTTTCATGTGTATATTAATTGATATTTGATTGTTTTTTATTAATTTTTTATTTCAAAGGTAGAAAAAAAATCTTTTTTGCAAATCCCATAAAAAACAAGTGCAAATACGGCAATGCCTTTGCTAACAGTTGACAGTTTATTGCAGGTGTACGAAATGATTGACGACAGCGCCATGGCATCAGGCGGCGACGCAATGCTATAAGACTCGAGTTCGACGCTAAAAGCCTCGAACTCGAAACAAAAAGTCTAAAACTTGAGGCTAAAATGTTAAAACTTGACAGTTGACAGTTATTTTTTCAACTCTTCGTTTTTACTGTTGGCTTCACCCTGCGGGTTAGCATGGACGTTTTATTATTTTCGGACGAAAAATTTTTCGCCCCTGCATTTTCAACTGTCAACTGAGTTATTTAATTTCGGAAATTTATGAGTTTTCAAAATTGTTTGTTTAATTTCGCAAAATTTTATAAGCAAAATGATTTATCCCGATACATACGAAATAAAAACAGGATTTGATAAAATTCGTAAAATGATTGAATCCAACTGCATTACCAAACTTGCAAAACAAAAACTGCAAGATGTGAAATTTTCGTCCAACAGTGATTTTATATGCACTCAGTTGCAGCGGACCGGCGAAATGCTGCATATATTGAAATTTGAAAACAGTTTCCCTGAATGTGCGTATGTTGATATTGTCGATTTTCTGAAAAAAATTACCGTTGGCGGAACTTATATGCTTGCCGCCGAATTGTTTGATCTGGCTAAAGCCATACGCAGTGCAAAAGATATTTCAGAGTGGTTCAAAAACTGCGATGAGCGGAAATATCCTGAATTGAAAAAAATGACAAAACAGTTTACGATTTTTCCCGCCGTTTTGTCAAAAATTGAAGATACAGTAAACAGATTCGGAGAAATAAAAGATAACGCTTCGCCTGAATTGCTGCACATTCGTAAAACTGTTGCTGCCTGTCAGCAACAAATAAGCAAAAAAATATATACCATTCTCAAATCGGCGCAAAATGAAGGCATCGTGGATGACAGCGCAAGCGTTTCGGTGCGAGACGGACGGATGGTAATTCCTGTAAATACCGCAAATAAAAAGAAAATAAAGGGCTTCGTACACGATGAATCAGCAACGGGCAAAACCGCTTACATCGAGCCGATTGAAATAGTGGAACTCAACAATGAAATAAAAACTCTTGAATACGAAGAACAGCGCGAAATAATAAAAATTCTTATTGCAACAGCCGATTTTATTCGTCCGTATATTGCCGAGCTTTTGAATATGGGAGATTTTATCGGAGAATTTGATTTTATCAATGCTAAAGCCAAATTCAGCCTTGCCACAGAAGCGGTGATGCCCATAATTTCAAATAAGCCGATGATGAATCTGCAAGAGGCAAAACATCCTTTGCTGATGCAGGCGCTGAAAAAAGAAAACAAACAGGTTGTTCCTCTGAATCTCAAAATAGATGAAGAACGTCATATTTTACTGATTTCAGGACCAAATGCCGGAGGCAAGTCGGTTTGTCTGAAAACCGCAGGTTTGCTGCAATATATGTTGCAATGCGGTTTTCCTGTACCTGCATCCGAAAATTCGGAATTTGGAATTTTCAACGATATTTTTATCGATATAGGAGATGAACAGTCTATTGAAAACGATTTAAGCACATACAGTTCTCATCTTTTGAATATGAAAACAATGTTGAAAAATGCAACAGAAAAAAGTCTTGTGCTAATTGATGAATTTGGTTCGGGGACAGAACCTGCCATTGGCGGCGCAATTGCCGAAGCCGCGCTCACCCGACTTGCTCAACGCCGCGTGTTCGGAATAATCACTACCCATTATACAAACCTCAAACATTTTGCGGCGAATAATAAAGGAATTGTAAACGGCGCTATGCTTTTCGACACTCAAAAAATTCAACCTTTGTTTAAACTTGAAACAGGAATCCCCGGCTCTTCATTTGCATTTGAAATTGCTCGAAAAACAGGACTTCCCGAAGAGATATTATCGCTGGCAGCAGAAAAAACAGGAGACAGTCATATAAATATAGAAAAAAGTTTACGCGAAATTGCCCGCAACCGCCGATATTGGGAAGCAAAACGCAGTAAAATCAAACAAACCGATAAATATTTGCAGGAAATAACCGAAAAATATGAAAAAGAATTAAAAAAACTTAATGAAGAACGAAAAGCAATCATCGCAAAAGCCAAGGAAGAAGCCGCAACGCTGCTGGCAAATGCAAACAAACAAATTGAAAACACAATACGAATCATTAAGGAAAATCAAGCAGAAAAAGAAAAAACATCCGCCGCACGCAAACAGTTGAACGACTTTAAGCAAAATACATTGACCGAAAATCAGCAGTCGGTATCGGACAGCATAGATAAAAAAATAGAAACATTGCAAAAAAAACGAGAAAAACACAACCATTCAGACAAACAGAATATCGAAAATGAAACCGAAATAAAAACAGGCTCAAAAGTACGCATCAAAGGACAAAGCGCAATAGGCGAAATTATTAAAATAAGCGACAAAAATGTATTGATAAGCTACGGAAACATCATCACAAGCATCAAAGCCGCAGATGTAGAAACAGTGAGCGAAAGCGAGTACAGACAAAGCCGCCGCAACAATTGCGCAGTATCGCCGCAAGCAGGATTTAACCTGTCGTCAATACAGCTTAATTTTAAACCCAGCATAGATGTGCGCGGAATGAGAACGGAAGAAGCCATTCCCGTAATAGAAAATTTTATTGACGAAGCAATGATGGTAGGCTGCTCGGAATTAAAAATTTTGCACGGCAAAGGAAACGGAATTTTACGGACTCAAATTCGCAATATTTTGAAAAACGTTGCCGATATTAAATATATAGGAGATGAGCATCCTGATTTTGGCGGAGCGGGAATAACCGTTATTAAAATGTAATATAAATGTAATTAATTTTTTCAAAAAAATTTTTGTATGTGGAAAATAAAATATACCTTTGCGCTAATATTAACAGTTATTAAATATTAACAATTAAAATTAACAAATTATGAAGTTATTAAAAAGTTTAATCCTCGTTGTAGCAGCAGGATTAGTGATTACCGCATGTGGCGGTGGTGCATCAACGCCTTCTGACGTTGTGAAAAAATTTAATGAAGCAACATTAAAGCTTGACCTCAAAGAGGCAAAAAAATATGTTGCTAAAGCGCACTATGAAGATATTGACAAACTTATTGCGAAGATTGAAACTCCCGAAGTTCAACCTATGCTTGAAGTTTTTAAAGCCAGTGTTAAAGACGCAAAATTCGAGATTATTGGAGAAGAAATTGCCGAAGATGGAAATACTGCAACAGTAAAAGTAAAAGTTTCCGTTATGGGACAGGAAAATGAAGAAGATACTCCTCTGATAAAAGAAGATGGTCAATGGAAAATTGACAAAAAAATTGACATCGGTAAATAAAATTGAAATTGGGAAAAATTCTCAATTAGGTGTTTATTTTCCAAATGTTCCTGATCGGCTGTAAAAGCAGGCAGGAACATTCTTTTTAATTTTAGTTTAAACAAAATAAAATAAATATTAATGATGAAATCGTTAAAAAATATAATAATATTTGGCGCTATATCCTTGTTTGTTGCATCTTGCGGCGAAAAACCATCTGACGTTGCAAAAAAATTTACTGAAGCGACATTAAAGTTCGACTTTAACGAGGCGAAAAAATATGTTGCTAAAGCCTACTATGAAGATATTGACAAACTTATTGAGCAGATTGAAGCGCCCGAATCCCAAGATGTTCTCGAAATCATTAAAGCCAATGCTAAAGACGCAAAAATTGAAATTATTGAAGAACAAATTGCTGAAGATGGAAATACGGCAACAGTAAAAATAAAAGTTTCTGTTATGGGAGAAGAAGATGCCGATAATATTCCTCTGATAAAAGAAGATGGGCAATGGAAAGTAAATAAAACAATTGACCTTGGCAACGGTAAATAAATTGGGAAAGATTTTCAATATAATCTTGATTTTCCAAATGTTTCTGATCGGCTGTAAAAGCAGGCAGGAACATTCTTTTTATGAATCATCGCAAAACCCAATAACATCAACATCCGACTGCGATACATTAACCTGCGAAGAAATAAGCCTGCTGCGCAGCGGAGACATTATTATGCGGCAGGGCAGAGGCGCAATCAGTTTGGCAATCTCTGCGCACCTCAATGAAAAATACAAACTTTCGCATTGCGGAATATTGAATATTGACAGCGACAGCATAAATGTGATTCACACATTGTCGCTCTCTGTAAGCAATACAAACGGGATGCAACAATCAACGCTTAACGAATTTATTGATGACACGTATAAAAATTCCATCATTATAGTACGTTTGAAAAACAGCGACAACAACAAAATTGCAAACAAAGCAAAATATTACCTTGCACAAAAAATTCCTTTTGACGATTATTTCGACATTTCAGATACAACGCGCTTTTTTTGCAACGAACTGATTTCACACATTATTGCGACCGAATATAATATAAATTTTATCAACGCCAAAGCCGATAAAATACATAACATGCAATTCGGACGATTTATAGATACAGCAAAATTTGACATTGTAATCAACCATCAAGATATTAACAAACAATAATCTGAATATCAATCTAATTTACTTAGGGATGAAAAATAAATAGAATATACAACTCCTAATGTTTAACAAGCGATGATAAAACCTTATTTTCACCTTATTTCTTTCACTTTTCTGAATTGCTACGCTCGCAACGCGTTGCGTGGTTAGTTCGTTTTTGCGAGGAGCGTAGCGACGAAACAATCCAGAATTTTATGTTTTTATCACTTTCAACTGATTTTTTCAGGTTTATTTGTTATGCCTTATTTATTTTTCATCACTTAGTGGAAAAAAACTTATTATTTTTTATTTGTTATGATAATATTCACCTTTTACTGCCAAAACGTCAGTAAACAGCATCATTAATGTCGGGTTTAAAGAGGATTAATGCCAATATTTCAGAATATTTTGCATATTCCGTGTATGGCACAACTATTGCTGATTAACAATCGAAAAATAGAAAATAAATAAAAAAGGAGATAAAAATAAAATGGGAAAAATTATTGGAATTGATTTAGGAACAACAAATTCATGCGTTTCAGTGATGGAAGGCAACGAACCCGTTGTTATCATTAACAGCGAAGGAAAACGAACAACGCCTTCGGTTGTGGCATTTGCCGAGAACGGAGAACGCAAAATAGGCGATCCAGCAAAACGTCAGGCTATCACAAATCCGAAAAAAACGGTTTTCTCTATAAAACGTTTCATGGGTGAAACTTTCGATAAAGTACAAACCGAAACAGGCAGAGTATCATACGATGTTGTACGCGGCGACAATAATACTCCGCGCGTTAAAATTGACGACCGTTTATATTCACCGCAGGAAATTTCGGCAATAGTGCTTCAAAAAATGAAAAAAACAGCTGAAGATTTTCTAGGGCAGGAAGTTACCGAAGCTGTGATTACCGTTCCTGCATATTTTAGCGATTCGCAACGTCAGGCAACAAAAGAAGCCGGCGAAATTGCAGGTCTTAAAGTAAAACGCATAATCAACGAACCTACAGCTGCAGCTTTGGCTTACGGCATGGACAAGAAAAACAAAGATATGAAAATAGCCGTTTACGACTTGGGCGGCGGCACATTTGACATATCAATACTCGAACTCGGAGATGGAGTGTTTGAAGTAAAATCAACCAACGGCGATACTCACCTTGGCGGCGATGACTTTGACCATGTAATTATTGACTGGCTGGTTCAGGAATTTAAAAACGATAACAGCGGAATAGATTTAAGTAAAGACCCAATGGCTTTACAGCGACTGAAAGAAGCAGCCGAAAAAGCAAAAATAGAACTTTCAAGCCAAACATCCACAGAAATAAATTTACCTTATATCATGCCTGTTGATGGTATTCCGAAACATCTGGTGAAAACTCTTACCCGCGCAAAATTTGAACAGTTATCGTACGATTTGATACAACGTTCGATTGAACCTTGCCGCAAAGCCGTAAAAGATGCGGGAATAAGCGTATCCGACATCGACGAAGTGATACTTGTCGGCGGTTCTACACGCATTCCTGCTATTCAGAAAGTGGTTGAAGACTTCTTCAAGAAAGCGCCTTCAAAAGGAGTAAATCCAGACGAAGTAGTAGCAATCGGAGCGGCAATTCAAGGCGGAGTGCTGACAGGCGAAGTGAAAGACGTGCTTTTACTCGATGTTACCCCTCTCTCGTTAGGAATTGAAACACTCGGCGGCGTAATGACAAAACTCATAGATGCAAACACAACAATTCCCACGCGCAAATCGCAGGTATTTTCAACAGCTGCCGACAATCAGCCTTCGGTGGAAATAAATATCTGTCAGGGAGAACGCCAGTTTGCACGTGATAACAAATCAATAGGACGCTTTCATTTGGATGGATTGCCGCCTGCTCCGCGCGGAGTACCGCAAATTGAAGTTACATTTGATATAGATGCAAACGGAATTTTGAATGTATCGGCAAAAGATAAAGGCACGGGCAAAGAACAAAAAATACGTATCGAAGCATCATCGGGATTGAGTGAAGAAGAAATAAAACGCATGCGCGAAGAAGCAAAAGCCAACGAAGAATCAGACAAGCGCGAACGCGAACGTGTGGACAAAATCAACGCTGCCGACAGCATGATTTTCCAAACCGAAAAGCAGTTGAAAGAATATGGCGACAAAATTCCTGCCGACAAAAAAACAGTAATCGAAGATGCATTGGCAAAACTTAAAACAGCGCACAGTTCGCAGGATGTTGCGGCAATTGATGCAGCGCAGGCAGAATTAAACAACGCATGGCAAGCCGCTTCCGAAGAATTGTACCGCGCACAGCAAACAACAAACGCAGACGACAATACAAACTCAACTTCCGACACGGCACAAAACAACAGCGATAGCCAGCAAAACACAACTGCCGAAGATGTGGACTTTGAAGAAGTGAAGTAAGATATCTAACAAAGTAACTATCAAAAACAGATAGAAAGCGGTAAATCAAAAGTTTATCGCTTTTTTTGCAGATAAATTACTTTAAAGTGTTTTCGTTTTTTGCAATTATGAAATGGTACGGATATTTATACCGTCAGTCAGCAAGATGTTAGGGCGTACCAATGTGAAAACCACTCAGATTTACGCAAAAGTGGTTGATGAAAGAACTTTTTTAAGTTTTAAATGTTTATTCAGAGAAAATTACTAATTTTGCAGACTATACAATTAGTATTTAAATGACAAATGATAAATTGGGCATATTGTTAAAAGAATACGATATAAGATATTCGTTTCACAAAATGTATATAGAAAAATACGAGCAACTTGTTACGTTTATGAATTTGTATTTTTCTGTATTTTCAGTTTTAGTAGGATATATTATTTTGGATAAAGGGATTTTAACTTTCATACAATCATTTGGGCAGTCTATTTTCGCAAAAGATTTTATTTGTGTTGTTCTATTAACTTTATTTGCTTGTATTATGTATTTATATTATCATACTTTTTGGATAAGTTATTTATGATGGGTATGAATACAATTGCCAAAATAATAGTAATAAAATGTAAAAATAACCATTTGTGTTGAAACATTTGGGCGAAAATTTCCGGATTAAATCTTGTTTCGTAGCAAAAACTGTAACCATAACCTTCTTGGCATATATTATATTCTTTTGTAAACAAGGAAATAACACTATATCCAAAAGGGAAAATACAATCGAAACTCGCCTTTAATATAGGTGAACCACAACAATAGAATCTATCATCAACAATAAAAGACTTTATTGTAGGAAAACAAAACAATAATACAGGTATAGACAGTCTTACAAACTTACTATTATTTTGCCCTTTTCTATTTTTTATGATTACTAAAGTTAAAAGTAATACAAAAAAGACTGGTGTTATAATAGTCCAATATCTTCCCATATAACTGTCAAATTCATAGTTTTTTACAGTAGAATTATTTAAAATACTTACCATTAAAACATATATAAAAATATAATTAATATAACACAATAAAAATACAGTAATATGAGAATAAATCTTCTTTGTCGTTATAGCGTAAATTTTGTTTATCAGTATAAATTGGGCAAAAAACGCACTTATAAGCATGGAAAATATCAATAATTTTCTGATATATAGAGGTGATCTTATTCGGCATATTATTATAAATACAATTGATAAAAAAGAAAATAACAATGTGTATAATATAATTTTTTTTCCTATAATCAGATAATCATTAAATTGAAAGTTAATCTTTTTTGTTGGTGAATTTTCTTTTTTACTACTATAAAAATTAGCAATAATACCTAAAACTATAAAAACAAGAAATAGTGGCACAACGACTACATTAAAGCGTTCTAATAGGGCATAATATACTACAAATATAAACATAATTACAGTAATAATCAATAATATATTCGCTATAACTTTCTTCATATTTAGTCCCTCCTTACCAATCAAATTCAGGCGCATTAATGAAGGAAACTTTTGGAAAAAAACAGCGCATTCCGCAGAAATATTGCATGTAAGGATTTTCTATCCATGCTTTGGCTAAACTTTCATCTCCCAAATTTTTTAAATGTTTCAACATCAGGCAGCCAATCATCAATCGAATGGGTACGCTCGGCTGTCCAACGCTGGAATAAAGCGGACTGAACTCTTTTTCAAAATATTGCCAATCAATTGCATCTGCAAGCAGAACCAACTCTTGGCGCTTGTTTATAATGTCATTCAACATTGGGCGGAACAGTTCGCGCTGTTTTGTGTCCGGTAATTTTCCTTCCATTTTCTATGTATTTTTTGATTTATTTTTACCGTTTCTTTCGGCACAAAGATACAAAATCCTGTATTATTTTCCAAATATTTTTACCATTATTTTATTATATATCAATAATGTGTAGAGTTATTTAGGAACGACTAAATAAGAGTGTTATATTGGATTACATTTTGAATTTTAACCTGTAAATTGACAAACAAGATAAAAACTTTTGATTGCAAATGTTTCTTTATTGGGGATTATTTGCCGTTTGCGAGTTTGCCTATAATTCCATCATGGGTTGTAAATACAAGTTCGCGGCTGTTCAATGGCGTTAGCGTTGCTATCATGGTATTGTTAAATTTGTGTTTCCACAGTATTTCTCCGTTGTCGGCTTTGAGGGCGACAAACATTCCGTTTTTTGTTACAAAAAATATCACGCCATCTTTTTCAACTGGCATTGATGGATTTATATCGTAATCGTAGCCTGTGTTTGCAAACCACAACTCTTCAAAATCATTTGCCGTAGATGAAATGCAGAATACAGTATCGGTAAAACAGCGTGCGTATATTCGGCTTTTGTCTTCTGAAATACCTATAGTTTCGCGTACTTTATGTTTGTTTGTACGCCATATTGTTTTTCCTGTTTTTGCATCAATGGCAGTCATGTAACGGTCGGGAGCAACTATGAAAATTTTACCGTTGCTTGCAACAGGAATACATGCGGCAGGTGAAAAATGTAACCGCGGATGACCATTGTTCCATTTCCACGCAAGTGTTCCGTCGTGCATGTTCACGGCATACAGGTTTGTATCCCATGCGCCGAATATTACTTTGTTGTCGTATATAGCGGGAGCGCTTTCTATATAGCCTTTTATTCCGCCGAAAGTCCATACAATTTCACCGTTGCTGATATTGATAGCTCTAAAACAGCCATCGCTGCCTCCTGTGTATATAATTCCGTTTGCTATAACAGGGCATCCCATTACTGCGTGATTTGTTTTTAATTCCCAAAGTTTTTTTCCGTTTTCGATATTCAGACAATAAATACTGCTGTCGCAAGAGCCGAATACCACACTGTTTTTTTCTATTGCAGGGGTTGAATATACGGCGTTTCGAGCCTGATATTTCCATATTATTTCGCCGTTATGTAAATTTAAGCAATATACTTCGCCAAGTTCGTTTCCCGATATTACTTTATTGCTGACAACGGTAGCCGTATTGGTAATTATTCCGCCTGTTGCCGTTTGCCATTCAACTTTTACGTCTGGATACAGCGAATTTATAGAATCATTAACTAAATCATGTTTTTCGGCTGTTTTAACATAATATTCTTTTGTCATCGACAGCGAATGCCATTGTTTTTCTGTTTTTTCTACAGGATTTCTTTCAAAAACCTTTAACGAATCGGCATCAACGGTAAATATGCTGTAACCTCCTGCAGGCTTTTTATCTCTAAGCGTAGAACGGCAAATTATTGCAGGAATTCCGTCTGCATCGAGTGCGCGATTGTGATGATAATGTCCGTTGAGAATTACTCGCGTATTATATTTTCTGACAATATCGGCTATTTCATGTCCGTTGTCTATTTGATCTGCGGGTTCTACCAGCGGCACGTGCGTAAATACAATCACCGGCTGTTTTGTATTTTCCATCGACTGCAAAGTAGTTTTCAGCCAGTTTATTTCTCGCGGCGACACGTGTGCATCTCCCATGCGTAAAACAGGACCCGACGAAAATCCAACAAACTGTATTCCTTTGTGGTTGAATGTAACTTTTGTATCGCCAAACAGTTGCGCAAAACGCGTATGTCCCGATTCTGTCCATTTTGTTTCATGATTTCCGGCTATTGCGTAATATTTTTTGTTGAGTTTGTCGAGTCTGTATTTAACTGTTTCCAATTCAGAATTTAATCCGTTTTCGGTAACATCTCCATTTACAATTACAAAATCAACATCGTTTTGTGAATTTACATCTTCTATGCAGCGCATCAAATCTTCTTCGGAAGTTGCCGTACCTGTGTGTATATCTGTAAAAAATGCAAATTTGAACGGCTTAACTTCTTTCACATAAATTACATTTGCCACTTTGCGCTCGCCGTAATGGTCGAACAGTCTGTTGTCGCTCGGATAATTTACTATTCCCGTTTCTGTTTCGCCTTTTATATACATAGCGGATGAGCCTCCTCCATCGAAATTCATTGCATCGTTGCAGCCCAGCGCTTTCGACAGTATATAAAGTTCGCTGATGCTCATTCCTGCGGCATTTGCATTTCTGCCGTCAACTACGATAAGCAGAACGTTTCCGTTTGTTTTGATTGCCACAAGCGTGCGTGGATGCCGATTTTCGTTGAACGCATTTTTTTGCAGAACGGCAGGAATTCCGTTTTTCATAATCAGCGGTCCTGCTACAATCACATTTTCGCAGTTCAGATTATTTTCCCAGTTGCTGTCGAGTGTATCGCGTTCAAGGATTTGCACATCATGCCTGTTGATAACAAGAGCGGCATTATTGCGTTGCGATATTTTTGTTTTACTGTGAAGAATCTCGCCGTTTACCCGTACAAAATCAACTGCTCCTCCGTTTTTCATGTCAAAAAACGAAGCATTGACGCCTGCAATGGCATCAACCTGCCGACACAATTGACTTGCAGGTATCAGCGTGTTGCTTACATCGTTGATACCGAGTCGTACGACAGGAGACAGAGTAATTTCCAGAATACTGATACTTTGTTTGGAATCGAAAATTTTGATTTGCGCCTGCTTGAAAACAATATTTTCAGTTATTTGTTTTGCGTGCCAGTCTGTTTCTGATATTATTTTAGAAACATCATTTAGTGTGGATTGAGCAAACGTTTGCAGTATTATTATAAAACAAAAGATTGCAAGAGTAATTTTTTTCATTTTTTTTTATTTTAATTTATTATTCTTAATTTTTTATGTTAATTTGTCAATTTATTGACTGTTCAATTACAATGAAAACAAACAATATCAAGGTATAGTGCAAAAGTACACAATTAATTGAAATGTTATGCAAGAATTTCATTCTTTTTGTAAAACATGATGCAAAAGATATATTAAATATCTATCTGACTATTCGTTTTACTCTGACTATTTTGCACGTGGATGATACAAAAGAATTACATTTCGTATAAATGTATTGTCAAGATGCGTATATATTTCGGTAGTAAGAATTGATTCATGTCCGAGCATTTGCTGTACTGCCCTCAGGTCGGCGCCGTTTTCAACAAGATGAGTAGCAAATGAATGTCTAAGTGTATGCGGGCTTATGATTTTACTTATTCCCGCTTTTATTGCTTGCCTTTTTATAAGGTTGAAAATTGCCACGCGCGAGAGTTTTTCCCCACTGCGGTTAAGAAAAACAATATCTTCGGCTTTTCTGTTAACAAATATAGATTTTCGTTGGTTAAGATATATGGATAGCGATTGTATCGCCCGTTTGCCTATAGGCACAAGTCTTTCTTTGTTTCCTTTTCCTGTGATTCGTATAAATTCATCTGAAAAATTCAAGTGCGATATTTTTAAGTCAATAACTTCCGAAACTCGTAATCCGCAACTGTAAAGAATTTCGATAACAGCCGCATTTCTGTGTCCGAGTGGACCGCTCAAATCTATACTCGAAATTATACTGTCTATTTCATCAACAGTTAAAAAATCAGGCAATTTTCGTCCTATTTTCGGGCTTTCAACCAGTTCGGCAGGATTCATCTTCAGTTCGTTTTCAAATTCAAGAAAAGTAAAAAAACTTTTTATGCCGCTTAAAATTCGCTGCTGTGTGCGGCTATTCAAATTATTATCGTATAAATCGGCAAGAAATTCATGAATATGATATTCTTTAATATCATTGATATTTAAATTGTTTTTATCTTTGGCAAAAGATCTAAGTTTTTTTACATCATGTATATATGCATTTATCGTATTTTCAGAAAGTGATAATTCCAAATGTAAATATTTTTTAAAATCTGCTATAGCAATCTTCCATTTCATAATGATAAAGTTAAAATTGTAATTACATTAATCATTTTATTTTGCAAATCTAAACATAATATTTCATTCTTTTAATTTACGTATAAATTTTCTTTGTATTTTAAAATTTTATTACCTTTGTTTCTCGTAAAGATAAATAAATTTCATGGAAAATAAAATCATCATAAATTTTGAAAATGCAGATATATTGCTTGATGAAAATCCTGTGCTGAACGATGTGAATTTAAAAATAAATTCAGGCGATTTTGTTTATATTATAGGACGCGTGGGAAGTGGAAAAACAAGTTTGATACGGGCAATAAACGGAGAAATATCGGTAAAGGAAGCCGCAACCGCAGAGGCGGCAGGATTTGATTTGAAAACATTGAAATCAAAATCTGTTCATTTATTGAGACGTAAGCTTGGAGTGGTTTTTCAGGATTTTAAGTTGCTTACCGACAGAAATGTATTTGAGAATCTTGCTTTTGTATTGCGGGCAACCGACTGGAAAGACAAAAAAAAAATCAGAGAACGCATCAACGAAGTGCTTAAAAGAGTAGAATTGAAAGACAAAATACAAAAAATGCCGCATCAGCTTTCAGGAGGCGAACAGCAACGCATTGCTATTGCCCGCGCATTGCTCAACAACCCATTACTTTTGCTTGCCGACGAACCGACTGGAAATCTTGACCCCGAAACATCAGACAAAATAATGGAAATTCTTTTTGATTTGAACAGCAAATTCGGAATCACCGTTATAATGGCAACTCACAATCATCAACTAATCAAAAAATATCCTGCCAAAGTGTACAAATGCGAAAAAGGAAACATTACAGAATATGATGATACCAAAGAAATTGATTTTGAATATTTCGGATAATATGACAGCAAATAAATTTATATAAAACCAAAACAAATATGATAGATTTTAAAAATACTCAAATTGCTTTTGAAGCAAAAAGCAATGCGGATTTACGCCGCGCAAAATTTCTGTTTAACTCAATAAAACATACATGGGTTGTGAAATTGGGAAAAATTTTTGTTTACATTACAGGTAAAATCAAATTTCCTGTCGGCTGGCTGTTGAAACCTACTATTTACAAACAGTTTGTAGGAGGCGAAACATTGCAAAAATGTACTCCGCTGGCTCAACAGCTTATGAAATACGGCATACGCTCAATTTTTGATTATTCAGCAGAAGGCGGCGGAAGCGCCGACGATATTCAACAAACTTTTGAAGAATTTATTAGCTCTATAAAATATGCCAAAGGCAACGAAAATGTAGCTTACACAGTGTTCAAACCTACGGCTCTTACCGTTGACGAACTGTTGGAAAAAGCATCGGCAAAAGCAGAACTTAATGAAGATGAACAAAAAAATTATGGCGAATACAAACAGCGATTTGAAACATTATGCCAACTCGCTTACGACAATAATGTCCGTATTTTGGTTGATGCCGAAGATTATTGTTTTCAGGATGCAATAGATGACTTTACCGAAGAAATGATGCGCAAATTCAACAAAAAACGGGCAATAGTTTTTACTACTCTTCAAATGTACAGGCATGACAGATTGCAATATCTCGAAAAACTTTACAACGATGCCGTAGAAAATAATTACACGGTAGGAATGAAATTTGTTCGCGGAGCTTACATGGAAAAGGAACGCGAAAGAGCTAAGCAACTCGGCTATAAAGACCCTATTTGCCCAACAAAACAGGCAACCGACGAAAATTATAACAGAGGTTTGAGTTATGTGATTGAACATATTGATAAATTTGAAGTGTTTTCGGGAACTCATAACGAAGAAAGCAATCAATTTCTGGCTAATTTGATTGAAAAACATCATCTTACTCGTAACGACAACCGAATATTTTTTGCACAGCTATACGGAATGAGCGATAATCTTTCATATAATCTTGCACACGAAGGCTACAACGTAACCAAATATATTCCCTATGCTCCGGTAAAAAAGGTTTTGCCTTATCTTATTCGCCGCGCCGAAGAAAATACTGCAATAGCGGGACAGACAACTCGCGAACTTGAATTGATTAAAGCCGAAATAAAACGACGAAAAACAGAGAAAAAACTGCAAAAAAATAATAAAAGGCAATAATCTCGAATATTACAGTAAAATACAGATAAATTCATATCAAAAGCAGACTTATAATAAATTATGAACAAAATAAACATATCTGATTTTGATTATGAGTTGCCCGATGAACGTATTGCAAAATATCCTTTGCCACAGCGAGATTCATCAAAATTGCTGATTTATGGCAAAGGTAAAATCAGTCATCAGTCATTTGCCGATTTGCCTGATTTGCTTAATTCCAATTCTTTGCTTGTGTTTAATGATACGAAAGTTGTTCATGCGCGAATAATTTTTCATAAAACAACAGGAGCGCAAATTGAAATTTTTTGCCTTGAACCCGTTTTGCCAGTCGGTTACGAGCATAATTTTGCGGCTACGGCAGAATGTATCTGGCATTGCACCGTAGGAAATCTGAAAAAATGGAAAGGCGAAACTTTGAAAAAAACGTTTATTTGCAATAATATTAAAGACGAACTGAGCGTTGAAAAAATCGGGAATAACAACGAATTACTAAAAGTGAGATTCACATGGAACTCCGAATTATCGTTTGCACAAGTTATGGATTCATGTGGCAAAATACCTGTTCCACCTTATTTGAAACGCGACTCGCAGGAAATTGACTGCGAAAGATATCAAACAATATATTCAAAATTTGAAGGTTCTGTTGCTGCGCCTACGGCAGGGTTGCATTTCAGCAACAATGTTTTACAAAATCTGAAATCAAAAAATATCGAAACCGCTCAAATCACTTTACATGTAGGCGCAGGTACATTCAAACCTGTAAAAACCGAGTTGGTTAGCGAGCATATCATGCATCAGGAACATTTTATTGTAAAAAAAACAACTATCATCAAAATAATCCAACATCTCGGAAGCATTGCAGCAGTTGGTACAACAAGCGTCCGCACTCTCGAAAGTTTATACTGGGCAGGCTGTAAAATCATGCAGAATAAAAATATCAGAAATCTGAACATCTGTCAATTTGAACCTTATCAAAGTGATTTTAAAATAAATGTTGTCGAATCGTTGCAAGCGGTATTAGATTATCTTGAAAATAATAATTTGCACGAACTTTGCACTTCAACGCAAATAATGATTATGCCGAGCTATAAACCTAAAATAGTAAATGCCTTAATTACAAATTTCCATCAGCCCAAAAGCACATTACTGTTGCTGGTTGCCGCATTTATCGGCAACGAATGGCGCAAAGTTTACGATTATGCACTGACTCATGATTTTCGATTTCTCAGCTATGGCGACACTTCTATCCTGATGCAGGATAGATAAATAGCCGTTTATTACGAACAGTATTTACTACTTGAATCTGCCCTGCAGTCTTTTTGTGGATTGCTGCGCTACGCTTCGGCTGAATTGCAGCGAGTGCAGAAGCAGATAAAAACAGCCTGTACACAAGAGCGTCTTTTGCCTGTGCGTGAGAATTTCTCAACATGCGAACAAAAAGCGCAGTATTTTCAATGTTGCGGATAGAAATGCAGATATATTCCTGCTTCACAACAACCTCGCTGGTTCTATTATCAGCGAGGTTGGAGATGGTATTTCCGTATGCGAACTGTTATATACGAATAAATTTTATAGCCTTTCTCTGATTATTATTTCACAGTCAAGCGCGTTAACCAGTTTAAGCAGTACGTCAAGGCTTACAGAATGTTCGCCGTTTTCAACTCTGCAAATATGATCTCGCCCTACTCCTGAGAGTTTTGAAAGGTCGTAAAGGCTCAACTCTCTATCCTCGCGGATTTTGCCAATGAGAGAACATACTTGTTCTCTTGTCTGTACAACTCTTTTCATATAACATATTTTTTAGTTTGATTTATATTCGATTTTACAAAATTTATTACCTGCAAAGGATTTGAGCAGTTGTGTCAATAAGGTATATTTTCTATCCGCTTATACTTCACAAGGCATAAATATAAACAGGTATATTTACGCGCCTTGGATGTTATATCATTTTATTGTCAACCATTATTTGATTTACTTTGCGTGTGGCATCGACAGAGGCTTTGAAAGCTATTTTTTCTTCGTTGCTAATCGGAAATTCAATAATCTTTTCCCAGCCGTTTTCGCCAAGCACAACAGGTACTCCGATTGTAATATCGGTTTCGCCGTATTCGCCTTCAAGTTTTACGGCGCAAGGCATGATGCGTTTCTGATTTCTTACTATTGATTCAATCATTGCCGCCGCTGCAGCTCCGGGTGCATACCATGCTGATGTTCCCAGCAGTCTGGTCAAAGTTGCTCCGCCTACTTTTGTTGCTTCTATAACTTCGTCAAGTTGCTGTTTCGACAGAAAATTAGCAACCGGCGCTCCTCTGTATGTCGCAAGCGATGCCAGCGGAACCATGGTTGTATCTCCGTGTCCGCCTATCACAGTAGCTTCGATGTCTTTTGAATTTGCTTCCAGCGCACGGCTTAAATAATATTTAAATCGGGAACTGTCCAAAACGCCGCCAAGCCCTAAAACTCTGTTGCGTGGAAGTCCCGAAATTTTTGTTGCAAGATGACACATTGCATCCATAGGATTGCTTACTATTATCAGTATTGCATTAGGCGAATGTTGAAGAATATTTTCTACTACATTTTTCACTATTCCCGCATTCACGCCTATCAGTTCTTCGCGCGTCATTCCGGGTTTGCGGGGAATGCCTGATGTTATCACTGCTACATTTGAATTTGCCGTTGCCGCATAATCATTTGTTATTCCTTTTATGCTGCCTCCAAATTCTGCAAGGGCTGCCGTTTGCATAATGTCCATTGCTTTTCCTTCTGAAATGCCTTCTTTAATATCAAGAAGAACGACTTCGGATGCAATTTCGCGCGTTGCAAGTACATTAGCGCAGGTTGCGCCTACGTTGCCCGATCCTACTATTGTTATTTTTACTGCCATAATATTTTATGTTTTATGAATTATTTAATATTTAAATCGGTTGCAAAGGTAACATTAAAAATCAATAAGTTGATGTAATGATGTATTTTTGCAACTCATCCGGCATTTTTCATTTTCATATTGCTGTGTTATGCCGAAGCAATATGTTTTTGTACTAATCGCGGTTTTATATTTTGAGTTTTGTATTATTCTCCGTAAAAGCCGTTCAGTCCAAAGTATGTATAGCCAGCCCTGAACGAAGTTTGGGTTCAAACCATGTGGTTTTCGGTGGCATGATATTTCCCGTATCGGCAATATTCATCAGTTGTTTCATTGATACAGGATACAATGCAAATGCGACAGCCATTTCGCCGCTGTCAACACGTCTTTTAAGTTCACCCAGCCCGCGAATGCCACCTACAAAATCAATGCGGTTTGATGTGCGAAGATTTCCGAGGTTCAAAATTTCGTCGAATACAAGGTTTGAAAGAATGGTTACATCAAGCGTTTCTATTGGGTCGCTATCGTTGTATGCGCCCTGTTTTGCCGTAAGCGAATACCATTCGTTGTCAATGTACATCGAAAAGTTGTGCAGTTTATCGGGTTTGTATGTTTCCTTGCCTTTCGGTTCAATGATAAACGATTTTTCGAGTTTTTCGATAAATTCTTTTTTGCTTAATCCGTTCAAATCTTTGATTACGCGATTATAATCAATAATCATCAAATTGCTTGCAGGAAATATTACAGCCATAAAATAATTGTATTCTTCCTTGCCTGTATGATATTTGTTTTTGTTGCGTTTTTCTTCTCCTACCCGTGCGGCTGCTGCGGTGCGGTGATGTCCATCGGCAACATAAAGCGCAGGAATGGAAGCAAAGATTTCGGTGATTCTGTGGTTAATTTCGTCATCATCAATCACCCAAAAATCATGCCCAAAACCGTCTTCATCGGCTACAAAACTGTAATCAGGCACTTGATTGATTACAATTCTTTCAACTATTTCGTTCATTTCATCCACGTCGTGATAGGCAAAAAAAACGGGTTCGATGTTTGCATTCTGTATTTTCACGTGAATCATTCTATCGTCTTCCTTATCTTTGCGGGTAAGTTCATGTTTTTTGATTTTGCCGTTCAGATAATCGTCAACATTGGCGCATGCAACAAGTCCGTATTGCACTCTGCCATTCATGGTTTGCGCATAGATATAATATTTTTCCCTGTCTTCCTGCACAAGCCATTTCTGTTCTCTCCATTTTTTGAAATTTTCAACAGCCTTATCGTATGCCTGCTGCGAATGTTCATCAATCATCGGCTCAAAATCTATTTCGGGCTTTGTGATGTGCAGCAACGATTTGTCGCCTGCTTCGGCTTTTGCTTCTGCTGAATTCATTACATCATAAGGACGCGCCGATACTTGTTTCGCTAATTGTTTGGGCGGACGCAATGCTCTAAAAGGTTTAATTTTAACCATGATTTTTATTTTTATACATTAATATTTAATATGAATACTCGTATTTTTGATTTTGTTTTGCAATCAGTTTTATCTGTTGAGTTGAAACGTTACATCGCCGTTGTTGAAAAAGTTCACAATTTGCTTTGCGGCGGCTAATCCTGCATTAATATTTGCTTCGGCAGTTTCTGCGCCTATTTTTTTGGGCGTAGCAAAGATGCGGTTTCCGAATTTTTGCTGCAATTCTGCAATATTTAAAGGTGCAACATCTGTTACATATTTAATATCGGCGCGTTTGTCAAATAGTTTCATTAAATCATCTTCATCAATCACTTCCCTGCGTGCCGTGTTTATCAGGCATCCGCCTTCGGGCATAAGGTTAAGCAGTTTACAGTTTATTGATTTTTTGGTTTTGTCGTTTGCCGGAATATGTAGTGAAACATAATTGCAGTTTGCATACAAATCTTCTGCATTATCAACTGCCGTAATTCCATCTGCCTGTATTATTTCTTTTTTTATAAACGGGTCGAAAGCCCAGATTTGCATGTCGAATCCTTTTGCAATGCGGGCAACCAGCCGTCCTACATTTCCGTAGGCGTGAATGCCAAGTTTTTTGCCTTTAAGTTCAGCGCCTGTGCCTGCGCTGAACTTGTTGCGGTTGATAAAAATCATCAATCCTAAAACGAGTTCGGCAACTGCGTTTGAGTTTTGTCCCGGGGTATTCATCGCTACAACGTTTTTTGATGTGCAGGCATCCAAATCAAGATTGTCGAAGCCTGCGCCAGCACGCACAACAATTTTTAATTTTCCGGCGGCTTCTATAACCTGTTTTGTAACTTTGTCGGAGCGCACAATCAATGCATCTGCATCGGCTACCGCCGACAGTAATTGAGTTGTTTCTGAATATTTTTCGAGCAAATGAAGTTCATGTCCCGAATTTTCAACAATTTTGCGAATGCCATCAATGGCTGCTTTCGCAAAAGGTTTTTCTGTGGCTATTAATATTTTCATGTTTTTATTTTTAATTTAATTAATTAGTTATCTAAAATTTTAATGTTGCGTTTTTTGCATATATCAATGAAATCTTTTTTATTGAAAGTGATTAAATAATCTATTTTATAATTAACATCTTCCAATATCAATCTTATAATATTATCTACCAGACTTAAATTTCTTTTTTTACTTTCATCCGTAAAGGTAATTCTTAATGCATCATTTTTAACTGGTTCATCATCCACAATTTTTACATTGCTGCGTTTAAGAATATTTTCAAATTCGGTTTTTGCTGTCGAATTTTTCATAAATCTTGTATTTATTGATTCATACAAAGTAGGAAACGGTATGATTACATTATTATTATTTAAATGTTCTGCAATGTTGTTTGCTTCTGTATAATAGGCATCGCTCGGATCATACAAAGCAAACCAGAAACCGCTGTCAATTATTACATTCAGCATTATAAATCTTCTTCATTTGTCGGTTGCTGCCCGTATCCTTCCCATGGATTGGCTTTCCTGTTGCCGAAAATATATTTACCTGCATATCGTCCATCTGCTTTTTTATATATTAAATAAAAACGTTCTCCATTTTTTATGTCAACATTTTTGTTGATTTCGGATTTTACTGTTTCAATAATATCTTTATCGGCAACATCCATTTTGAAAAAGGCAATATTGTTTCCACATTCAACCGCATCATGGCTATCCAGCCATTGATACAAGCCCGAATAATCGCCTTTTATTCCCAAATCATAAGATAACCATACGCCTGTTTTCATAATTTTATTGCATTTTTTCAAATTTCTGCATACATTTTATCAGTTCCTGCACGCTTTCCACAGGTAATGCGTTGTAGCAAGATGCGCGAAATCCGCCAACAGAGCGATGTCCTTTAATACCAACCATTCCGCATGATTTGGCAAATTCCATAAATGCGGTTTCTTTGTCTCTGTGTTCTTCGGTCATTACAAAACAGATATTCATATAAGAGCGTGCATCTTTTTCGGCAGTTCCCTTAAACAGAGAATTGCGTTCTATTTCGGCATAAAGAATTTCAGCGCGTTTTTTTGCAAGTTCTTCCATTTTTTCTACTCCGCCCGATTCTTTTATCCATTTCAGCATTTCGTTCATTATAAAAATAGAAATTACCGGCGGCGTATTGTACATTGATTCGTTTTTGATATGCAGTCTGTAATCGACCATGGATGGAAGTTTACGCGAAACTTTTCCCAAAATATCTTCGCGAACGATAACAAAAGTTACGCCGGCAGGTCCCACATTTTTTTGAGCGCCTCCGTATATCAAAGCATATTTTGAAACATCCACTTTGCGCGTCATTATATCCGAAGACATATCGGCAACAAGATTTACAGGACAGTCAAAATCTTCACGAATTTCCGTTCCGTAAATTGTGTTATTGGTAGTGATATGCAAATAATCTGCATCCTGCGGAACTGTCCAGCCTTTGGGAATATAATTGTAGTTTCTGTCCTTTGAAGATGCAACTGTTACAGTTTCGCCAAACAGTGTGGCTTCTTTTGCCGCTTTACTTGCCCATACTCCAGTGTCAAGATAGGCTGCTTTTTTCTCAAGTAAATTGAAAGGAATGTTCAAAAACTGAGTGCTTGCGCCTCCCGCCAAAAAAAGTATATGATAGCCATCCGGAATGTTGAGCAGTTCTTTCCACAATGAGCGACATTCGTTCATCACGGCTTCCCAATCTTTTGAACGGTGCGAAATTTCCAGCACCGATAATCCGTTAAAATTGATAATTGCTTTTGCCGTAGCATCAAGCGTCTGTTGTGGCAGGATACATGGACCTGCTCCAAAATTGTGTTGTTTCATATTTTTAATAATTTATTTTTTACAATTAAAATTTTGCCAAAAGTACAAAATTTAAGTCGAACAGCAAAAAAAATGAGTTAATATCATAAATTAGTTGACAGTTAACAGTTGACAGTTATTTTTTCGCTATTTACTGTTTACTATTTCACTCTTCTGGATTGGCTTACGCCGAGCTCCGTTGCACTACGGTTGCAAAGAACGATGACGTTCATTATTATCACTGTCAACTGTTAACTGTTCCATGCAGCATGGGAACGAATGAAAACTTTCCGAATTTTGCCGTTTTATAGTTGTCAGCAGATAATTTGTCAATAACAGTCATTTCCTGCGTTTCGGAATCTCCTACGGGAATTACCATTCTGCCTCCAACAGCCAATTGTTCAAGCAATTTTTGCGGAACGGTTTTTGCTCCTGCTGTTATCAAAATTCTGTTGAAAGGCGCAAACACAGGCTTTCCTTCGTAGCCATCGCCAAGGAATGAATAGGGCTGATAATTCATTTGCATCAATATTTGCTGATATTTTACAAACAGTTCACGCTGCCGTTCAATAGTATAAACAGTTGCTCCGAGTTCGAGAAGTATGGCGGTTTGATAGCCTGAGCCTGTGCCTATTTCAAGAACTTTGTCAAATTTTTTGACATCAAGCAACTGGGTTTGAAACGCAACGGTAAACGGTTGCGATATTGTTTGACCGGCTCCGATTGAAAAAGGCTTGTCTTCGTAAGCATCTCGGGCAAAACTGCCGTCAACAAAAAAATGCCGAGGAACTTTTCCAATCGCCGCAAGTATTATTTCATTATCAATACCTTTCGTACGCAATTCGTCAACAAGTTTTTTCCGTAATCCTTTATGTAAAAATGAATCTGTCATAACTTTTAAGCGTGCAAAATTAATATTTTTATAATTTGCTGCATATTATTTGCAATAATTATCTAAAATTTCAATAAATTTTTACAACTTTGCATTTTAAAATTAGCTGAATTATGAGCATTATTACTATTAAAAAATGTCCTTTATGTGGCAGCATCAGAGTAAAACATGAGTTTTTTTGCAAAGATTATCTTGTGAGCGGAGAAAGATTTGAAACATATATTTGCAAACAGTGCGGTTTTTTATTTACAAATAAATTTCCATCAAATCACAGTATTGGCAAGTATTATGACAACCCGCAATATATTTCGCATTCTGATACAAAAAAAGGTTTTATAAATAAACTTTATCATTTTGTGCGAAAATACATGGTGAAGAATAAACTGAAACTGGTTTGTAAACAATCGAAAAAACGCACAGGCAAAATTCTTGATATCGGTTGCGGCACGGGATATTTTCTAAACGCAGCCAGACGTAAAGGCTGGGAAACTTTCGGCATACAAAAAAACGAACGCGCCAACAAAATGGCAGTCGAATATTTCAAATTGTTTGTGAAACAGGAATCACACATATATAAATTTCGGAAATCAAGTTTTGATATAATTACTTTGTGGCATGTGCTTGAACGGATAGAAGATTTGGATGAGATAATGGAAAAAATATATGACTTGCTTTTGCCTGATGGTATTGCCGTGATTGCTTTGCCCAATTGCAACTCATACGATGCAAAGCATTACAGAACTTACTGGGCTGGCTATGATATTCCGCGTCATTTATGGCATTTTACGCCGGAAACAATAGAATTGCTGATTAAAAAGTTCAACTTCAATATTGCATATAAAAAACCAATGCTTTTAGATGCTTTTTACGTCTCGCTGTTGAGCGAGAGATACAAAAAAGTCAACATCTTTTCTGCATTTGTAAAAGCAATGTTTATAGGCGCTGTATCAACTGTCAAAGCTCTGCACAATAAGGACAAAGGCAGTTCGATGATTTATGTGCTGAGAAAAAACGGTTGAGATTTCAGTCCCCGTTAATCAAACATACAGCGCTGCAAACGTGAACGGCAGCCGTTTCGGTGCGCAGGCGCGAATTGCCCAAACCAACTTCAACAAAATCGTTTTGCAGAGCAATCTGTATTTCATCTTTAGAAAAATCGCCTTCAGGACCAATAAAAACAAGAACATTGTCATGCGGTTTGATTATTTTCTGCAAAGCAGTCTTTGCGCTTTCATGGCAATGCGCAATTAATTTTTTGCCCTCAAATTTCCGTTCTGCAATTTTTTGAAAATTCGTTAGTTCATTTATTTTCGGCAAAAATGCTTTTACCGACTGCTTTGCCGCTGCAATAATTACTTTTTGCAGCCGCTCAAGTTTCAATATTTGTCGTTCCGAATGTTCGCAAACAAGAGGAGTAATTTCATCTATGCCTATTTCGGTAGCTTTTTCCAAAAACCACTCAAATCTGTCAATACTTTTTGTCGGCGCTATTGCAATATGCAGTTTGTAACTGCGCTGTCCGTAATTATTTTTTACATCAATAATTTCAACCTCGCATTTTTTTGCAGACAAATCGACAATTCTGGCAGTATAAAAATTTCCGCAACCATCAATCAGATAAATCAAATCATCAGTATTCAACCGCAATACGCCGCAACAGTGTCTGGATTCTGTTTCGTTCAGGCAATAATGTATTCCGCTAATATCGGGACTGTAAAAAACATACATTTCTACGTTAAAATTAAAATATAACTTTGCAAAGTTATAAAATAAAAATGCACATATTGAAAAATATTTAAAATCAGACAAATGAAAATAGGTTTGCTTTCCGATACTCACGGAACTTTCGATGATAAATTGAAGAATTTTTTTGCCGATGTTGATGAAATTTGGCATGCAGGCGATTTTGGCAATATCGCAACTGCCGATGCAATTGCCGCGTTTAAGCCCCTGCGCGGTGTTCACGGAAATTGCGATGGACAGGATGTTCGCATTGTATATCCGAAAATCCTTCGGTTTATTTGCGAAAATGTAGATGTAATGATTACGCATATTGGAGGCTATCCATCGCATTACGATTATTCGATTTATAAAGAATTTTTGATAAATCCTCCCAAACTCTTTATTTGTGGACATTCGCATATTTTGAAAGTGATGAACGATAAGCAGTTTGGCTTTCTGCATATAAATCCCGGAGCCGCAGGAAACTATGGCTTTCACGCCGTGCTCACAGCAACGCGTTTTGAAATAAGCGGTGATAACATTGCAAATCTCGAAGTTGGCGAATGGAACAAAGCGCGAATGACGTCATAGCCATGCGAAACAGTTGACAGTTGACAATTGACAGTTTATTGCAGGTGTCATGTCCTACTATGGGTTGACTAAAAAAATAATAAACATGAAACGTATAAAAATAAATAACAAAAATTTAGTATTAACATGTCAACTTTTTTTAGGACGTGACAAGGTGTACGAAATGATTGACGACAGCGTCATGGCATCAGGCAGCGAAGCAATGCTAAAAGACTCAAACTCGATGCTAAAAGCCTCGAACTTCAGGCTAAAAGGTTAAAACTTGACGGTTGACAGTTATTTTTTCAACTCTTCGTTTTTCCGGTTGGCTTCACTCTGCGGGTTCGCAAAGATGTTTTATTATTTTCGGGCGAAAAATTTTTCGCCCCTGCATTTTTAACTGTCAACTGTCAACTGAATGATTTTACTTTTTTACATTTATTTGTATGTAAACAGGAAGATGGTCGCTTATGCCGCCATTATATTTTATCCCAATAAACGTCCGTTTTGGCTTTTCGCCAACATAAGCTTTATCTTTTTCAAATAACTGCGGAGCTTTGAAAATTCTGAAATCCGATTGAGAACAGCTTATTTTATTGCCTTCCATCAACATATTCCCCGATACAAACATTAAATCGATAAATTCCCAAATTCCTTGAAATTTAATTGTTCCTTCTCCATTTTTCATCATCGGTAAGGCAAGATTATACAAATCAAGTCTGTTTATATTGTTGAAATCATCTTTTGCCTGCAATATTTTAGTTACAGGTTCGCTGTCGGGCGTATCGTTAAAATCGCCCATAATCAAAATATTTGCATTATTGTTTGTATTGATAATTGAATCGTATAGACGTTTTAACTCGTTGGCTGCTGCAATTCGGCGCGGCTCGCTGTTTTTTGCGCCTCCGCGTTTCGACGGAAAATGGTTAACAAAAACGTGCAAAGTATCAAGTTCACAAAAAATACCTTTTACATAAAGAATTTCGCGAGTTTTGAAACTTTGCGAAACCGCATAAAAATTTTGATGCAGCAACCTGAAATCAGTCGCATTATAAAGCAAAGCAACATCTATTCCTCTGCTGTCGGGCGAATCTCGATGCACGATGCGATAATCAAAGTTTGCAAGCGGAGTTTCGTTTACGAGCTGGTTAAGCACAAAACGATTTTCTATTTCGCATAAACCTGCAATAGACGGCGCTTTACCCTCGCCGACTGCAATAATGATTTTAGCCAAAGCATTGCGTTTTGCCAAAAACTTCTCCCAAGTCCAGTGATATGAACCTGTTGGAGTGAAATCTTCATCAAGCGTTTTGTCATCATCAAAAGTATCGAAATAATTTTCAACATTGAAAAACATTACTCTGAATTGAGAAGTTTGAGCGCTTATATATTCATTTGATTTTAAGAATATTATTAATATAATTATAATTTTCAATAAAAATATCATAAAAAAACAATTTTTTTGATGCAAAATTAGAAAAAAAAATATAATTTTGCCGTCAATTACATAAATAACATTTAATATATTTTATCACCATGAAAGATATTACACAAAAATTTTCTAAAACCGCAAAAAGTATGAAGCGTTCATCAATCAGAGAACTGCTAAAATTTACAAATAATCCTGATGTTATTTCATTTGCAGGCGGTTTTCCTGCGCCCGATTTGTTTCCTATTGAAAAAATGAAAGAAGTTGCTTGCGAAGTATTGGACGAAGACGGAGCAAAAGCCCTTCAATACGGCGAAACCGAAGGTGATTTGAAACTTCGCAAACTGCTGGTAGATCGCTACAATAAACAGGGATTTAATATTGACTTGAAAAATCTTGTAATCGTAACCGCATCCCAGCAGGGACTTGATTTGGTAAGCAAAATTTTGCTGAATAGAGGCGACAAGGTTGTGTGCGGATTGCCATCATATCTCGGAGCCTTGCAGGCATTCAACGCTTACGGAGCAAACATGGTAGGAATACGCTACGATGCCGCGCTCGACAGCACGCTGGAAGTGATGCAGACATTGAAAGAACTTCCAAAATTTATCTACACAATTCCCGATTTTCAGAATCCTTCGGGAGTTACAATGACTGAAGCCGACCGCCGTATGGTTCTTCGCGTTGCCGAAAAATATGATGTGCTGATAGTAGAAGACTGCCCCTATCGCGAAGTGCGTTTTGAGGGCGAACATATAAAAACAATGTACGAAATGGACAATTCGGGACGAGTAATTTTACTTGGCACGTTTTCTAAAATTTTTGTTCCGGGATTTCGTCTCGGATGGGTTATCGCTCACGAAACAATAATAGATAAAATTGTAACTGCAAAACAATCGGTTGATTTGTGTTCGCCCGTACTTGACCAAAAAATAGCGGCAAAGTTTTTAGAAAAAGGCTATCTTGACCAAAATATTCCGAAAATAATTGAAAATTATCACCGCAAACGCGATGGAATGATTGCCGCGTTTGAAAAATATATGCCCGAAGGCGTTCAATGGACTCGCCCCGAAGGCGGATTATTTCTGTTTATTACGCTTCCCGATTATATGGATGCCAAAGATTTGTTTGATATTGCGATTAAAGAAAACGTAGCATTTGTACTTGGCAATGCATTTTTCTGCGATGGCTCTGGGAAAAATACGATGCGTATCAACTTTTCATACATGTCGGAAGAAATGAACACCGAAGGCGTTAAGCGTCTGGCTAAAGCAATAAAGAAACTGATGACCTAATATTGTAATGTTTTTAGAAACAGTAAATATCCGTTTGCGTCCGCTCGAACCCGAAGATTTGGACATTCTGTATTTATGGGAAAACGATGTAAACATTTGGAACGTAAGCAATACTGTTGTGCCGTATTCGCGTTATGCGCTTAAACTGTATATTGAAAATTCATACAAAGATATTTTTGAAACAGGACAATTGCGATTGATGATTGAAAATAAAACAACAGGTAGCGCTGTAGGCACTGTTGATTTGTTCGATTTCGATCCGATGCACGAACGTATTGCGCTTGGAGTACTTATATATGCCGAAAGCAATCGTCGACAAGGGTTTGCTACTGAGGCTCTGAATTTGATTGTAGATTATTGTTTCAATATTTTACGGCTTCATCAAGTTTATTGTAATGTAGATGAAAGCAACACAAAAAGTATAAAAATGCTTACAAATATAGGCTTCGATATTGTCGGCATCAAAAAACAGTGGATGAAAACCAGCAATGGCTGGCAAAACGAAATCTTGCTTCAAAAGATTAATCCAGACTGTTAAAATTATAGTTTATACTTATCGCAGGCAAAAATTGTGAGAAGAAAATAGGAAAAAACATTGTTGTCCGCTAAAGTTAAAAAATCACTGTTCCAATCTTGTACATTATTGATAATCAAAAATTGTATTTTCAATTTTCAAAAGCAAGCCCCCTGTATAGTCGCCATTTACAAATATAATTTACTGTAATAATTTTGAACTGCATTATAGGGTTTACGTATGTACGTCATCAAAATACCATAAACATGGTATTTGGCTGGCGGATTAATTGCATTTACTTTGCAAAAAATTAATAAGTAAAATTTTCTCGAAAATGACATTACGAAAATTAAACAAAAGAACGGTGTTTCAACGATTTTACGACATTTGCATCTTCACTGTTGCGGGTGTATATTGTTGTTACTGCCGTCGTTTTATGCGTA
>JAISNL010000033.1 GCA_031276235.1 Prevotellaceae bacterium | reverse complement strand
TATTGCTTGGAAATGTGCGCAATGCAGGCAAAGAATGGCACAGGCACAGAGTTAACAGTTTGCTCGAAAAAGCCGCTCAAATGGCTATCGAAGGCGACGTAAAAGAAGCAACGGCGCTGTCAAAAATTGCCATGGCTCTAATCAAAAACAATAAACTTGATATGGACGAAGGCGAGGAACTGCCTTATGATGAAATAGTGCCTCCCGCCTTCGAACCTGTATCCGATCCTGCGGCAATAGGACTTAAACCTGTTGAAAATCTGAAAGAAAAAATACTCAAACTCAAACGCAAATATCTTGACGAAATAGAAATAACAGATATTCCTTACGAAGAACCTGACGACAATGAACAAAACTAAACAACTGTATTTCAATGATGCGCAGATGGAAGCAATGTACACCGGAGCAAATACCGAAATTATTATCGCCGGGCGTCGCTTCGGCAAATCGCACGGCATAATGGCTCCGCGCGTATTGCGCAACGTACACGCCATGCCGTAAAGCGCAGGAGCATTTGTGGCGGCAACATTTCAGCAGGCGCTTACGCGAACCCTGCCGGCTACATTTACCGCATTGCGCGAAATGGGCTGGATCAGAGATGTACATTACGTGGTAGGACATCGTCCGCCAAAACGACTCGGATTTGCCGAACCAATCATTAAACCAATGAGATACGATTACGTCATCAGTTGGTATAACGGAAGTATTCAACATATCATTTCGCAGGACGTTGCAGGTTCATCCAATTCGCTTACGCTTGATTATATCTTTATTGATGAAGGCAAATTTATAAACCACGAAAAACTTAAAGATGAAACGCTTCCTGCCAACGGCGCAATACGCAAATACTTCGGCAACTGCCCATATCATCACGGATTGCTTGTACTTTCGGATATGCCAACTACAAAAAAAGGTTCGTGGTTTTTTCGCTACCGCGAACTTATGGACGCCGAACTTATAGAAACAATTCAGGGACTTGTATGCGAAATATGGCAACTCAAACAGAAAAACAAATCGGCATACAGGGATAACTTAATCGACCAGCACAAAAAAACGCTTGCCGAATTTCGTTCAATAGCAACATATTATCGCGAATGGTCAAGTATAGAAAACATTCAGATACTTGGCGAAAAATACATACGCCAAATGAAACGCGACCTGTCGCCGCTTGTATTTCAAACATCCATACTTTGCCGCCGCATAACGCGCCTGCATGATGGATTTTATCCTGCACTGTCCGAAGAACTGCACACATACACAGCGTTTAACAACGAATATCTTCAAAGCCTTGAATATAACCTGTCGCAAATCAGCAAGCCCGACTGCAGACAGGACAGCGACATTGAACCCAACAAACCAATCTGCATCGCGTTCGACTATAACGCAAACATTAACTGGCTTGTAGCCGCACAGCAGCAAGGTACGAAAATGAAAATCATAAAATCGTTTTACGTAAAATATGAACGCAAACTGCGCGAACTGGTCGACGATTTCTGCAATTATTACGCTTACCACCCAACGCGCGAAGTGATATATTATTACGACAACACCGCGCTGGGAAGCAATTACGCCGTGAGCGATGAAGATTTTGCATCAGTCATCTGCTCACAGTTTATAAAACACGAATGGCGGATAAGACGCATCCACACAGGCAACCCTGTCAAACACAAAGAAAAATACACAATGATAGATCAAGCCCTGAAAGGTCAAAAATATTTGTTTCCACAGTTCAACAAAAACAATAACGAAGCCTTATTGCTTGCCTTGGGACACACCGAAGTTACGGTAAACTGCAACGGATTTTCAAAAAACAAATCGGGTGAAAAATTATCTGAAAGCGAAGAAGATAAACTTGAATATCGCACCGACGGAACTGACGCCTTTGATACATTGTTTATAGGTATGAATATATTTCCTTACAGGTCGGCAGGTTCGTTCATGGAAGCCACTATCAATTAATAACTTATTGCAAACGGAGCAAGTTCCGTGAAATCATAGGAATTTGTTTTTGAACGGAGCGGGTTGAAAAATGCAACCCGCACTTTTTGTTTGCATATATCGTACTTTTTTTGCGATGTAATTACAGAATGGTTGAGGGCGGCGGAGGAGTCAACTGTCAGAAAAAAGGGAAAATTTTCCCTTTTTAATTCTTTAATTATTTAATAATCAAAATTATAATAAAATTTGGATGGGAATTATTTCCGATTTTCATTGCGCAACTTGCATTACATTGTTAATCAGTATAATATATAATAGTTAAATATTATTAAAACGCCGTAAATAATTGACAATAAATTTGGTAGATACTTCGAGCTTCGTTGTTTACTTTTTGTTCACCCTGCGAAACAAAAAAATATCTAAAACCCTATAAATTCTCTGTTTAATCTGCCTAACGCTATTGCAAACGGTTAAATATGGTTAAAACAACAAAATATTTCAAATAAATGTTTGTTATTAGCAAACATTTATTTATTTTTGCATTGTCTTTGAACGTGGGTTGGACGCCACATAAAGTTCTTTTATATTATGGAACGACTAAAAAAAGCAATTTTCGAAATTGCAAAAATGAATCCTGACGGATTCACGGTTGACTTAACAACCTTAAAAAAAGTTGCAGGCGGAATTTCAGTCGCTTATATTCAAACACAAGACTGTTTTGGAATAGAAGGACTGGAAAAAGTTCTTAAACATGCTGTAAAACACGAAAATAAAGTTGGAGGATGGAAAGATGATGACACAGGAAGTTTTTACTTCGATTCTGTTAAAATCTTTACAAATCTTGATGAAGCAAAAAAGTTCGGACTCGAGAATGAACAAATCGCTGTTTTCGATATTACAAATTTAAGACTTATAAAACTGTAAAACTTTGAGCGGTTTCCGCACCGCTCTTTTTATGAATTTCAAATTATTAAAATATAAAGACATGAAAAAACTTGAAATGCTGCCTTTAAGTGCAGAGCAGAAAAAACGAATTGCCGCATTTGCTACAATGTACAAAAAAAATGCACATATAATTATAGATATTGTGGCATTTAATGATAATCGGCTAATTGTACGCGCAGAACAAAAAAGTCTTGTAAACGGCAAACAATTAAGTAAAAAAGAACTTACAGAAAGAGTTCGCGAAATGTTTAATGGCGAAATTCCTGCCGAATGGAAACTTACAGTTTCTGCCGTTGATTTTAACAGAAAAGATATTGATGCGATTTCAGCAGAATGGATACGCTCTAAAATGGAACATTTGTCGTTGAAAAACAAAACTATAACAACACATACAGGCATTGACAAATGTACAGTGTCATCAATTCTTAACGGAGAAAAAGAACTGACAAAATGGCATAAAGTAGCATTTTATTATTTCTTCAAATATTATGAAATAAATTCTTTTGTTTAAGTGAAATTATAATCGCTTTTTTGTCCTTTCTTGGAAAAATGCGAAACAGTATGTTTGCACCGTTATTTGGATGCAGACAGGTAACCGGCATAAAAAATATGAATTAAGCAACAGGAGTAGGCGCTGCATAGCCGAAACTGCTGCTTGTTTTTTAATAAATTATATGAAAAAAGAAAAAGTACCTGAAAATTTTATCAAATCGGCTTTTTTTGTCCTTTGATACATTATTTGAGACTGATATTTTTGCTATAAATAAATCATAAAACGATGATACATATTTCACAAATTCACAAAGAAATACAGCGGTTGCCCGAATTTTCGATAAAATTCGTAAACAGTAAAGGCGACATTATCACATGCCAAAAATGCGTGTGCTCATCATTCCACAGCGCCGGGCGCACAATGAATATCAAATTGATTGACAGCGGTCAAACGCGCAAAATAAGGCGAGTTTCTATTATTGAATTTAACGGACAAAGAGTTGTGCTGTAATTAAACATTAATATCTGTAACATTTTAATAAATAACAAGATATGAATATAATAGATTTGGGATTCGGAATAAATTACATGCCCGAAGCGCAGGCAATATTAGCAATGCAGCCCTCAACCAATCTTATTGAGGACCGCGACCTGTCGCCGGTAATCATCGGCAAACACAAAGTTGCTCCATGGGGCGAGAATAACGACCTGCCGCAACAGATACGCGCAAAAGCCGAAGCCAACGAAGTAGTAAGTTCAAACCTGAAATTCAATACAGATGTTGCCTACGGACTCGGTCCCAAACCAATGCGGCGAATCGTGGAAAATGGAAAAACAGCGGGCTTTGAGGAACTGACTGACGGACCTGAAGCAGAATTTTTTGAGGATAACGACATCAAACTTTACATGTACGAGCAACTGATGGACATGAACTGTTTTTTTAACGCCTTCCCGGAAATAATTCTGTCTTTGGACAAAAAGAAAATCGTGTCGCTCAGATCAAAAGAAGCAATGTTCAGCCGATGGAGCGCAATGAATGCCAGAGGCAAAATCGATTATCATTTTTATTCGGCAAAATGGGACGACAATCCTGCCGAAAAAGATATTGAAATAACCGACGCCTTGGACGACTACAATCCGCTGGCAGACCTGCAGGAGCGGCTCAAAACAGACAAATACAGGCAATTGCGTTTCATTCTGTCGGTATTTATGCCAACTCCCGGCAGGCAGTATTATCCGCTGCCCAACTGGTACAGCATTTTCAAAAGCGGCTGGTACGACCATGCTGTAGCCATTCCGCTGCTGAAAAATACGATTTTGAAAAATAATCTTGGCGTAAAATACATCATTTACATAAGCAACGAATACTGGCTGCACATGTATCAGATTTACGGCATCAACGAGGCTGACAAAAAAGCGGTGCAGGAATTCAGAAACGAACAGATACAGAAACTGTCGAACTTCGCATCGGGCAAAGACAACGCAGGCAAAGCCATAGCCGTTGAAAAACGAATGAGACAAGTGGCAACAGGCGCATCGGAAGATAAATTTATTGAAATAATACCGATAAAAAACGATTTGTCGGGCGGCGAACTTTTGCAGGACAGCGAAGAGGCAAGCAACATAATATCCTATTCGATGGGCGTGCATACGGCTCTGATTGGCGCCACTCCGGGCAAAAACAAAGGCAGCCTCGGCGGCACCGACAAGCGCGAACTGTTTATGATAAAACAGGCTCTGCTAAAACCCATGCTTGACCGCGTGATGCGTCCGTTTTCGCTGATAAAACGCTTCAACGAATGGGATAAAAATTTTGTGATTAAAATTCCCGAATATACATTCACCACGCTCGACCAAAACAAAAGCGGAAAACAGTTGACAGTTGATAGTTAAGAATGTAGTGGCGAAAAATTTTTCGCCCGATACAAAAAATAACAAATTAAAAAATAACAGAAAATGAAAGTAATAGAAACAGAAAATCAATTTATTCTTCAATCGGAAGATAGCAACGGAACTTTTGAATTTCGAATACATAAGAATTGTCGACAAATTCAGTTAGAAACTGAAATGAACACAAATTTTCCTCATGAAGCATATGTAGACTCTGACTATATAGAATTGTCGGAAATAAGGGACATGATAAATAAGGTACTAAAAATTCACAAAAAATAAAACAATGATAGTTGACAATATCAGCCTTATCAAAAAACACGTTCCTGCAATGACTGCCGATGCAATAGGATTTGCGGAACTGGAAACGTATGTTTCGGCAGCCGAATCGTGGTTCAAAAACAATATCGCAGGACAGGAACTGTACGATTTTGTAGATTCGCACAAGACAAATTCGGCAGTTTTGCCGCTTGTGAGCAGAATGGAACGCATCATCGCGCTCAAAGCCTTTGGAGACGCCGTGCCTGCACTCAACCTGATACTGACGTCGGCAGGCTTTGGAGTAACAAACAACGAAAAAATTGCGCCCGCAAGCAAAGAACGTGTCGCCGACTTGTGCCAAAGTCTGCACACACAGTGCAGCGAAGCAGTTGAAGATTTACTGATGTTTCTCGAAAACGATGATACATATAAGGATAAATGGCAAAAATCGCCATCTTATTCACTGTTTACCGACAGTTTTTTAACAACATTTGAACAATTTAAAGCATACGCTCCCTACGGAGAATCGGTAGCCGCAATTTTTCCAAAAAACAGGATGGATTTTACATCTTTGCGAGGCAAAATACGCGCCGTAATGGCAGGCAAAATAACCGCCGCTGCGAGCAAAGAAATTGTGTCCAACCTGCTGGAAAAAATGAAGTCAAAAACATTAAGCGACAAACAGATGCAATTGCTTGAATCTTTGCGTTTCGCTTTGGGCGCCTACACGCTCGGACTGAACGAAACAGGCGATGATTTCATAAATCAGGCGCGGTCGATAATAAAAAATAATCCTGATGTCTTTGAGAACTCCAAATTGGATTTTGCCGCAAGCGAATGGACAGACAAACCAATTATTAACCTCTGCTGAATCAGTTGACAGTTGACAGTTGATAATTTATAATAATAATATGCAAAAGAAAAAGCAAAAGAAAATAGCGGTTGATTTGAGAGCGCCGCAATCGTGGGCGGAACTTACCGAAGCCCAAATATTGACTGTGGCTCAACTGCTTGGCAAAGGCATGAACAATGCCGAAGATTTGGCGTTGAGATGTTTTTTCAAATTTACAGGTCTATATCCGTATCGGATGTATCTGACGGATTTTCAAATACGGCAACACCAAAAACTTGGACTGCGCACAACAGGCGAAGGTCTTTATAGATACAAGCGGCAAATAGTGGAAATAGATGATAATGTGATTTTTTCCTTTGCCGAAAAATTGAAGTTTTTAGCTGACGCGCCCGGATTGATGAAATGTCAAAGCCAAATTTCAGGCTTGCATTTTGCCGACAGCCAACTGTGGCAAACTTCCTTTGAAGAATACTGCATGACAGACAGATATTATCGCGCCTACGGCAAAACACAGAACGAAAAGTATTTGTGCACAATGATAGCAGTTCTTTACCGCAAAAAAGGCGAGCCGTACAGGGACGAAACGGTCGAAAAAAATACAGGCAGAATATTGAGAAACTCAACTGCAGCACAGCGTCAGGCGGTATTTTTGTGGTGGACTGGACTTAAAATCTGGATACGCGACAAATATCCCGACCTGTTTTCTGCGGGACACAACACCATAGAATTTGGAAATATCGACTCCGGCAACGATGACGAAAGTATAATGAACATGCTTTATTCTGTAACCGAAGGCAAAGCGCACGAAAACCGGCATGTATATAAAACGCCTGTACACGAAGTGTTGCACGCGCTAAGCACAAAAGCAAAGAATATCAACGAAATAAACAGCAAACTGAAAAAATAGTTGACAGTTAACAGTTGACAGTTAATTAATAATTTACAAAAAAATGAAACTTGATTTTGAATTTATAAAACAGATGATTAGCGGCATGCCCGAATTTGCGACCATTGAAAAACAGATATTTTCGGTAGCCGGCTTTGATGAAGCGGTATCGGTAGTTGAAAACATACGCAACACAGTGTTTCCCTGCGTGCTGGTAGAAAATATTCAGGATGGAAACATAAGTTTTGCGTCCGGATTTTGCAACAATGCAGCAGTGGCAGTGTGGGTTGTGTGCCGCGCCGCGCAAAACTCGGGCAACGACCGCCAAACTGCATTTGCGGCGGCTTTTGAATTGAGCAAAAAAATAATGGCAAAAATCATCGCCGCCAACGCAAAGCGCAATGACAGAGATACATATATTGATTTTTCACGCGGCGTGCGCTACATGCCCGCAGGTCCGCTGGCAGGCAATGCTTACGGATATGAATTTGTGTATAATACCAAAACGGAAATGGAATTAATTGACAGTTAAAATCATGACAGGATGCTTCGGTGATGATATTGTAGAGGGTT
>JAISNL010000113.1 GCA_031276235.1 Prevotellaceae bacterium | reverse complement strand
TTTTTTGCATTTTTATTTCCGCGAATTTAGTGTTTATTTTTTTTGTGCAAATATAGGATGACGACCAAAATACCACGCACCGCATCATTGCAAGCGTCAGCAAAGCAATCCAAAAAATTTATGAGAATGTAAAAATTTATCATCAAATTTGGTTTATATAATAAACCCGTTTATCTTTGCATCATAATTTTATTTTAAATGCAAACATGGAAACAAAATTTACAGAACAGGAAAGTTTGGCGGTAATCAGCGAAATGATTGACCGCGCACGCAACAATGTGCAAAAAGGCGCTGGCACATATATGATTTTTTGGGGCGCTACAGTTGCTGTTATGGCTTTGCTGAACGTGGCGCTGGCTTATATCTTATCGGGCATGTCGGTATCGGGAAACTACGCCTTTCATATTTGGTGGTTAACCTTGCCTGCATGGGCTGTTTCCTTTATAATGAAGCGCAAAACAGACCGTACGGCTATTGTAAAAACGCATATCGACAAAGTGATTTCTTCGGTATGGAAGGCATTTGGCATTTCCACTGTTATTTTTCTGCTCATAGTTTTCGGTTTATCGTACTGTCTGCATGAAGATGCCCACTTTTTTTTCTTGATTAATCCGATTATTATTTTATTGACAGGCATAGGCGAATTTATAACCGCCAAAGTGTGCAGGTTTCGTCCTTTTCTGCACGGCGCTATTGCCATGTGGGCAGGTTCGCTGGCTTGTGCGTTAGCCATTATTTTATTTGAAGGAGGCGGCTCAGTCGTTGTGCAATTCTTTATTTTAGCTGCCTGCATGACTGTCGGATTCATTATTCCCGGATACAAATTGAATAAATTAGCCAAAGCGCATCATGTTTAAAGACCTCGACCCATTGTTACATTCGCAGCTGCGTTTGGCGGTCATGTCGTTGCTGCTGGGCGTGGACGAAGCGGATTTTGTTTTTCTGAAAGAACAGACAGGCGCCACATCGGGCAATCTGAGCGTGCAAATCGACAAACTGAACGCTGCGGGCTATATTCAGGTGCAAAAAACCTTTCAGGGGAAAATGCCGCGCACCGTCTGCAAAATCACAGATAAAGGCGTAAATGCATTCGATACCTATGTAAAAAATCTGAAAACCTATATAAAATAAAAGATAACGGCAATTCATTGTATGATGCTGCAATAGGGTAGGGTAGGGCGTCATTGCGAATGTTTCCGCCTGCAGCAACCGAAGCGCAGCAGAACTCGGCGTAGCCAATCCAGACTTCGAGCATTAGCGCAGGGTATTTATTTTGCCGCTTGAACAAAACGCAGTGTGTGACATCATCAAAATTTTAATTCCTGTATCAAAATATTGTAACCATTTACAATCAAATATCACTTCATAAAACGCTTAAAACACAACTATTTAATAATGCAATAATATATATAAATCAACAGTGCGCCGTTTAATAGATTTAAGATTTTTAAAATTTATTTCAATAATATAATACTTTAATATAAATTATTTTGTACTTTTGCGGTCAAATTTATACCAAGCATGGATTATAATACACAACGAAAAAAACTGCAATTACCGGAATACGGACGCAATATACACAAAATGGTAGAATGGGTAAAAACGCTACCCAAAAAAGAAGACCGCAACAAGCAAATCAAAGCCGTAATTTCTGTTATGGGGAATCTTAATACTCATTTGCGGGATGTGAATGATTTCAGGCATAAGTTATGGGATCATATTCAGATTATTTCCGATTTTCAGATAGATATAGACTCGCCATACCCTGTTCCCGAAAAAAAGGATTTGCAGGAAAAACCAAAAAAACTTCCATATAAGGCTAATCTTCCGAATGTACCGTACTACGGACGATACATATTGGAAATGATGGACATCGTTTTGAAACTTGAAGAATCGGAAAAGAAGCAGAGCATGATAATGCTAATAGCAAATCAAGTAAAAAAAGCCTACATCGCATGGAATAAAGATAACGTGAAAGATGAACTTATAATCAAAGATTTATACAATCTTTCGCATGGCGCAATAAACCTTGATATTAATACCAAACTTTGCAGCGGGAAACTGAATACGCAGATTATTGCTAAAAACGATAATCAACACCAAAAAAAGAACGGTAACAAGAACAACGGTAAGAAAAAAAACAACCAGAATAATAACAACCAGCAGCAAAAGAAAAAAAACAACTGATTATTCTGTTTACCAGTCAAGCAAGTAATCAACAGTTTGCAAATGCACACAGTGTAAATAATTGTTTTTAATACGGCACATTAAAAAACGCAAACAACATACCATTTCATTAGCGAACATTCGCTTTCTATTTTTTAATGCGTTGATATTGCGCATTTCGTTTCCAATACACCAGCAGTAATTTATCAATTATAATTCGGAACTTAAAAAATCCGATAATCTTTGCTGACTTTTTGTCATTTTATATTAATATTTCTTGTCAAAATTACTTGTTTATTAATATTTTAACGACAATTTGTCGTTAAAATATTAATGGCAAACATTTTGATAAACATAAGACGATGATAAAATAATAAAACAAAATATTTCATTTTACAGATAACAAGAATGATTATGAATAACAATTTTACAATAAAATCACAGGAAACAGTTCAAAATGCACTGAATATTGCCCGCGAAAACGGTAATCAATGTGTAGAAACTGCTCACTTATTGAAAGCAATACTCAGCGAAGACGGCGGCATAGGAATTTATTTACTGAAAAAAGCAGGAGTAAATATTGAACCCGTCAGTCAAAAATTATCGGATATTATTCGACAATTTGCAAAAGTTTCGGGCGGCGAACAATATTTGAGTCACGGCGTTAATCAATTGATTGCAAAAGCTTCGGAAGCCGCATCTAAAACTGGCGACAGATTTATATCAGTAGAACATCTTTTGCTCGGACTGCTGCATGTTGGCGATAATGTTTCTCAACTGCTGAAAGATGCAGGGCTGGGAATTAACGAATTGCAAACGGCAATTGCAGACATTCGCAAAGGAGCAAAAGTAGATAGCGCAACAGCCGAAGATACTTACGATTCGTTGAATCGCTATGCAATAAATTTGAATGAGCGTGCAAAGGCAGGCAAACTTGACCCTGTTATCGGACGAGACGAGGAAATCAGGCGCGTGTTGCAAATACTTTCACGCCGTACCAAAAACAATCCCATACTTGTAGGCGAGCCGGGAGTTGGAAAAACAGCCATTGCCGAAGGTATTGCACGCCGTATAGTGAACGGCGATGTTGCCGAAAATCTTAAAAACAAACAAATTTTTTCGCTCGACATGGGCGCTCTCATTGCAGGCGCAAAATACAAGGGAGAATTTGAAGAACGTTTGAAATCGGTGATCAGAGAAATAATTGCCGCCGAAGGCAATATTATTCTTTTTATCGATGAAATCCATACTTTGGTAGGAGCAGGAAAAAGCGATGGCGCAATGGATGCGGCAAATATATTGAAACCGGCTTTGGCGCGCGGCGATTTACGCGCTGTCGGCGCAACAACTTTGGATGAATATCAAAAATATTTTGAAAAAGACAAAGCGTTGGAAAGACGTTTCCAGATTGTAACGGTTGGCGAACCTTCGGTAACAGATGCCGTATCTATTTTGCGCGGTTTGAAGGAACGATACGAAAATCACCATAAAGTAAAAATCAAAGACGATGCAATAATAGCTGCCGTTGAACTTTCGAATCGTTATATCACATCGAGATTTTTGCCCGACAAGGCTATAGACCTGATTGATGAGGCTGCCGCCAAACTTCGTCTCGAAATTAATTCCGTACCCGAAGATATTGATGAATTAGACCGCCGCTTGCGCCAGCTCGAAATTGAACGCGCAGCAATAAAACGCGAAAACGATAAACAAAAAACAGATTTAATTTCAAAACAGATAAGCGAAATAACCGAAAAGCGAAAGGTATTAAGAGCAAAATGGGAAAAAGAAAAAAGCATTATAGATAAAATACAAAAAAACAGACAGCTTATTGAAGATTTGAAATTGCAGGCTGACAACGCCGAGCGTAGCGGCGACTATGGAAAGGTTGCTGAAATACGTTACGGAAAAATACGCGATGCCGAAGAAGAAAACAAAAAATTATTTGAACAGAAACAGGAAATACAACAAGATTCATCGCTGATTAACGAAGAAGTATCTGAAGCCGATATTGCCGAAGTTGTACAAAAATGGACTGGAATACCTGTAAGCAAAATGCTGCAAAACGAAACGGAAAAATTGCTTTCGATGGAAACCCAATTGCATGAACGTTTGGTTGGGCAGGACGAGGCAATACAGGCAGTTTCGGATGCTGTTCGCCGAAGCCGCGCAGGCTTGCAGGATGAAAAACGACCAATAGGTTCATTTTTGTTTTTAGGCACTACGGGCGTTGGAAAAACCGAACTGGCAAAAGCTTTGGCTGAATTTTTGTTTAACGATGAAAACATGATTACACGTATCGACATGAGCGAATATCAGGAGCGACATTCCATTTCGCGGCTTGTAGGCGCTCCTCCGGGATACGTAGGATACGACGAAGGCGGACAGCTTACCGAAGCAGTACGGCGAAAACCATATTCTGTCATATTGCTTGACGAAATAGAAAAAGCGCATCCAGACGTGTTTAACACTCTGCTGCAAGTACTCGATGATGGACGCCTGACCGATAATAAGGGACGTACCGTAAATTTCAAAAATACGGTAATAATCATGACATCCAACGCAGGCTCGAGCATTATTCGCGATAACTTTGCAGAAATCAATGCCCAAAACAGAGAAGAAATTGTAAGAAAAACACGCACGCAAATTATAGATTTGTTGAAACAGACAATCCGTCCCGAATTTCTCAACCGTGTAGATGAAATAATAATGTTTGAGCCGCTTGGCAACAATGAAATACGGGAAATAGTAAAATTGCAGGTAAATGAAATACAAAAACGGCTTGCGGCAAACAATATTGAACTGGAAATAAGCAAACATGCTATTGATTATATGGCAGAAAAAGCTTACGATCCCATATTCGGAGCACGTCCGGTGAAGCGATTACTGCAACGAGAATTAGTTAATGAATTATCAAAAAAAATACTCAAAGGCGAAGTAAAAAACGACAGTAAAATCACTGTTGAGTGCTTTGATGACCGCTTAATCTTCATAAATTAAAAACACTTAACATAATTCTAATTAATCTTTAAAATGTTTAACTTTTATTGTGTTTTGTTAACCGTAAAATGCACTACTTTTGTCCTGTCAGGTGATGACAATGCATTTTCAAATGAAATCAAATGAAAATGTAGTTTTCATAGGTTAAGTTTTTAGGTTGGTTGAAGCCGTCCAATACTCCAAAGATTGGGCGGTTTCTGCTTTTAAATATTTGTACCGCGTACAATAAAAAATTCATTCGCACGCTGTCATGCCCAAAATATAAATAGAAAAAGTTATTTCCGAAAGTAAAAACAACTGCACTCATCGCAAATAAATAATGCGCAAATTTTTGTTGAAAAACTGGTAATGTCATATAATGTATGACTCTGTCCAAACAGAAATATTATTCAAATCTGATTGTTTTTTCGGGACTGATCTTATCTATTATCAGCGATGGTATTATCAGCACAAGCGCAATGACTGACGCCGCCGACAGATTTAATAAAATCAAATGAAATATGTTCAAATTTATCGGAACAGTTTCAACAAAATAACTTGCCGCATCCAATTTTATTATGCCGAAATGTTGCTGCAACAGACAACATGCAATTCCAATAATATTGCCTGCTATTAAGCCTTTTACAACAATAAACGCCGTGCGGTACAAAAAAAGTTTGCGAATGTTTTCGCTTTGCATTCCCAGCGATTTTAGAATGCCAATCATCGACGTGCGCTCCAAAAGCATTATAAGCAAGCCCGAAATCATGTTGAATCCTGCAACGGCTATGGTAAGCAAAAGAATTATAATGACGTTTGTGTTGAGCAAACCAAGCCAAGCAAACAAATGGGGATACAGTTGCATAACATCGTTAACGGCAAGGCGCGAGCCGTCTTTGTTTGTGTCAAAAGTAACCAAATTGCTGATTTTGGCGCTCAGTTTTTCGATACTTCCTATGTCGTCAACATTAATTTCCAAACCGGAAAATTGATTTTTTTCCCATTCGTATATATTTTGTAAATGTTTTATATCGCACAGCACGAGCGACTTGTCAATTTCTTCTATTTGTGTTGAATAAATGCCGCAAATTGTAAATCGCCGTACGCGCGAACGGTTTTGCACGAAATACGCATCAAATCTGTCGCCGAGTTTCAATCGCAGCAGTTGTGCAAGTTTTTTTGAAATCACAACATCATTTACGGTTAACGTATCGTCAACCGTAAAAATGCGCCCTTCGACCATACATTGCGAAAAAAAAGTTGAGTCAAAATCAGAGCCAATACCTTTGAACATCACACCTTGATTATCGTGTGCGGTTTTTATAATTCCGCCTTTTGTTATGAATTTCTGAACATGACGTATTCCTTTGATTCCATTCAGCATGTCTGTAAGTTCTTTGGTTTCGACTATGGGATTTGTTTCAAATGAGTGATTTGAATCAAGATTTACAATTTGAATATGCGAACTTCCGCCAACAAGTTTATCGGAAATGTTTTTTTTGAATCCTGTAACAATCGCTATTGTAAGAATCATTACCGCAATGCCTAACGCAACGCTGACAATGGCAACAATCGACATTAATCTCGACAGCCTGTTTCCGCTTTCTTTGCTTGATGCAAGCCTTTTTGCTATGAAATACTCTAAATTCAAAATTCAATTTTTATCAAAACATTTACTGCATAACAAAAAGATATAAATTTGTTTACTGTCTTATAATAAAGACAAAAAGCAGCAATACTGACTGCAAAAATACATAATTAATTTCGATTTCAGACAAAATTTTGCAGCAAAAGCAGGCGGCATATTTATTAAAATGAATGGCATTAACAGCAAATCAAATCTACCGCAGTTTTATTTTGATATTTTCTTTCACAGATAAAATTTACTGTTGCTTTTATATTTTTTAATATAGTCAATCAGGTAGTTGATTAATTTTTTTTCATCTTTATTCAAAATTTTCACCTTTATTGGCAGATAAAACATTTTTGCCTTTTGATTTTCTGTAAAATTGTCATATTTCATCAATCGCATTGCGTCTTTTTCGGTTGTTATGAAAAGTTCGTTTTGGTCAATAATGTTGCATATATTATCAATGTCTTTTTGTAAAAAATTGTGATGATCAGGAAATATCAATATCTGAGGCTTTGCATAAACGGTTGATATATATTCTTCAAACAATCGCGGATTGGCAATTCCTGCCACCGCTGCAATGCTTGCTGTTTTGGCAGGTTTGCTTTTGATGTCAAACACAGGTTTCAGGTCTTTATATTCCAGTGATGTAAAAAACAGATGCTGATATGGAAAAAGATTTAAGTTGTTGATAACGATTCGCATATCAATAGGGTTTATATTTTGCGGACATTTTGTAACAAAAACAATATCGGCGCGGTATGTCTGATTTTGTTTGTCGCGCAATGTTCCCCACGGCAACATTTTATCTTTATGTATCGGTCGCCAATAATCGCAAAGCAGAATATACATCGCAGGTTTCAAATGTCTGTGCTGAAAAGCATCATCTAAAACAACAACTTCGACATCAGGATATTTTTCTTTTATATATTTAATACCTCTTACTCTGTTTGCATCAACGGCAACAATCAGGTCAGGAAATTTGCGTTTTATTTGCAGCGGCTCATCGCCAACTTCATCTGCGGTACTTGTTGTTTCCACATATCTGAATTGCTTTGTTTGCCGCTTATATCCGCGCGAAAGAAGCGCTACTTTAAATTCGGTCTTCAATATATTCAACATAAATTCCGAATGTGGCGTTTTTCCTGTTCCGCCAACCGTAATATTGCCTATGGCTATTGTTACTGTATCTTTTATTTCTTCGTGCGGAAATATGCCTGTGTCATACAATTTATTACGTATGGAAACGGCGGTACCGTATATGAGCGAAGCTGTTATTTTCAGTATTTTCAACATTTTTCTAATAATAATTTGATAAAAGTATGATATTTTTTTTGAAACGGCAAAAAATCACAGGATTAATTCATGCGTAAAGCATTAAAGAGCGACTGCTTTATTTCAAAAACTTCAATTTTTGTATGTTTTTGCTTATTAAAAAATAAACGGGAGCAGAAATAAAGCCGCCGATTACATCAATCAAATAATGCGCTTTAAGATATACGGTTGAGCAGATGAGAATAAAGGCTACGGGAATAAGTATGTAAAAAATGCGGCGCGAATGTTTGAAAATAAAATACATGCAAGTCAAGCAAATACCCACGTGCGAACTTGGAAATGCTCCTGTTGGTTTTTCTCCTATGGTTTGTAATTCTACAAGTGTATTGCGAAAAAATCCTGCATTGCTTATCATGTTGTCGGGCGCTGAAAAATGAAACTGAGGACCAACAACAGGCAGAATTATGAATGTTATATAATAAATAAAAAACGAACATAATATCATAAAAACAGTGTGTTCCATACATTTTTTGCTTTTTGCCCATGCACTGAAAACGGCAAAAGCGATAATGAAATAATATGATATGTATCCGAAATTCATCATTTCATTTATCCATGTTTGCGGGTAATATCTGATAAATTCGAGACTTGGCTGACATCCGAACAGATACAGGTCGGCGGCAACAAAATACTGATCTAAATTTCCGAATATGTTCTCGTTCATAAAATACGTTTCTGGATACCAGTATGCGATGAAAGCGAGCGGAATAGCATTGCGGGCAAACCAAACCCCAGTTGTAGATTTATGTTTATACAGGAATTTTAATGACAGTATTAATGCAATAAACAGTACTCTATACGAAATCATCATTACGGCGTGGTTTTCCTTCGCTCCTAAGGCAATTATAAAAAATGCCGTAATGACAGCGTAAATAATGCTTAATTTTTCGACTGAAAAAAGATTTTTCCAAAAAGTTGTAAATGTATTTTGTGTCGGCATGTGATAATTGTTTTTATGATTTATTTTTTTTGTCAAATTCTATATCTATTGTTTCTTTCAGTCCGTTCATCAGGTTGTAGTCGGCAACAAAGTTTGCATCGGTTTGCAATGGTTGTATATCGCATTTCCAGTTTCTCTCTTTCAAAATATTGTATTTATCGCGATTGAGCGTTGGCGATTTTCCAAACCATCCGTAAACCGTATCAAGCGAAAAGCATATAATTTTAAGAATAAAAACAGGAATACATATTTTTATTACAAATCGTTTGCCGAGAAGTTTTTTTACCGTATCGGCATATTCGGCGCTTGTATAGACATTGCCATCGCTTACAAAATAAGATTTGCAGGAGATGCGCTTTTCAATGAGTAAAAAAATTGCTTTTGCCAAATCTTTCACATAAACAAAGGTGAGATATTGCGGTTTAAATCCTATTGAAGGTATTATGCCTTTTTTTACGGATTTCACAAATGACATATAATCTTTTTCACGCGGTCCGTAAACTCCTGTTGGTCGAATAAATAAATAAGGAAAATCGGGAATTTGGGCAATAAAATTTTCCGAATTTATTTTGCTTTTGCCGTAAGCGGTATTTGGTTTCGGCTGGTCGCCAAGTTTTACGGGATTCAGCGTTTTTGCATTTCCTGCGCCCCATGCAGAAAGGCTGCTCATGTAAACAAATATTTGAGGAATCATGTTTACGGCGCAAAGCGCTTCAACAAAATTTTTTGTAAACTCAAAATTTATTTTATTAAAATCGCTTTTTTTGTCGCATTTTGTAACTCCCGCATTGTGTATAATATAATCCCATGCGCCGTTTTGCTGTTTAAATTCGTTTAATTGAGAAATTAATTTTTCTTTGTCGGCGTAATTAATGTCAATAAATTTTATTCGTTTATCCGCAAGATATTGTTTATTGCTCGAAGCGCGTATTCCGGCATAGGTTTCAAATCCCTGTTCAAGAGATTTTTCAACTAAAAAACTGCCGATAAAGCCACTTGCTCCGGTTATTAATATTTTCATATTTTATTTGTTTTCTCAAAAAATTTTGTGCAAAAATATAAAATAATGCGGAATATCATTATAATAATTATGATGAATACTGTCAAATTTGTTTTGTACACGTTATGCGACCTTCACAAAACGCTCAAATCACAAAACAGAATACAAAAAATTTGATTTTTGCAAAGGTTTCATAAGACTGAATAATCGATCATTATCAATTCAAAGTGCAGCAAATGCAAAGCAATTTACTATTGCTCTCGTTCTATCTCTGAAAAAGAGATGAAATGTTTTTGCGTTTATAATGCAGACAACTTAATGATCGATTCTTTCGCCGTGTGTGTTAAAAAATTGATATTCAAGAAATGAAAATGAATTTACAGCTTCCAGTTTTATCAAACATTTATACCGTATAGTCCATTTAGTGAGTAGCGATGGAAATCCTTTTTGCAAATATGCCGCAATATACGGATGAGTTTTCAGAATAACTCTTTTCATTCCTGTTTCATTTTTATAATACGCCAATTGATTTTCGATTTGGTCGTCAAGTAAAATAGATGGAGCAACATGTCCAGAACCAGAACATGCCGGACATATTTCATCTGTTTTAATTCTCATTTCGGGGCGAGTGCGCTGGCGCGTAATTTGCATTAGCCCGAATTTTGTAAGCGGCAATACGCTATGTTTTGCTCTGTCGTTTTCGAGCAGTGCGCACATTTTTTCGTAAAGTAATTGGCGATTTTCTTGATTGTACATATCAATAAAATCTATAATAATTATTCCGCCAAGATCTCTCAAACGGATTTGATGTACAATTTCTTCGGCAGCCGTAAGGTTTACTTCGAGTGCGCTTGTTTCCTGATCGCTTTCGCTTTTGTGTCGAGTTCCACTGTTTACATCAATCACGTGAAGAGCTTCTGTTCGTTCTACAACCAGATAAATTCCTTTTTTCAACGGTACAACGCGCCCGAAAGTTCCTTTTATTTGCTTGGTTATACCGAACTGGTCAAAAATAGGAACATTGCCTTCATAATATTTCACTATCCTTTCTCTTCCCGGCAATATGGTAGAAATCAATTCTCTGATTTCATTGCAAACATTAAAGTCGTTGACATAAATATTATTAAACGACACTGTCAATATGTCGCGAATAATAGCTGTCGTTCTGTTCACTTCATTTACCAGCAGTTTTGGCGCCGATATGTTGGATGCAAGTTTTTCGCAGCACGATTCCCAGCGTTGAATCAGCATTTTGAGTTCGCCATCAAGCACAGCTGCGCGTTTGCCTTCTGCTGCTGTACGAAGGATTACTCCGTAATTCGGCGGTATAATGCTTTCTATCAAATTTCGTAACCGTTTTTTTTCTTCGGGTTCGCTTATTTTTTGCGAAATAGATATTTTATTGTTAAAAGGAATAAGCACCATGTTGCGTCCTGCAAGCGATATTTCGGATGTCAGGCGCGGTCCTTTTGTTGAAATAGGTTCTTTTACGATTTGTACAACAATGTTTTGTCCCTGTACAAGTACATCCTGAATTTTGCCTTCTTTGTCTAATATGGAACTGCGTTTTACTTTACCAAAACTTAATGTTTTCTGTTTCGAGCCGGTTATATTTTTCACAAAGTTCATCAATGTATTAAAATTAGCTCCCAGATCAAGATAATGAATGAAAGCATCTTTTTCATGTCCTACATTAATGAATGCGGCATTAAGGGCTGGCAATATCTTTTTTACCCGTCCATAATAAATATCACCGACAAGAAAACGCGAATTGCTTACTTCTTTTGAAAACTCAACAAGACGTTTGTCTTCAAGCAAGGCTATTGATATTTCAGAGGACGCTACATCAATAACAAGTTCGTTATTTATCATAGCATTTTCACTCATTTGCGTATATTTTTTTTGTCTGTTTCTATTAATTGAATAAAATACAAACCCAAAGAAAATTTTCTTCAGGTTTAAGTATTTCATTCTTACAAAATCGAACTAAATTTTATTTTTTCTTATGTCGATTTTTCCGCAAACGTTTTTTTCGTTTGTGTGTTGACATTTTATGTCTTTTCCTTTTTTTTCCGCTTGGCATAATTCTGATTTTTCAGATTATTAGTCTTATTTCTTCTTAACGTTTGATTTTATTTTATTAACAAACGTCTTTGCCGGCTTAAATGCAGGAATAAAATGTTCGGGTACAATAAGTGTTGTGTTTTTCGAAATGTTACGAGCAGTCTTCTCTGCTCTTTTTTTCACAATAAAGCTACCAAAACCACGTAAATAAACGTTTTTGTTTTTCGATAACGATGCTTTAACACTGTCCATAAATGATTCTATGGTCTTTTGTACTGTTACTTTTTCAATGCCTGTAACCTTGGCGATTTCGTTTACAATATCTGCTTTTGTCATAGTTGTAAATATTAAAATTAATTAAGTATATTCCAATTTGGAAGTGCAAATATAATACAATTATTTCTAATACAAATATTTTATCAATTTTTTTTGAAAATATTTTTAACCGGCTTCTAAATTAATGCAGCGAATGTTAAATTTAGCATATATGAGTTACAAATTTTTAATGCTATAATATGTTATAAAACAGTGTTATATACTAATATGACAGTGTTCGGTTTTAAATAAAATATTGCTTTACTTGTCTAAACTAATATTTTTTTTATAATTTTATGCCGCGAAGTGAATGAAATATTTATTAAATAAAATTATAAGGATATGACTCTAAACAAAGTAATGATTATTGGAAATGCGGGAAAAGATCCCGAAATAAGACATCTCGACAATGGTGTGTCGGTTGTAACATTGCCGGTTGCTACAACCGAACGCTATAAGGATAAGAACGGCGAAATAAAAGAACAAACCGAATGGCATAATGTAGTATTTTGGCGGCAATTAGCCGAATTTACTGAAAAATATGTGCGTAAAGGAAGTCAATTGTTTATAGAAGGTCGTTTAAAAACTCGTAACTGGGAAGACCAGTCGGGTAACAAAAAATATGCTACCGAAATAGTTGCCGATATTATTCGGTTGCTGGGAAAACGCCCCGACGGTAACAATAATAACGGAATAAACAACATTGCCGCACAGCAGATAGAAACAAAAACCGAAGATTTGGGATTGGCAGATTCGTCTCCTGATGACGATCTTCCGTTTTGATTTTTCAGAAACATGTACAAATCATCTGTTAAGTTGATTCGTTGATAAAAAAGAAATCTTTTTTATATAGATTTTTTCTTTTTATTAATTAGTTGTTCCTTACGAATAGCATTTACTGCAAAAATATGCTTTTTGTTTTACTTTTGTCTTGACACAAAAATAAAAAAGTCAAGAGCAGCCGATGCAATATGCTAACTCCTATTTGCCCAAGACCTTGGTGATGTTTTTTCATGCGTTTGATAACATAAGTAATCCATACAAGGCTTACAACAATACAAAAACCGCCTGCGCCTATTTTTTTAAAACTTTAGCGGAGGCGGTTTACGTTTTGTATCTTACTGAGTTCGATTTTAGCGAAGAACCGCCGAACGAATTTTATTATAGTCCACAGTTCTTCTTTTTTCAAATTTTTACTAATCAGTATATACTGACCAGCCTTTATTTTCAGCAATACTTGTATCGCAAGATTCAGAACCGGGATTGTCGCCACAATAGATTCTACCACCGGTCCATGGTAAACTTGCAAACAGAGAATTTAATGCCGAATCAATTAATTTATTCTCCCGACAATATAAATACGCCAAATTCGTACAACCACTAACATCCAAAGATGTTAACTGATTATCTTCACAATATAAATACGCCAAATTCGTACAACCACTAACATCCAAAGATGTTAACTGGTTATTGGAACAATGTAAATCCGTAAGTTTTGTACATTCACTTATATCTAATGTTGTAAACTGATTATTGGAACAATCTAACATAGTCATATCAATACAACCACTAACATCCAAAGATGTTAACTGATTAATGCGGCAATCTAAAACTGTAAGTTTTGTACATGTGCTTAGATCCAAAGATGTTAACTGGTTATTGTAACAATTTAACTCCGTCAGTTCTGTACTTTCACTTATATCTAATAATGTTAACAGATTAGAAGAACAATATAAAATATTCAGATTCGTACATTTACTTATATCCAAAGATGTTAGCTGATTAGAGGAGCAATATAAAGCCTCCAGATTCGTACATTTACTTATGTCCAAAGTTGTTAACTGATTAGAGGAACAATGTAAAACTTTCAGATTTGTACATTTGCTTATATCCAAAGTTGTTAACCGACTACTGTTACAATATAATTCTTTCAGATTTATACAATTACTAATATCTAATGATGTTACATTACCGGAAACAGATAAATAAGTTAATGAGTCCGTTTTGTTTATCTCAAATACTGTAAGATTTGGAGTAATAGCATAAATACTTTTTAATTTAGGGCAATCGTTGAATCTTAATTCAGAAATATCTCCATAATCTAAAAAATCATTAAATGTGATTTCTGTTAAGTCTTCGGCATTTACGGATATTGTATGCAAAACAGTTGCACTGTCATATTCGTGACTAAAAGTTTTTGTAACTCCATTAGGCGTTATTTCTTCTTTCTCCGTGCCATCTCCCCAGTCAATAGTAATTTTTTGTGCGGTAGCATTAAAAGATATTTGCTTACTTTGACTGTCGGCATTGCATTTTATTTCAACCTGTCCTATTTCTGAACTATAAATCTCAATACCGCCATTATCTTCATCTTTACTGCATGACAATACGGCAAGACTTAATAAAATTATGCTTGAAAAAGCAAGTATTTTAATTTTTTTCATTTTTATGTATCGGTTATATACCATCGACCCTTCGGTTTTAGTTAAATTTTATTTTTTATTCCTGCTCTTGCGGCTTCACAGGGCTTGCCTCCGTTTTTAGAATGGTTTCCGAACTCCATCTATTGTCCAAGTCAAATTTAATTTGAAATACGCACATAAAAAAAGCGCGGACAAATTCTTAATTATCCGTCATATGAGGTTCTAGACTACCCAAAGTACCAAATAAATGAATAAAGCCCACGCAGGGAACGACGTGAGCGTCATCGCTTTATTCTCGGTACTCGTTTGAAATTGTCTAGATTTCATATGACCTGAATACAAGCTAAACGCTTTTTCCAATAATTTATAATGTGCGTACTGTTTGCCTGTTTTTTAATTCATAAGCATACAATATTTACATTTTCAACCGCAAAGTTATAACATTATTTTAGAATAATGCACATTTCAGAATAGATTTTCGGTATTTTCTTTTAATTATCAATATACATGAAACATTTGGTAATGTCACATATTGTATGACATTACCAAATATTTCTGCTGCGACTGTTGTAGATGTTTATCTGCGTTTGACGCAGACGTTCAAATAATTGAACGGCATAACCGCCAATTTACCTGTTGATTTCGTCTAAAATTTCCTGAATTACGGGCTGGCAACCTCCGCAGCCTGTGCCGGCTTCAGTTGCTTTTCCTACTTCTTCTACTGTTTTAAGATTTAACTCTTTAATTGCTTTGATAATGTCTCCGCGACTAACGTCCATGCAGTGACAAACTGTTTCGTTATTTTCCATAATAAAAATCGTTTTTTTTATATTTAAATTTTACATTGCAAAGGTACGGAAAAAAGTTGTTTTATTCGCATTTCAATTGATAGATTGTATTTATAGGGTCATTTGACATAAATATTGAATTACCTGCAACCAAAGCGTTTGCGCCCGATTCGTAAAGTTTGGAGGCATTTGTTAAATCTATTCCTCCGTCAACTTCGATTATTGCATTTGCATTTTTTTGCCGTAAAAGTTCTTTTGTTTGCGCTACTTTGCCGTATGTGTTGGATATGAATTTTTGTCCGCTGAATCCGGGATTTACCGACATTATCAAAATTAAATCCGTTTCGGCGATAATTTCTGAAAGTAAATGTACGGGAGTGTGCGGATTTATTGCAACGCCGGCTTTCATGCCGTGCGCGCGGATTTTTTGTAACGTGCGATGCAAATGTGTACAGGCTTCGTAATGCACGGTCAGATATTCGACGCCTTCTTCGCCAAACCTTTCGATATAATTATCGGGATTTACAATCATCAAATGAGCATCAAGTATTTTTTTTGAATATTGTTTGATGTATTTGATAACAGGAAATCCGAATGAAATATTGGGAACAAAAACTCCGTCCATTATATCCAGATGAATCCATTCTGCACGGCTGTTATTTATTTTTTCTATTTCAGCGCCGAGATTTGCAAAGTCGGCAGCCAGTATTGAAGGCGATATTATATGTTTCATATTCTGTTAATTGTTATCATGTTTACAAAATTTTCGTATTATAGCATAGGCATCTTCAATGCCCAGTTCGCCTGATTTGCTTATATCCATACAGCCTTTTTCGGTGTCTTTAAGATAAATCAAAACAAGCCCTCTGTTAAAATATGCTTCGGCAAAATACGGATACAGGTTTATAGCTTTTGTATAATCGTTTATTGCTTCTGGCATTTGCTGCGACAAACAGTTAAGGTTGCCTCTGTTGTAGTAGGCATAGGCAAAATCGGGCATAAGTTTCAATGTTTTATTCAGGTCGTTTATTGCATCGCTGTAGTTGAGTATTTTAATTTCCTGTTTTGTTTTAGCTCTGCCTGTTCCGCTGTTGTCGAGAACTATTGTTTGGATGCTGTTGTCAATAGATGAAACAAAATCGGTCATTTCGCTGTTTATTGCGCTGCGGTTAAAATACAGAAATGGATTCAAATGGTCGAATTCTATAGCTTGCGTGTAATAATTCATTGCGCTTGTATATTGCTGCAGTTGTCCCTGTAATATTGCTTTATCAAAATACAGTATTGAGTTTTCTCTGTTTGAGTGCATAATATGTTCTGTTACCGTTGAATCAAGTTTCATAAGTTCGTCGGGGTTCATTTTGGGTTCGGTATTGCTTATATTTATGGCGAACAGTTCGCTTGCCTGTTTTGTAAATTCATCAAGTTCAGGATAAAAATATTGTTTATTCAGCGGCAATTTGCTTGCTGGCGCTCCTGCTGCAAATTTGAATAATGGTTTTATTGTTATGTCAACTTTCCTGCTTGTAAGCAAATCCTGAACAAAATTTTTCTTTGAAAAATCGGCATCAAGCGCAAGCAGTTTACTGTACTGTTTGCTTGTGTCGGCAAAATCGTCAATATAAGCGCTGTCGGCAAATTTTATGCGAAATTCTCTGATTTTTTTCTGAGCCGTATCATAATCTTTTTTTGCATCGGCAAGCCGTCCGATTTGGGTTTTCAAATATGAACGGTTTATGTATGCGTTTGCAAAATCGGGATACAGTTCTATAGCCCTGTTCAAATCTTCTATTGCTTCGTAATTGCGGTTTAATTCAGAAAATACAAAGGCTCTGTTATAATAAACAAGCACATTGTTTGGATTGAACAGAATTACTTTATTGTAATCGTCAAGAGCATTATCCATGTCTCCTATTTCGGAACGTATCAAGGCGCGATTGTAGTATGCAAGTGAATTGTCGGGGTCTATTTCCAGCACTTTATTCAAATCTGCAAGCGATTCTGAAATCTGTTTGTTTTCGTAATATAAAAGCGCACGGCTGAAATAGCTCAAAGTATTAGCCGAATCCAACTGTATTGATTTATCAAAATCGGCAAGAGCTTTTTCGTTTTCTTTTTGCATTGCATAAATTCGTGCGCGCCGCGAATAAACATCCGAATCGAAAGGATTTAAAAGTATTGCCTGATTGTAGTCTTCGAGTGCGTGAACCGTATCTTTTTGCAACAGATAGCATGTTCCGCGATTTATATATGTGTAATATTCTTTAGGCTCGTAACGAATATACTGATTGAAATCGGCAATAGCCTTTTGAAATTGCTGCTGCAAAAAAAACGTTATGCCGCGCGAATAGTATAAGCCCGAAAAATTGGGACGAAGTTGAATCGCCTGTTCCAAATCAAGCAAAGCTTTGTCGTATTGACCAACCTGCCCGTACGATATTGCACGATAATGATAGGCTTGAGTAAACACAGGATTCAATTCTATCGCTTTTGAAAAATCCATTTGAGACCCGTAAAAATCGCCAAGATTATATTTGGCTATGCCGCGAAAAAACAATGCCTCGTACAGTGAGGTATCGGCTTTGATTAGAGTATTGAACGTTTCGATAGCCATAGCGTATTTACTGTCTATCAACTGCTGACGACCACGAAAAAAAAACTGTTCTTTGTCGTATTGACCGCAAATATTGCCAACAAACAAAAGAAAAGTTACTATAGTTGCACATGATATTTTTTTAATTTTCACTGTGGAAATTTTAATAAGTTACGTACAAATATAGTTTGTAATTTTGAAATAACCCTAAAAGTTAACAGAATTTGGCAAAAATATTATCAGTCAAAGGCGATGTGAAAAATAATTTAGTGATAAAAACTAAATAAAATATAGTAAACAAACCTCATTTTTACTTAATTTTTCTGACAAAACAACCACAGTAGCAGTGATTAGATAATGCCAACATTCCAACCTTATTACCACATTATTCATTCTTTCTAATTAATGATGTAATAAGGTTATTATCTGCGTTTACCTCCGTACTACTAAGGTTGTTTTGTTTCCAAAATAAGGTGAAAATAAGGTTTTTTTATTCTTTCAACTGATGTATCATCGTTTGTTAAACATTAGAAGTTGTTATATTCTATTAATTTTTCATCCCTTAACGAGTTGCACATTACAAAAGTAGATGTCAACGAACAAAATGAACAGACAATGAAATTTTGTCGTAAACCTGCGCACTTTTGGCTTAAAAGGACGTTAAAAGTAAGTACGTTTGGCGTAAAAGTGCGTACGTTTGGCTTAAAAGGACGTACGTTTGGCTTAAAAGGGCGTACGTTTGACGTAAAAGGACGTACGTTTGGCTTAAAAGGGCGTACGTTTGACGTAAAAGGGCGTACGTTTGGCTTAAAAGGGCGTACGTTTGACGTAAAAGTGCGTACGTTTGGCGTAAACGTACGTACGTTTGGAACATTTAATATAACAGATATTACAAATTAACTATAAGTATAACAAATTATTAAATTGCAAAAGATATATACAAATGCAGTACTCTTGAAAAGCCAGACGCACAATTCCTGACGCAGGCACACACAATCTACATTCAGTGTAACGCGCATAAAACCGAATGGAAAATTGACGCAGGCAGGCTCGCCGATTTAGATGCACTGCTTGCCCAGCCGATAATTCTGTTCGGAGTAGGGAATTTTTTATACGCATAATAGGTCGCTGCACATTGATTTTTTGCCGTTTTTTTGAAACAAATATTTTTTACAGTTCAGAAACTTTCAATTAGCGGAAGACTCGCTGACCTTGCAGGAAATATTGGACATATCAGTAATTACACTCAAAAATACAGCGTTAAGAACATAATTAACATGAATTATCAATTTTTTATTACTTTTGCGAAATATATTCATAATCAAATTGGATATACAGTATGTTTTTCAATAATAAATAATTAAATAAAACAGTAAATGCAAAAACCTTCAATACCTAAAGGAACTCGTGATTTTTTGCCCGATGAAATGGCTAAACGCAATTATATTTTTGATACCGTAAGTACGGTTTTTCGCGTTTACGGATTCAAACAGATTGAAACTCCTGCAATGGAAAATCTCACAACGCTGCTTGGAAAATACGGAGACGAAGGCGATAAACTTTTGTTCAAAATATTAAATTCTGGCGATTTCATATCTGATATTACAGAAGACGAACTGCTGCAAAAAAACAGCGTAAAACTCACAGGCAAAATATCCGAAAAAGGCTTGCGCTATGACCTTACAGTGCCTTTTGCGCGTTTTGTTGTGCAGCATCGCGACAAAATTATTTTTCCGTTCAAGCGTTTTCAAATTCAGCCCGTGTGGCGAGCCGACCGCCCGCAGAAAGGACGCTACCGCGAATTTTATCAATGCGATGCAGATATGATTGGAAGCGATTCGCTGATAAACGAATTTGAACTTTTGCAAATTATAGACGATGTTTTCAGGCGGTTGAAAATAAATGTTGTCATAAAATTGAACAACAGAAAAATATTAAGCGGCATAGCCGAATTTATAGGAGAACCGCAGCGGATAGTGGATATTACGGTTGCTATCGACAAACTGGATAAAACAGGTTTGGATAACGTGAAGAAAGAACTTGAAGAAAAAAACATTTCGCCCGAAGCGATAAATAAACTGCAACCTGTATTGCAGTTGCAAGGCACAAATGCCGAAAAGTTGCTCGCATTAAAAAATATTTTGTCAGATTCGGCAACAGGACTTGAAGGGATACATGAAATAGAAACCATTTTTAACCATATAAAAAATGTGCCGGCAGAATCGGCAATTGAACTTGATTTGACGCTGGCACGCGGATTGAACTATTATACGGGAACAATTATCGAAGTAAAAGCGCTTGATGCCGCAATGGGCAGCATAGCAGGAGGGGGACGCTACGACAATCTGACGGGAGTATTCGGAATGGAAGGAATTTCGGGAGTAGGGATTTCATTCGGAGCAGACAGAATATACGATGTGCTTAATCAACTTGATTTGTTTCCCGAAAATTCGGCAAATACAACGCAAATTTTGCTTGCGCCATTCGGCGTAAATGAATTAAACTACTGTTTGCCCATATTGCAGCAACTGCGCAAAGCCGGCATAAGCGCTGAAATTTATCCAGAACAGGCAAAATTAAAAAAACAGTTGTCTTACGCCGATTCCAATAAAATAAAGTTTGTAGCAATAGCAGGCGAAAACGAAATGAAAAACAACAGTCTGTCGTTGAAAAACATGATTACGGGCGAGCAGACGGAAGTTAAAATAACTGATTTGACAGCAACAATAATCAAAAATTATAATTAGCAACATAATTGCAAAAAACATCATGGCACAGCAAAGAACAACATTCAACAGCAAACTTGGTTTGATAATGGCATCGGTAGGCAGCGCCGTAGGGCTTGGCAACATTTGGCGCTTCCCGTGCGAAGCGGGCGAACACGGCGGCGGAGCATTTCTTATTGTTTATATACTGTGCGTAATGCTGCTCGGCTTGAGCGTGATGCTTGCCGAATTTTTCACAGGCAGAGCCTCGCAGAAAGATGCCGTTGGAGCGTTCAAAATTCTTGCTCCGAATACAATGTGGAAAATCATAGGCTACAATGGAGTTATCGCCGCATTTCTTATTTTCGGATTTTACTCGGTAGTGTCGGGATGGACACTGGAATATATCTATCAGTCTGCGTCAGGAAATCTTCGCGCCGATTCGGTAGAAGAATTTACCGCCAATTTCGGCAAATTCACATCCGATGTATTCCGCCCTGTTTTGTGGGTTGTAATTTTTACGTTAATCACACACATAGTTGTATCATCTGGGGTAAAAAAAGGAATAGAGCGGTCGTCAAAAATAATGATGCCATTGCTTTTTGTTATACTGATAATATTGGGCATCCGTTCGCTGATGCTTCCCAACGCTGTTGAAGGATTAAAATTCTTTTTCAATCCCGATTTCGGCAAAATCAATTCAGCCGTAATATTGAGCGCATTGGGGCAGGCATTTTTTTCGGTAAGCGTGGGCATGGGCTGCATGATAACCTACGCTTCTTATTTCAACAAGTCAATAAATATGCCCAATACGGCAGTTTCGGTTGTAGCGCTTGATACTCTGGTTGCCGTGCTGGCAGGAATAATAATATTTCCGGCAGTTACAAGTTTCAATATATCACCATCGCAGGGACCTACATTAGTATTCGTAACTTTGCCTAATATATTTCAACAAATGCCTTTTGGCGATTTATGGTCGTTCATATTTTTTGTATTGCTGGCAATAGCGGCGCTCACATCCATCATTTCGCTGCACGAAGTTGTAACTGCATATTTACACGAACAGTACAGAATGTCGCGGCGCAAGGCAACGGCAATAGTCTCGCTGTGCGGGCTGGCGCTTGGCATTATCTGTTCGCTGTCGTTCGGAGTACTTTCGCATGTCAAAATTTTTGGAGTAATAATATTCGACCTGCTTGATTTTGTAACAGCAAATTTAATGCTGCCGGCAGGAGGGATGCTTATATGTATTTTTGCAGGCTGGTTTATCAGCAAAAAAGCGCTGAAAACCGAATTAACAAACAGCGGAACCATAAGATTCAGACTGTTCGCCGTATTTGCTTTTATTATTAAATATGTTGCTCCTGTTATCATTGCTTTGGTTTGCCTCAATCAGCTGGGATTGTTTTGACAGTTGACAGTTGAGAATACAAGGGCGAAAAATTTTTTGTCCGAAAATAATAAAACATCTTTGCGAACCCGCAGGGTGAAGCCAACCGGAAAAACGAAGAGTTGAAAAAATAACTGTCAACTGTTTTTTATGTCTAAAATTTTTGTCGGTCAGTAATGTTTCAAAATCTCAAATGTTTAACAGATCGTCCGGAGCGTTTGAGTAATTTTAGAGCTTCTATGCCTATTTTTACATGATTTTCAACAAATTGTTCGGAAACTTTTTTGTCGCTTTCGGCTGTTTTTACACCAGATGCAATCATTGGCATGTCGGATGTTAGAAGCAAGGCTCCCGTGCTTATGTTGTTTGCAAATCCTGCCGTAAATATTGTAGCGGTTTCCATATCTACAGACATGCAGCGCAGTTTTATGAGATATTGTTTGAATTCGTCATCATGTTCCCACACTCGGCGATTGGTTGTATAAACCGTACCTGTCCAGTAATCCAAGCCAAAATCGCGAATTGTGGTAGAAACAACGCGTTGCAAGCTGAAAGCAGGCAGAGCAGGCACTTCTGGCGGCAGATAATCGTTTGACGTGCCGTCTCCGCGAATTGCCGCTATTGGCAGTATCAAATCTCCGAGATTGTTTTTTTGCTTCAAAGTTCCGCATTTCCCAAGAAACAGAACGGCTTTAGGTTCTATTGCCGTTAACAAATCCATTATTATTGCCGCATTCGGGCTTCCCATTCCGAAATTTATCATCGTTATTCCATCGGAAGTTGCGCAAGGCATGTTTGAATGTTCGTTAATCACTGTTGAATCTGTCCATTCGCAAAAAAGATTGATATATGCCTTGAAATTTGTGAGTAATATGTAGCTTCCAAAATCTTCCAATTTTGCGCCTGTATATCGTGGAAGCCAGTTTTTTACAATATCTTCTTTTGTTTTCATTATCATAACTATTTTACAAATTTATACATATTTTTTGAATCAGTGCAAATATTGATACAATTTTTTAAGAGCAGGTTGTAATTTCAACTAAACTGTGAAACTTTATGTAGGAAAAACTACTTTTACAGTTGTGATGGAAAAGGCTTATCAGACAATATCCTGAAAAAGGAACTTTAATAATTTTAATGAGTAAAACATATAAGCAGTACAATACAAAATAAATAGTTGCCACTTACTAAATGATGAAAAATAAATATGCAACAAACAAACCTGATTTTGACTTAATTTTCCCGACAAAACAACCACAGTTGCCGCAATAAACAACCAACCAATGACCTCATTATTTAAACGTTTTGCAAAGGTTTCTGAAATTAAGTAATATGACTAAATAAAAAAGAGGCTGCCTCGTTTTTTAGGCAGTCTCTTTTCTCATTAACTTGTACATAAATCAATATGTATGTTCATTTTCTTCCATTTCCTTGCCTGTGATTTTGTGTATGTCAAGCGCACGCCATGCATACACTATATAAGCCAAAACCAGAGGTATTAAAATAGAAACATAAGCCATAGTTTTCAATGTAAACAAGCTCGAACAGCTGTTGCTTATTGTCAATGAATGTTGAATATTTTGCAGCGATGGATAATATGCCGTATTATTCCAGCCTGCGCACAGCAACAATGCCAAAACAGTAAGTACCGTTCCTGTTCCTGCAAACCAGATACCTTTTTTCCATGCAGCGGACAGTATGGTTTTGCCGATTCCGAACAGTACGCCTACAACTCCCAGCAATAATACTGCAAGCACTGCGGGCATTTGCAGAAAGTTGTGCAGATATTTGCAAGTTTCCTTATATACTTCTCCCGTGTCGGGATTTACTGCAAATCCGTCCTGTATCAGCAGATGAACGAAAAAGGTGAGGAAGAATACAAGGAACAGTACTGTTTCGATAATCAACTGTTTACGTGATTTTTTCTGTATTTCGTCATCGTTTATATTGTTTACGAAATAAAGTAGCGCCAATACTCTTGACAGGAAAAGCACAGCCAATCCAAGTAAAACATTCCATATTACAAAGGCTGCTTCTACTCCGCGCCATGCCGACGTCCATGATGAAATTACAGGATTAGCCAGATTGGTAAGATTTTGTTTTTCTACAACAAAATTTGCTCCATTAAAGAATGTTCCTACGGCAGCGCCCAATAAAACAGGTCCCAAAATACCGTTTATTAAAAGAAATATTTGATAAGTTTTCTTTCCCAGTAAATTTCCGTGTTTTGCCTGATATTCGTATGATACGGCTTGAAGCACGAAGCAAAGGAGTATCAAAATCCAAACCCAGTAAGCTCCGCCGAAACTTGTTGAATAAAACAGAGGAAACGAAGCAAAAAACGCTCCTCCGAAAGTAACCAGAGTTGTAAATGTAAATTCCCATTTACGACCGGTAGAATTCAACAGCATTTTTTGCTGTTTTTGATTTTTTCCTATGGTAAAAAGCAGCGATTGTCCGCCCTGTACAAACAGAAGAAATACCAGTAACGCTCCTAACAGCGATACTAAAAGCCACCAATAGTGCTGTAAAAATGTGTATGTTGCATCCATAACTGTTTAATTTTTATTGTTCATTAATTTGAGGTCCTTTTTTTATTGCATTTATCATTATTTTCAATTCGGCAATAAGTAAAATTGTAAACAGAGCGAGGAAAATAAAGAATGTCAACTGCACCGCTGCCGTTGATAAATTAGATACGGCAGCCGATGTCGGTAAAATATCCTGAATTGCCCACGGCTGGCGTCCTACTTCGGCAACTACCCAGCCTGCCTGTCCTGCAAAAATTGCAAAGAAAATAGAAATCAAACATATCCATTGCAACCAGCGTTTGGTTTCAAATTTATTTTTATATACAAGATACGTTGATAATGCAAAAAGCAAAAGTAAAAATGAGCCAAGTATAATCATCACTCTGAATGCATAGAATGTAAGCGCTACGGGAGGAATCAAATCTTTTGGCTCTTTAATATATCCGTAACCGAAATAATCAAAATTTTCGAACAGCAATCTGCGCGAGTCTGCAATTTTATCTGTGATTTCGGCTTTTTTATTTGCAAACAGTTCATCGGCAGTAACAATCTGCGAAATGATGGTATCTCCTTCGGATATTGCTGTTTCGCAGTTATTGATTTCTGCCGTCAATGCAATTTTTATGCTGTCGGCTTTGCGTTCATACAATATGCTGTCGGCTTTTGCTTTGTGATAATCGGCTAAAGCAGATACGGCAATTTTGCCTTTTTCTATTTTTTCTTTAGCCGACAGGGCTACGTTTCCGTCTTTCAGAGGATAGCCTCCATCGAGTATATTTTTGATTCCCGGTATGTAGGCATTGAATTTTCCAAAAGACAAATACGACAGTAATTTTGGTATGGGAACGTCTATTTTGAATAAAAAGGCGTCTTTGTCATCGTTATATTCTTCCTTGCCCGGATTTAATATTCCGACTCCAACTAAATTTACGCCTTCGCCTCCTTCGTACAGACCTTCCATTGCAGCAAGTTTCATTGGCTGTTTTTCGGCAACCTGAGATGCAGAGCCGTCGCCTGTCCATATAGAAAAGAAACATGCTATCAAACCAAACACAACCGCTACTTTAATACTTGACAGGGCAAATTTTATTTCGCGTTTTTTCAATAAATACCAGCTGGATATGCCTGCAACAAACATCGCTCCAATTACCCATCCCGATAATACGGTATGAATAAATTTATTGAGCGCTACAGGAGAAAATGCTACTTTCCAGAAACTTTCCATCTCGTTGCGAACAACATCGGGATTGAAATTCATTCCTGTCGGGTATTGCATCCAGCCGTTGGCAACCAATATCCAAAAAGCTGACATTGTTGCGCCAACAATGGTTAGCCATGTAGAAGCAAGGTGAAAGCCTTTGCTCACTTTGTTCCAGCCAAAGAACATTACTGCAATAAACGTTGCTTCCATAAAAAATGCAACAACGCCTTCAATTGCAAGCGGGGCGCCGAAAATATCACCTACAAACCAACTGTAATTCGACCAGTTGGTTCCAAATTCAAATTCGAGAATCAAACCTGTTGCTACGCCAATAGCAAAGTTAATTCCGAACAACTTCATCCAAAACTTGGCGGTTTTTTTCCAAAATTCATCGCCTGTTTTGTAATAAATAGTTTCCATAACCGCTTGAATAATACCAAGCCCGAGCGTCAAAGGCACAAAAAGCCAATGATAAAAAGCCGTAAGAGCAAACTGCGCCCTCGACCAGTCAATAAGAGAAATGTCTATTTCTGCAATCATAATAAAAAGTTTTAGAGATTATTTAGCACGTTGAACTAATTCATTTAATACATATTCCTGTTTTTCAACAGGTTTGTCAAATTTTCCCAGATAGCTGGGAAAGAAAAATATTTTTAGCACAACAAACATTACAAACAATTTGATAAGAATAATCAGCCAAAGTGTTTTTCCTATTGTCATGCTTTTAAATCCATCTACATAGAAACGGATTACTCGGTTTACCATAGATTTTTTCATATAACAGGGATTTTTTACATTTTACAATATAAATCTCGTGCAAAAGTGCAATTTTTTTTGATATATCCAAAATAATTTTCAAAAAATAATGAAATTTTTACCAATTCCTTTATATTTGTATGACATAAATACCTTTTGATAATACATTAAGACATTTTTTTATTTATTGTTACTATGTATGAAGCAAAAGCGTTGTGTTTTGAAGAGTAATTAAAATAAAAAATCAGCGTCATATATAAGAAAAATAGTATCTTTGGCGAAAATATAAAAATTGACATGAATAAGTTACTTACTTTTGGGCTTACCGACCATGTTTTAGCGGTAGTTAAAAAAGGGACAAAAAGTAGCGAATAAGACGTTTGGATATTGTAAAAGAGTGCATAAGAAAATAGTAAAAAAAGAAAAATCTATTAGAGAAATGATATGTTATATACAAGAAATGCTTACTTCTTTCGTAAATACTACAAAGAAAATGTTGCAAGAGAAACCGGTCGACTTGACCTTACTTTTGTTGGCTCACTACATCCCGATAAAAGTCGAAATGAAACAG
>JAISNL010000123.1 GCA_031276235.1 Prevotellaceae bacterium | reverse complement strand
AGCACGGTTAGTAGTATAGGATACGGCGCCTTCGATGTTTGTGACAACCTGGGAGCCGTAACTTTACAACCTGCGATTACCTCGCTTGGTTATAGCTCCTTTAAACACTCCGGCGCTACGTCCATAACCGTACAAAATACAAGTAGCGTTGTTACAGCTTATGATGATACTGCTGAGCCTAATAATAATGGTACTTTTGCTCAGCTACCGACCGATATTCCCGTATATGTACCTTGCAATTTGGTTGAGGCGTACAAAAGCGCACCGGGATGGCGCAGATTTACAAATATAAGAGCCAGCGGAAGCCAGGCTACCGCATCTAACATCTCTTACAGCTTGTCGCCGTCGGGAACAGTCTGTCCCGGTTCGCAGGTAGTGGTAAATCTCAACGCACCATCCATATCGAATCCAAAGTTTTATTGGTACAGAGGGCAAAATGACGCAAGTCCCGCCACGTCAGGCTACGGTCCGTTTACGTTCTCAAGTGTATCTGCTACCCAAACATGGTACATCGGCGTGTCGGGCGACAATTACTGTGAAAACGCTCCGGGCAACCGCTTGGCGATCACGATTTACGTACATTCTATAAGTCCCGGATCGATAGGTTCAAATCAGTCGATATGCTCCGGCTCTACACCCAACCAACTGACCTCGACGCAGGCGGCAAGCGGCGGTTCGAATACTCCGTCATATCAGTGGCAATCATACAGCGGCAGCAACAGCTGGTCAAACATCTCCGGCGCAACCTCCGCATACTACCAGCCGGGCTCGCTGACGCAAACAACATACTATCGGCGAAGGGCGACAAACAGCTGCGGAACGGTGGATTACAGTAATACGGTTACGGTAACGGTAAGCGCTGCGCCAACTGTGAACATAACAGGCAATTCTCCCGTTTGCGTAAACTCTACCAATCAACTTACAGGCACACCTTCGGGCGGTTCATGGCAAAGTTCCAATACCTCTACGGCAACGGTAAGCTCCAGCGGATTAGTAACAGGAAAAGCGTCAGGCACAGCCGTAATAACTTATACTTATACAAGCAACGGCTGCACAAATAGCAAGCAGGTTACGGTAACGGTACATCCTGCTCTGAGTAGCGGCTCGATAGGTTCGGATCACTCGGTATGCTCCGGCGAGAGACCCAACAAACTGACTTCTTCGTCACCGGCAAGCGGCGGCTCGGGTACAATAATATATCAGTGGGAATCGAAAGTCGGCAGCGGCAACTGGACAGACATTTCCGGCGCAAATGATATTGAATACACCCCAACCGCAATCACGCAGACAACATACTATCGGCGCAAGGCAAGCAGTTGCGAATCCGTTTACAGCAATACTGTAACGGTAACATCAACGGCGCTCGCTACCGATGCCAGTATAACAGTGGACGGCGTTACCAAAATATGCAACAATACAAGCACAACTCTTACGGCAAGCGCGTCGGGAGTTACCAATCCTGCTTTCAAATGGTACGCCTCGCAAACGGAGACAACGCCGATAAGTACCAACGCATCGTACACTACGCCCAATTTAACCGAAAACACTGTATATTACGTCAGCGTGTCAGGCGACAATTATTGCGAAAACGTTGCGGGTAGCCGCAAGGCTGTACCTATTGAAATCACATCGCCCTACGTTAACGGCAGGGTTTATGTAACAATAGATGGAGCAGGAAATAAAGACGGTTCTTCATGGGCAAATGCCTTTCAGGGACTTGATGCCCCGCTGCTTGCAGCTGCACAGAGAACGACTTGCACAGCAATAAAAGAAATATGGGTTACATACGGCATATACATACCAACGCACAAGGCAGGCAATGGTACATCAGAACATGATCATGCTTTTGTACTTGTGGCAGGAGTTAATATTTACGGCGGCTTTGCAGGCTGGGAAACGAGCCTTGAGGAGCGCAATTTTGCAACAAATAAAAGCGTTTTGAGCGGCGATAATGCGTATCATACTGTTATCAGCGCAGGCAACATGATAAGCGGCACGGATACCGCAAGATTAGACGGTTTTGTTATCAGAAACGGCAAGGCAAAAGGCAGCGGCACAATTACTGTAAACAGCCAGTCTATAAGCGCAAACAGCGGCGGCGGAATATATTTTGCTAATTCATCGCCAAATATAGTAAATGTAGAAATAAAGGGCAGCGAAGCATCTGCATCTGGAGGCGGAATATATGCAAATAATTCATCGCCAAAACTTATCAATGTGGTTGTGAGCGGGAATCTATCAGCGAGCGGCGGTGGTATCTATCTCAACGGCGGTTCGCCTGCGCTTACAAATATCACGGTAAGCGGCAACAGAGCAACAACAAGCGGGGGCGGAATATATACAAATAATTCATCGCCGCAAATTGGTAATTCCATAGTTTGGGGCAATGCCGCAGGCAGCAGCAACAATGTTCACAGCACAGGCGGTTCGCCAGCATATCAGTATTCGCTAATTCAGGATTTGAACCCATCAGGTACAGGCAACATAAACGGTACAAATCCGTCAAATGATCCTGTATTTGTACTTCCAATTCCAGCATCCAGCGCTCCAAGCATAGATGGTTATTATCGCCCTCAACTTGGCAGTCCAGCACTCAATGCAGGCAACAACGCCCTTAACCGCGAACCGACAGACATTGAAAGCAACCCCCGTATCCAAGAAACTAATATAGAATTAGGCGCATACGAAGTGAACTACAACTTTGAATGTAATTGCATAGGGGATGATTAAATAAATGAGTAAATATAAAACATACCGCACAAGTTGCATTTGTGCGGTATGTTTTATTTGCTGGCGTATATTAGAAGAATGTGTTTTTCTATGGAATTATCAGTTATGCAGACTTGGAAAGGTTTCATTCATTTGCATACTGCAATAAGCCAAAGCAAAAGAGGCTGTATCAAAGGCACGCAGATCGGACATATTTTAGTATGCATATGATTTCTGTTTGCGTTGATTCTTAATGTAGTAAAAATCTGCGTTCATCCGCAAAATCTGTGTTATCTGCGTACTAACGACTTTTGATACAGCCTCCTGCTGGCTTTTTATGGATTGGCTGGGCTTCGGCGAGACTTTCGCAGACTTGCGACAGTATAAGCAATCCAAATCGTAAATTATCAGGAGGCGCTTCGCTGACGTTCGCAATGCGGTGCATGGCTGAGGCATCATACAATGGATGGCATTTCAATAAAAGCAAGCCTGTATAATAAATAACATTAACAATTATTTTATTACCTTTGCGGCAACGATAAATAAAAAATAAACAGAAATGGCAATTTTCGGATTCTTTTCAAAAGAAAAAAAAGAAACTTTGGATAAAGGTTTGCAAAAAACCAAAACAGGATTATTTAATAAAATTTCGCGAGCAATTGTTGGAAAATCAAAAGTTGACGAGGATGTGCTTGATAATCTCGAAGAAGTTTTAATAACGTCGGATGTTGGAGTGGAAACTACACTCAAAATCATCGAGCGTATAGAAAAACGCACTTCCCGCGACAAATATATCAATACTGCAGAATTAAACAAAATATTGAAAGAGGAAATTGCTTCGCTTCTCGAAGAAAACGGTTCTACAAACGGCGAAACTCCTTTCGATTTTTCAAAAAAACCTTATGTCATAATGGTTGTAGGAGTAAACGGCGTAGGAAAAACAACAACAATCGGCAAACTTGCCGCTCAACTTAAAAACGAAGGCAAAAAAGTATTGCTCGGCGCTGCCGACACTTTTCGCGCCGCCGCTGTTGACCAGCTTACAATTTGGGCAGAACGCGCCGGCGTTGCAATTGTGAAACAGCAAATGGGGTCGGATACGGCTTCGGTTGCCTATGATGCAGTAAAATCTGCTGTCGCTAATAATGCAGATGTTGTAATTATTGATACGGCAGGACGTTTGCATAATAAAATAAACCTGATGAACGAACTCACAAAAATCCGTAACGTAATAGCAAAAGTTGTTCCCGATGCTCCTCACGATGTTTTGCTTGTGCTTGACGGCTCAACGGGACAAAACGCCTTTCAGCAGGCAAAGGAATTTACAAAAGCTACGGTTGTAACTTCGCTTGCGGTTACCAAACTTGATGGCACTGCAAAAGGAGGAGTGGTTTTAGGCATATCAGATCAGTTTAAAATTCCTGTAAAATTTATAGGAATAGGAGAAGGCATAAACGATTTACAGGTGTTCGACAAAAGTCAGTTTGTAGAGTCGCTGTTCGGTGATTTGAATTAAAACTCAAAATATTGAAAAAAATTAATATCATAACACTTGGATGTTCAAAAAATATTGTTGATTCTGAATATTTAAGCGCACAGTTTGCAGCAAACGGTTATCAGGTCATATTCGACAGTAACGACACAACAGCCAAAATTGTAATTATAAACACTTGCGGATTTATAGCCGCGGCAAAGGAAGAATCCATAAACATGATTATGCAATTTGTTGAAGCAAAACGGCGTGGACAAATAGAACAACTTTTTGTTTTCGGTTGTCTGGCTGAACGTTATGCTAACGAATTGCGGGCAGAAATTCCCGAAGTTGACAGTTTTTTCGGAGTTAAAAATCTTAAAGACATACTTGCAGCAACAGGCATGAAATATAAAAATAGCTTGATTGGCGAACGCTGCATATCCACTCCTCGACATTATGCCTATCTCAAAATTGCCGAAGGCTGTAACTGGACTTGTTCATATTGTGCAATTCCGTTGATTCGCGGGAAATACGAATCTGTAAAAATCGAAAAGATTATTGACGAAGCGCAATTTCTAGCTCAACACGGAACAAAAGAACTGCTTATAATTGCTCAAGATACTACATATTACGGGTTAGATATTTATAAAAAACAAAAACTTGCCGAATTGCTTAACAGATTAAGCGAAATAGAAGGTATAGAATGGATACGTTTGCATTATGCCTATCCATCAAATTTTCCGAATGATGTGATAACGGAAATTGCGACTAATCCGAAAATATGCAAATATATTGATATTCCTTTTCAACACATAAACAACGATGTACTGAAAAAAATGCGGCGCGGCTCAAATGCGGAAATTTATAAATTGATTGACAAACTGCGAACGCAAATTCCAGATATTGCTTTGCGAACAACGCTTTTGACAGGTCATCCCGGCGAAGACGAAAATGCTTTTGAAGAATTAAAAAATTTTGTGAATGATATGAAGTTTGAACGGCTTGGCGTTTTTCCCTATTCAGAAGAGGACGGTACATTTTCGGCAAAAAATTTCACTGATGATATTCCTGAAACCGTAAAAAATAATCGCGTTGATGAAATTATGAAAATTCAAAATTCACTTTCAAAACAGATGAATTTAAGAAAGGCAGGTAAAGAGTATCGAGTAATTGTAGATAGCATTGAAAATGATTATATCATAGCTCGCACCGAATACGATTCTCCCGAAATTGACAACGAGGTTTTGATTTCCATTTCATCAATCCCGAAAAACAAAATACCGCAAGTTGGAGAATTTGTTAACGTAAAAATTACATCTGCCGAAGATTACGATTTATTCGGGGAAATAATTTTGAATGATATTTAATCATAGTTTAGAATAATCTCTTTCGCCAAAAATGAGAGTGCCTGTTCGAATTATTGTACTGCCTTCGTCTATTGCTATTTTATAGTCGTTGCTCATTCCCATCGACAGTTCGCAAAAATCTGCATCGCTGGCAAATACAGTTTTTTTGAGCATATCAAATGTTTGGCGCAAGGTGCGAAATTCATTGCGTATTTGAACGAAATCATCAGTAAATGTTGCGATTCCCATAAGCCCGACAATCTTAACGAAAGTGTATTTCAAAAATTCTTTTGTTGATAAATATTCCTGTAATTCGGCGATTGGAAAACCGAATTTGGTTTCTTCTTTGGCAATATGAATCTGCAAAAGGCATTTTATGATTCGGTTATGTTTAGCCGCTTCTCTGTTGATTGCGGCAAGCAATCCTGACGAATCTACGGAATGTATAAAATGAACAAAAGGCGCAATATGCTTTATTTTGTTGGTTTGCAAATGTCCGATAAAATGCCATTCTATATCTTTGGGCAGCTCTTTATATTTTTCGGCAAGTTCATGAACCCTGTTTTCTCCGAAAATACGCAAACCTTTATTGTAGGTTTGCCGTATGGTTTCGCACGAATGAGTTTTTGAAACTGCAACAAGCTTCACACCTTTGGGTATTGACTGTATCAAATCGTTCATTGGATTTCCGAAATTCGTAATTTAATGTTGCAATAAAAATATTGCGTTTGAATTGTTATCTTTTCTTTCTGTTTTTCTGCTGTAATTGCTGTTGACGCTGCATTTCTTCGAGTTTCATCTGAAATTTCGATTTTTTTACAGGCTGTTTGGCATGTTCCTGCATTTTTCTCAGCAAATCTTCATCTTTTACTATATATTTGCGGATAAACCACATTTGCCCTATGGTAATTATGTTCGACAGTAAATAGTAATAACTCAGTCCGCTCGAAAAATTATTACAAAAACACAGCATCATTACAGGCATAAAATATAATTGCATGAATTTCATGCCGGGCATTGAATTTTGGCTTTGCGACTGGCTCGACATCGTGATTTTCGTGTAGAAAAACATCGAAATTGCCATCAGCAGAGCAAAAAGACTGACATGGTTGCCATAGAACGGTATGTTGAACGGTAAATCCAAAACCGAATCATAGCCAGAAAGGTCGTCAGCCCACAAAAACGCTTTCTGACGCAATTCAAACGAACTTGGGAAAAAGCGGAACATTGCAATAAGAATAGGAAATTGCAGCAGCATTGGCAAGCATCCGCCAAACATGCTTGCTCCGTTTTTCTTGTAAAGCATCATTGTTTCCTGCTGTTTTTTCACTGCGTCTTCTTTTTTGGGATATTTTGCCGCAATTTTGTCAATTTCGGGTTTCAGCAGGCGCATTTTTGCCATCGAAACGTAGGATTTGCGTGTAAACGGAAATATTATCAGTTTTATCAAAAGCGTAAGTATCAGTATAATTATTCCATAATTTGAAATAAAATTTTCAAAGAAGTTGAAAACGGGAATAATTATGTATTTGTTGATTAAGCCATCAATGCCAATCCAACTAATGGGTACAAGTTTTTCAAAATTCAAGTCATATGATTTCAACGTATTGTAATGATTTGTTCCCAAGTAAAAACTGAGTTTATAGTTTTGATTTGCTTCCGCCGAATTGTATGGCACTGTGGTGTATGTTTCAAACCGTTTTATCAAACCGTCGATATTTTTTTCATTATACGTTTTGAAACTCATTTCTGCTCCGTCAAAATTGCTTTTATTGATAAGAATAGCAGAGAAAAATTGCTGTTTATATGCAATCCAGTTAATTTTTACAGGCTGTTTTTCTGTTCCTTCTTGACTTCGTCCAGAAAGGGTTTCTATGGATGTTTCGCCGTGGTATTTATATGCAAGTTCGGTATAATTGTTTTCATTGCTGAAGCCTTTTTCCTGATGAGGCGAATCCATTGTCCACAATAATTCTACATAGGTTTGTCGCGGTTCAATATATTCTTTTAAACCTACAAAATGAATATCCAAATCAACAAGATACGAATTTGGTCGCATTTTGTAAACATATTCTATGTAGCCGTTGCCCAGCGCAAAACGCAGTGGAAGTTGAACAAGAGTATCGTTTGAGTTCATAGCAACATGAACATCGCCTGCAGGCTCAAAAACCATTTTTGATGTTAATACGGTTGTTTGATTTGCATCAAATTTAAATGAAAAATCATTGTTTTTTCCGCTAAACAGCATCAATGGTTTTTGCGAATAAGTATTAAATCCTTTCAATTCTGCCGAATATATGCGCCCGCCGATATTGCTCAATGTAAGTTTCAGCAAATCATTTTCTATTGTATAAAATTCTTCAGGCTTTTGCATTGCCGTATTGAAAAGTGAATCCGCTGACAAATGCGTTTGCAATGTATTGTTTGCTGAATTATTCAAACTGTCATTAATCTGTAATTTCAGACTGTCGGCATAATCGGGATTTTGTTTTTTTTGTATTTCCTCTTGCCTTTGCTTTTCCGCTTCGTATTTTTCCGCCTGTTTAGAATTAAAAATTCCAAAAACAATCATTATTGCTACAATAAGAACCAAGCCTGTAACTGTATTTTTATCCATAGTAAAATTTAGAAGTATTTATTTGTTATATAATTTATTCTACATATTTTCTGATGCAAACATCACTAATATGGCTGCAAAGGTAATATTTTAAAATAAAAAACCTGAATAGAGATTAAAATTAGCGAATAAATCACAGTTCAAAGGGCGCTTTTCAAATTATAGTTATTGTATTGCTTATTTTGTCTTAACTGTTAGTTTTATGATTTTTCGGATTGTTTTACGTTTCTGGTGAGCAAAGACGACTTTGCGTTGTTGGGTCGTTATACAATAATGTCTCTACCGATTATTTTAATTCGTTAATTGTTTTTCTGATTTTTACTAATCTCGTCAAAATATCTTCAAGTAAATCAAGATGCAGCATGTTTGCTCCGTCCGATTTTGCCGATTGAGGACTGGGATGCGTTTCTATAAAAAGTCCATCTACTCCTACGGCTATACCTGCACGTGCCAGAGTTTCTATAAAATCGGGTTTGCCGCCTGTAATGCCCGAAATTTGGTTCGGTTGCTGCAACGAATGTGTTATATCCAGAATCACAGGACAAGCGTTTTTTTTCATTTCAACAATGCCGCGATAATCAACAATCAAATCGTGATAACCGAATGATACGCCACGGTCGGTGAGCATCACTTTTCGGTTTCCCGATTCGCGCACTTTATCAACTGCAAAAGCCATTGATGCTGGCGATGCGTATTGACCTTTTTTGATATTAACGAATTTTCCTGTTTCGGCAGCCGCAACAAGTAAATCTGTTTGCCTGCAAAGAAATGCAGGTATTTGTAAAATATCGATTCCATATCCGGCTGCAACAGTCGCTTCGTCTGGATTGTGAATGTCTGTAACAACAGGAATTTGCCGCGTCAGGCGAATATCATGCAAAATTTTCAGAGCTTTTGCGTCTCCTATTCCCGAAAAAGAATCCAGTCGCGATCTGTTTGCTTTTCTATACGATGCTTTAAATATATAAGGGATTTCGAGTCTGTCGGCGATTTCGATAATGCGGTCTGCAATATCAAAACACATTTCGCGGGATTCTACAACACAAGGTCCTGCTAACAAAAAAAAATTTCCGCTGCCAGCGTGTTTTATATATTGAATATCTTCTATCATAAATTTATTTTATGCAAAGGTAACAAAAAGTTATGAAGCATATAAAGAAAAGACTTCTAAAACCTCAAATTCCGAGTTATGCTTTGAGTTTTTAGAAGTCGTTTGCTGTTTTATTCCGTTATCCGTTATTTCCTGTCGCTAACCGTTTATACTGATTGTATCTCCACATGGCATTTTGCTGTGTTATGTCGAACAGTTCAGCGGCTTCATGCGGGAATGAGTTAAGCAGCGAACTGTAACGTATTTCACCTTTAATGAAATCATTGAATTTGCTCCAATCCGGTTCTTTGCTGTCTATTACAAAGCCGTTTTGTCCTGCTGCTTCCAAGTCTGGATTGTATCTCCACAGATGCCAGTATCCACATTCTACGGCGCGTTTCTCTTCAAGTTGCGTGCATGACATTCCTACTTTAATTCCATGGCTGATACATGGCGCATAGCATATTACTATCGATGGTCCGTTGAATGCTTCCGCTTCTTTTATTGCTTTTAAGTATTGAGCTTGATTTGCTCCCATAGCCACTTGCGCCACATAAACATAACCGTATGACTTTGCAATCATTCCCAAATCTTTTTTGCGTATTTTTTTGCCTGATGTTGCAAATTTGGCAACTGCTCCTGCAGGTGTTGCTTTTGATGATTGTCCGCCGGTATTTGAATACACTTCGGTATCAAGAACCAGAACATTAACATTTTCGCCCGAAGCAAGTACGTGATCCAGTCCTCCAAAACCTATATCGTAAGCCCAGCCATCGCCGCCTATAATCCATTGCGAACGTTTCATGAAGTAATGCTTTAATTCAAGAAGTTCTTTGCAAAGCGTGCAAGCGGGGCAGTTGCAAGTGGATGAACCTGACGCTTTTATCGTTTTTGCCAATTCAAGCGTTTCTGCAGATTCCGCGCCTGTTTTTTCCAAATAGATGATTACATCGTCTAATGTTTTGATATTTGGGTCGTTGTTACAACTTGTTTCAACAAAATGCTGAACTAATTCGTCTATTGTTGCAATACCCCATTCAAGCGTTTCAGTGTATTCGTCGGCAGCTTTTCTGCCTGCCGCGCCGCTGTCGTTCCTGTTGTCGAGCCAAGCCTGTGCTGCGTCTTTAATTTTTTGGTTAGTCCATGGAATTGCCATCAATGCCTTGGTTTTTTCGACTGCGCGGTCGCGCAACTTTTCGGTTGCGATATTCATGCCTAAACCGTATTCTGCATTGTCTTCAAACAGTGAATTTGCCCATGCAGGACCAAATCCTGAACGATAATTTTTACAATAAGGGGTTGATGGCGCTGAACCTCCGTAAATAGATGAACAACCCGTGGCGTTTGCAATAAGCATTTGTTCTCCGAAAAGTTGTGTTATTGCTTTGATATATGGCGTTTCGCCGCAACCTGCGCAAGCTCCCGAAAATTCAAACAGCGGCTGTGCAAACTGGCTGTTCTTCACATTTGCAGTTTTATCTATCAAATAATCTTTATATGTAACATTATGTTGCGAATAATCCCAGTTTGATACTTGTTCCATTTGAGTTTCTACGGGTTTCATATACAAAGCTTTCGTTTTTGCAGGACAAATATCAGCACAATTGCCGCAGCCTGTGCAGTCCAAAACGGAAACCTGAATGCGGAAATGCATGCCCGCCATTTCTTTCGGTACTTTCATATCAAGCGTATTCATTGATTGAGGAGCATTTTTTAATTCATCATCTGTCATTACTACGGGACGAATTGCAGCATGAGGGCAAACGAATGAACATTGGTTGCACTGAATACAGCTTTCGGCTTGCCATTCGGGAACGTTTACTGCTATTCCGCGTTTTTCGTAGGCTGTTGTTCCTGCAGGAAAAGTTCCGTCTTCATAACCCGAAAATGCGCTTACAGGAAGGTCGTTCCCTTTTTGGGCATTGACAGGTTCAACTATATTTTTTATAAAATCGGGAATGTTTCTTTCATCTTTTTCGTTTGTAATTTCAATATTTGCCCATTCAACAGGAATATCAACTTTTGTAATATTTCCACCTTCATCTACAGCCGAATAATTCATGTTTACAATATTTTCGCCTTTTCGTCCGTAAGATTTTTCTATGGCTTTTTTCATTTGCTTAACAGCCAAATCATAGGAAATCACTTGTGATATTTTGAAAAATGCCGACTGTAAAATGGTGTTGGTACGGTTTCCAAGTCCTATCTTTTGCGCTATGTCCGTAGCGTTGATTATGAACATTTGAATATCGTTTACAGCCAGATATTTTTTTACATGGTCGGGCAGATTATTTTTTGTTTCTTCGACTGTCCATGGCGAGTTGTATAAAAATGTGCCTCCGCGTTTTAATCCTTTCAGACAGTTGTATTTTTTGAGATATGAAGGAACATGAACTGCTACAAAATCAGGAGTGTTTACCAGATATGGTGCTTGAATAGGCTTATCACCGAAACGCAGGTGCGAGCATGTGTAGCCGCCTGATTTTTTACTGTCGTAGTCAAAATATGCCTGACTGTATTTTTCGGTATTATCGCCTATGATTTTAATTGAATTTTTATTTGCGCCAACCGTTCCATCGGCTCCGAGTCCATAGAATTTAGCTTCAAACGTTCCTTCGGGAAGCACTACTATATCGGGTAACAATGGAAGCGAACGATTTGTAACATCGTCAATTATCCCTATCGTAAATTGATTTTTTGGATTTTCATCATTCAGATTATTGAATACTGCAAGAATGTGCGCAGGAGTTGTATCTTTCGACGACAGTCCGTATCGTCCTCCGATAATCAAAGGTTTTTTGCCTGTTATAATATTTTTATTGGTTGTAAATGCTTCTACTACATCCAAATACAGCGGGTCGCCGTTTGCTCCGTGTTCTTTTGTGCGGTCAAGCACACAGATGCGTTTTACCGTTTCGGGAACAACTTTGCCAAGATGTTTTACAGAGAACGGGCGATACAAATGAACTGTAATAACGCCTGTCTTTCCTCCGTCTTTATTAAGTTTGTCAACAACTGTTTTGGTTACTTCTGTAATTGATCCCATAGCTATTATAATATCGGTAGCATCGGGCGCTCCATAGAATGTAAAAGGAGCATAATTGCGTCCTGTCAGTTTGCTGATACCAATCATATATTCGTCAACAATATCGGGTATTGCATCGTAAAATTTGTTTTGAGCTTCGCGAGTTTGGAAATATATATCAGGGTTTTGCGCCGTACCGCGTGTTACTGGATGTTCAGGGTTCAATGAGCGTTTGCGAAATTTTGCCAACTCGTTCCAGTCAATTAATTCAATAAGGCTGTTTTGGTCGGCGGCTTCAACTTTTTGAATTTCGTGTGAAGTACGAAAGCCATCAAAGAAATGTATAAAAGGTATGCGTCCTTTTATTGCCGCCAGATGGGCAACAGGCGCCAAATCCATAATTTCCTGCACGGAGGATGTTGCCATTATGGCAAAACCTGTTTGGCGTGCGCTCATTACATCCGAATGGTCGCCGAAAATTGACAGCGCCTGTGCGGCTAACGAACGAGCCGAAACATGAAAAACTCCGGGAAGCAGTTCGCCTGCAATTTTATACATATTGGGAATCATCAATAAAAGACCTTGTGATGCCGTATAAGTTGTTGTAAGTGCTCCTGCCTGTAATGAGCCGTGAACTGCTCCTGCGGCTCCGCCTTCGGATTGCAATTCTACAACTTTAACTGTTTCATTAAAAATGTTTTTTCGTCCGAATGCCGCCCATTCATCAATGTATTCAGCCATAGGCGAAGATGGCGTAATAGGATAAATAGCCGCTACTTCGCTAAACATATAAGCTACATGAGCCGCTGCATAATTTCCATCGCATGTTATAAATTTTTTATCTGCCATGTTTTGTAAAATTTAGAGTTTATAATCTTTTTATCTTGTCAAATAATTGTTTTTCAACGGTATAAGTCTTACAAAGTTGTGAAATTTTCTGTAAATGTAGTTAATTTTTTCTAATTAAATGCTTTTTGCATTATTTTTGCTTGTTCAAAAATCCTGTAAGCCACTTATAAGATACTGTTTTTGATTGCATAGAGATATGATTTCTTTTTGCGAAACAGCACAAAATAATAAAAAATTCAGCGTTGTATTCCAAACAGTATGCGAAATCAGATAAATATGCAATTAATTTTTCTATATCCTGTAGTTTCGAAATTTGAATAATATCATATAAGTCTGTAATAAAATAACATACGTCAATAAAATTAAAATTCATTTTATAAAGAAGTTCCTTTTAAAGTTCGCCTTCTTTCATGCGTTCTGCGTTTTCTGCTATTTGCAGTTGTTTTATTATTTCCGAAATATCGCCGTTCATAAACGCCGGAAGATTATAAACGGTATAGTTTATGCGATGGTCGGTAACGCGGCTTTGAGGGTAATTGTAAGTACGAATTTTTGCCGAGCGGTCGCCTGTCGAAACCATTGTTTTGCGTTTGCTTGCTATTTCGTCTATATACTTCTGATATTCCATATTATAAATTCGCGTACGAAGTTCAGAAAGAGCTTTGGAATAATTTTTCATCTGTGATTTTTCGTCTTGGCATTGCACTACAATTCCCGTAGGAATATGAGTGAGGCGAATTGCAGAATAGGTTGTGTTCACCGATTGCCCGCCCGGACCTGACGAACAGAATATATCTTTGCGAATATCTTTTTCGTTCAGTTCTATATCAAATTCTTCGGCTTCGGGCAGCACGGCAACAGATGCCGCCGATGTATGAATTCGTCCCTGAGTTTCGGTTTGCGGCACTCGCTGTACGCGATGCACTCCCGATTCGTATTTCAAAATTCCATATACTCCCACGCCTGTAATTTTTGCAACTATTTCTTTAAATCCGCCTACTGTTCCTTCCGATATATGTGTGATTTCAATTTTCCAGCCTTTTGTTTCAAAAAATTTTGTGTACATTCTCAACAAATCGCCTGCAAATATTGATGCTTCATTTCCTCCTGTTCCTGCGCGAATTTCGAGTATTGCATTTCTGTCGTCTTGCGGATCTTTGGGAATAAGCAATATCTTTATTTCTTCTTCGAGAGCAGACCTCTGGTTTTCGAGATATTCTATTTCGGCTACTGCCATTCGGCACATTTCGTCATCCTTTTCGGTTTTAAGCAATTCCCTTGTCGATTCTATATTTGCAACGGTTAATTTATATTTGTCAAAAGCCGCGACAACAGGTTTCAAATCGCTGTATTCCCTGTTCAGTTCTATAAATTTTTTCATATCGGCAATTACATCGGGGTCGGTAATTTGCAAACCTATTTCGTCAAATTTTTGCTTTATGCCTTCTAATTTGAGAATTATTCTGTCTTCGTTCATAAAATCAAGATAATATTATTTTGATAATTCGGCGCAAAGATACACGAAATATTTTAATTTTCAGGAAGAGGATATAATGACGGCGCTGAAATAATCAATTCCAAACAGAATGATTGATAAGTGTTTTTTGAATATTTTTAATACTGTAATAATGTGGTTATAAGTGTTATAAATTATATGAATATCGTATATGATACCCAAGCAGAAATATACATAACTACTTTGCAGAATATTCGGAAAACATGTTTTTCGCGTTTGCTGCGCTTCCGCCAAAGGGTAAAACAGTATTTTCACCCGCAAATATACTTTCCGGAGGTTCGGAAACAGTATTTTCACCCGCAAATATACTTTCCGAGAGTTCGGAAACAGCATTTTTACCCTTGGATATACTTTCAGGCAAGAGTACGATGTTCATTTAACTTATGTTAATGCGTTAATTATGCGGATTTAAAGGAGTATGCGCTTAATCCTAAAATTTAATGCTACCTTTGCAAATTAATTTTTTAATGAACCGTGTGTTTGAAATCAATGTCCGAAGAAACAGAAATAAAAATTACAGGAGCGCGAACCAATAATCTGAAAAATATTGATGTAACCATTCCCCGCAACAAACTTACCGTTATTACAGGATTGAGCGGCAGCGGCAAGTCTTCGCTGGCGTTTGACACAATTTACGCCGAAGGTCAACGCCGATACATGGAAACTCTGGCGGCTTATGCACGTCAGTTTTTGGGCAATATGGAACGTCCCGATGTGGAAAATATCAGCGGCTTAAGCCCTGTGATAGCAATTGAGCAGAAAACCACAAATCGAAATCCGCGTTCAACGGTAGGAACGATTACCGAAATATACGACTTTTTGCGCCTTTTGTTTGCCCGCGCTTCAATTGCCTATTCAAAAGAAACAGGCGAAGAAATGGTGCGCTATACAGATGAGCAGATTGTAAAGATGATCATGAAAAATTTCAGAGGTGAAAAAACAATGATACTTGCTCCATTAGTGAAAGGTCGTAAAGGTCATTACAAAGAACTGTTTGAACAGCAACGCAAAAAAGGATTTGTCAATGTGCGCATTGATGGTGTGGTGCAGGAAATAAAACCATTCATGAAAGTTGACAGATATAAAAATCATTTTATAGAAATTGTAGTTGATAAATTAATACCGTACAAAAAAGATGCAAAACGCCTGCTTAATTCTGTAACAACGGCAATGCAACACGGCAAAGGCTCAATAATGGCTATCAATATCGAAACCGGCAAAACACGATATTACAGCCGCAATCTGATGTGTCCTACAACAGGAATTTCGTACAGCGAACCTGCGCCACATTCGTTTTCATTCAACTCGCCGCAAGGCGCTTGCCCTCATTGCAACGGACTTGGAACAGTGAGTGAAATGGATATGGAAAAAATGATTCCCGATACTAAAAAAAGCATTAAAAACGGAGGAATAAAACCGCTCGGAAAACAAACAGGTTCTTCTATCTTTTCACACATTGAAACAGTTCTGCGACAATATAATATTTCCATTTCCACCCCAATCGAAGATATTCCGGAAGATGTGATGAATATTATACTCTACGGTTCAAGCAAGGCGTTTCGGGTTGACGGAATTCAAGGCGGCGCATCGAAATATTTAATTGCATTTAATGGCGTTATAAATTTTATAAACGAACGACAGGAAACAGGCAGCGACAGTTCGCAAAACTGGACTGACAGGTTTAGTAAATATGTTGAATGTCCAGTGTGCCATGGAAAACGACTTAACGAACAGTCTCAATATTTCAAAATAGGCGATAAAAATATTTCCGATTTATCGGAAATGGACATAAGAGCGCTTTATGAATGGTCGCAAAATATCGAAGTGCAACTGACAAAACGACAGCAAAGTATTGCTCGTGAAATAATGAAAGAAATACGTTCGCGACTTTCGTTTTTGATTGATGTAGGTTTGGATTATTTATCGCTAAACCGCGCCACATATACGCTTTCGGGCGGCGAAAGCCAGCGGATAAGGTTGGCTACCCAAATTGGTTCTAAACTTGTGAATGTGCTTTATATTTTAGACGAACCAAGTATAGGACTGCATCAGCGAGACAATATAAAATTGATAAATTCCCTGAAACAGCTTCGAGACGAAGGAAATTCCATAATTGTTGTCGAACACGACGAAGAAACCATTCGCTCTGCCGATTATGTGATAGATGTTGGTCCTCGTGCAGGAATACACGGCGGCGAAATTCTTTTTGAAGGGAAATCGGAACAACTTATCAATAAAAACATTGATTCGCTTACAGCAAAATATCTTTCTGGAGAAATGAAAATTGAAATACCCGAAAAACGGCGCAAAGGTTCGGGCAAAACGCTTGTAGTGCGTGGAGCAAAAGGCAATAATCTGAAAAACATTGATGCGGTGTTTCCTCTTGAAAAATTTATTTGCGTTACAGGCGTTTCTGGAAGCGGAAAATCAACTTTGATAAACGAAACATTACAACCGATTTTAAGCAAAAAATTTTACGGATCGCTGCAAAATCCATTGCCTTTCGATTCGGTTGAAGGAATTGAATATATCGACAAAGTTATACGCATCGACCAGTCGCCTATTGGTCGCACTCCGCGCTCCAATCCTGCTACATACACAAAACTGTTCGACGAAATTCGCAAACTTTTTGAGCAGATTCCCGAATCCAAAATTCGCGGATACGGCGCAGGACGATTTTCGTTCAACGTGAAAGGCGGACGTTGCGAAGACTGCAAAGGCGCAGGAGTGCAAACAATAGAAATGAATTTTTTGCCCGACGTTTATGTAAAATGCAACGCCTGCAACGGAAAACGATACAACCGCGAAACCCTTGAAGTTCGCTATAAAACAAAAAATATTAACGAAATTCTTGATATGACAATTGACGAAGCCTGCGATTTTTTTTCCAAATTACCAAACATTGACCGACGGTTAAAAGCATTGCAGAATGTAGGGCTTGGCTATCTTACTCTTGGGCAGCAGGCAACAACGCTTTCGGGCGGCGAAAGCCAGCGCGTGAAACTTGCAGCCGAACTTGCAAAAAACGATACGGGCAAAACCTTTTATATTCTTGACGAACCTACAACAGGCTTGCATTTTGAAGATGTGCGCGTATTGCTTGGCGTTCTCAACAAACTTGTTGACAAAGGCAATACCGTACTTGTAATTGAACATAACTTGGAAGTTATTAAAGTTGCCGATCATATAATTGATATGGGAAAAGATGGAGGAGAACGTGGAGGCGAAATATTATGCTGTGGAACTCCCGAAGAAATTGCAAAATGCAGCAACAGTTATACCGCCGAATTTTTGAGAAACATTATCAAGTAGTTAGTGGGCAATAATTATGATGAAAATAGCAGCAGATTTAATTATGTAAACTTATTGATAAACAAAGATTCTAATACAATTTATAAATAATCATGAGAATCTTATTCACTTTTATATTTTATCTATTATACCAAGGTCTTTTTGGTATATTAAGTTGTTATTATTATATAATTATACAAAAGAAGTCAAAAGAAAATTGGAAAAAATATTTTTTTTGGACAGGAACTAGATTACGCATAGGGCTATGTTTGGTTCTTGCTTTATTTACAGCAGACTTATGTTTATATGGATGTATTTTAAATAGCGAATAATGAAAATTTATTATGTGCAGATTATGTAAATATCAAAAAGAACACGAAAACCCTAACTTGATAAGTTCTACAAACCGTTGGGGCTTTAGTGGCAAAGAAAAACAAACGATAAGAGATATAGGATTTGGCAGCGTGAATCCGATTACAGGGCAGTTGACTGTTAATTTTGATAAAAAGGGAAATTATTTAACATTCAAAAAGCATTTGAAGAAGATACTTGCTACATATAGAGATAAAAGTAAGATAATCATGTATGTAGATAACGTTCGCTTTCATCACGCAAAAAAACTGAAAGGATTTCTGGATATACATCGCAACTTGGAAATACGCTATCTTCCTCCTTATTCGCCTGATTTAAACCATGTTGACGAATCTGGTGTTATATGCGAAAAAGTATCACACACAATCGATATATTTCATCTATGTATGAACGAATTGGAAAATTCTGGAGGCTGTTTTCCAAAATGATTCAACCAAATCCAACTCTCAAAACTATTTGTGCAATTAATTTGTAGAGATTATATATTTGCTGGCGGTTTAATATATTTAGGAAAAGTTCAAATAACAAGTCAAAATTTCTGTTGGTTTTTTCCAAAAAATTCCTTCATTAATGCTGCCGGAATTTGATTGGTAAGGAGGAACTAATTATATTAAAAAAAACAGTTTTAGAAATGTTCTGAATTATTGTACAAAATTAATAGCCGATTGCTTTTAATATTTTGTCTGTTGCGCCAAGATTTTGTTTTACATATTCTGCTACTTTATTGCCGACAGTGGAATCAATAAACAGGCTATCTAAAACATCTTTCAGCGATTTATAATCAGTAACAGAAAAACCGCCGCCGCAGGCAACAAGCTCGCATGCTTCTCTGAACTTGGCGTAATTTGGTCCCCAAACTATCGGAATTCCATAAACGGCGGCTTCCAGCGTGTTGTGTATTCCTGCGCCAAAACCTCCGCCAATATATGCAATATCGGCATAGCGATATACGGATGACAATATGCCGAAACTGTCGATAATTATGCAGTCCACATTTGCAGCATTGTCTTCGGCAAGTTGCGAATAGCGCAAATGCGGGCATTGAAGTTTGCTGCATATTTCGGCTATATGTGATTCGTGTATTTCGTGCGGCGCAATTATCATTTTTATATTTTTTTTCTGATTGAAATATTTTATCAGCAAATCTTCATCTGATTCCCATGTGCTGCCCGCTACAATTACATGTTTGCCGTTTATAAATTTTTCTATCAAAGGAAGATTTTTTGCCTGATGAGCAATGTTATTCACTCTGTCGAAACGAGTATCGCCTGCAACTGTAACTTTATAAATATCTATGCTTTTAAGCAATTTATACGAATTGTTGTCCTGTACAAAAAGATGGGTAAAACATTTCAGCATTTTACGGTAAAAGCTTCCGTATATTTTGAAAAAAGCCTGTTCTTTCCTGAAAATTGCGGAAATAATATAAGTTGGTATGTTACGCTTTTTCAGTTCATTCAGAAAATTTCCCCAAAATTCATATTTAACAAATATTGCTTTTTCGATGTTGACAAGCGAAAGAAATTTTTTTGCATTTTTTGCAGTATCTATCGGCAGATAGCAAACAGCGTCAACATTCGGATAATCTTTGCGAACTTCGTAGCCTGAAGGTGAAAAGAAAGTAAGCAAAATTTTTGTTTCGGGATATTTTTGCTTTAATTTTTCCAGCAATGGGCGTCCCTGTTCAAATTCGCCGAGCGATGATACGTGAAACCATACATAACGTAATTTTTTATCTGTTTTTTCTTCAAGTATGTTCCATGTATTATGACTTCCTTGATGGCGTTTTTTTGCTTTTTCATTAAAAAGCGATGCTGTTGCAATCAGCCTGCCGTAAATATGTATTGAGATGTTGTATAAAAAGTTCATTTATTGATACAAATTTAATTGCAAATTAAATAATATCAGTCTTTGAACAGATGCAGGAAACTGCGATATTCCTTACCATCATACGAAGCATCGTCCCAACCTGTCCCGCTTATAACATAATAATAAACTCCCGATGAACATTCAACGCCATCGTTATTTAATTTTCCGTTCCAGCCCTGCCACTGTTCGTAAGTTCCGCTGTACGAATAAACCTCATGAGCGGCTCTGTCGAAAATTTGTATTTTGATTGTTCGCATCGATTTTGGTTCCTGTCCTTTAATAAATTTGAAAATATCGTTTTGTCCGTCTCCATTAGGAGTAAATGCATTGGGAATTGATTTGTACGGCAAATCTGACTTTGCAACATTTATATAAGACAAAAGGGTTGAATCCTTACAGCCTGTTAAAGTATTTTCTATCACCAGTTGAAATCCGTATTTTCCTGTAGGATAACCGTTCAGATTTCCTGTATGATGCGGAACTACAGGATAAACATATTCATCCGAACTGGTTGTTGTTTGCGACCATATAAGCAGGTCTCGAGTTTGTTCTATATCAATATTTCCATAGCCTTTCCATGTATATTTGTTTGCATGTCGAGAATTATCGTGTTTGAAACGAACGATGTACAATGCGCCATTGTTTGCGTCTGCATAAGTTGATGTACTTGCCCAATTACCTGTTTCGTCTTTGGCTTCTACTGTAAATGCAGGATATACGGCAATTGCAGGAATCAGCGGCGTAGATGCTGTTATGGTTTTCCCGAATACATCTGTTATTGTAACCGAATAAACTGCATCTGCCAAAGGCGCAGGTTCGTTTATTGTTGTTTTGTTCCATTTTTTCCAAGAGTCATCAATATCAGGCAAGCCGTCGTAAATATCGGCAGAGGCTGTCCATTCTGTAGTGAGTTTATTGTAGATTATTGAATCGTAAAGCGCTCCTGTTGAATTTCCAAATTGATAAATTCTATAAGGAACATTAGCGCCCGGACGAACAGTTGCGTCAAGGTCAAGCCAGTTGCAGGTTGATGAATATTTGATTTCACCTTCAAAATTGAAAGTATCTATTATAATCCAAGCCGCAAATGTGTCAATTGAAGTACCCAGTCCGCCCGAATCAACCACAACGCGATAACCGCCATCCGACAAACCTGCAAATGTACTTGCAGAAACTCCGTTTTCGCTGTGTACCTGCATAAACGTCCGATTTTCCACATCTAATTTTTCCCAAATAAAATCTGCGTCTTCACCTGAATGATGTTTTGCTTCCAAATTTCCAGTTATTGGCGAAAAAAATACATAAATCATGTCGGGTTTACCGCGCAGAAATGAAGTCGGTTTGGAATAATCGTTTCCGTTTGCTGTTAGCTGAGCAAATGAATATGTTTGCACAACAGCAGATAACATTATTGTTATCAATAATTTATATAAATAAGTCATTTTCATTCAACTTTAATACAAGGCACAAATTTAATTAAATTTTCTGTACAAACAATGTTCAGCAGATAAATGCTCATTGGTAACGCATTAAAATTTTGATTAATTCTATGGAAAAATTTTGTGACACGATATTGTCTGTACTGGCTGTGTCAGATATTGTATAATACTGTCAATCTGTCGGAATTATGCTGTAAAATAAAAATACAAAGAATATTAAATCGCCTTGGGCGACGATACAAAAAATAAAAAGAAATTACGAAAGACCATAAATCGCAATCTTCGCATAAATTTTCTGCTGTTGTGCGCCTGCACATCATACAATGTATGACGCTACCCATTCATAATGAATTATTTTTTCTTTGAAAAAATCAATATTCCTGCAAAAGTAAGCGCGGCACAAATTAAAATAAGCGAAAATCCGAAACTGAAAACGTATTTTTCGATAATAAAACATATAACAGGTACGACAATACATATCGCAGGCACAGCTTTGTCAACTGTTTGTATTTTTGTTATTATTCCAAACATAAACAGTCCTAATAAAGGTCCGTAAGTATATGCTGCAATCTGATAAACCATATTTATTACAGCATCGCCTTTCATGTCGTTGAAGATAAGGATTAGCAGAATAAACAAAGTTGCCAGCAAAAACATTACAATCATGCGTACTGTTTTTTTTGTTTTTTCATCCCATTGTCGTTTTTCCATATTCAGAATGTCAATGCAGCTTGATGTTGTAAGCGAGGTCAATGCGTTGGCGCAGGTTGGATAGGCTGCCGAAATCAATCCTGTAAAAAAGAAAATTCCTACAATGTTTTTGAGGCTGAATGCTACCACAGGAAATATTTTATCGGCTTCAACGTTGCCTGCGGCATTTGTGCCTACAAGTTCAAGTAGATGTGGATTTTGCCCTACATATATAGCAAGAATTGCACCGAGTGTAAGAAACAAAATATTTACAGGAATCATCATTGCAACGGATGTAATTATATTTTTTTTGGCTTCGCCTATGTTTTTGCAGCTAAGGCTTTTTTGCATCATTGCCTGGTCAAGCCCTGTCATTGCTATCGGAACTATTGCACCGCTGATAAATTGCTTAATCCAGTTTCGACTCGAACTCCAGTCGGTATTAAATACGTCCGAATGTTTGTCGTTCACTACGCTCGAAAACATTTCGCCAAAGCTCCAGTTCAGTTCGTTGCAAATAAACACAACTGCCGCTACTATGGCTATAATCATAAACGTGGTTTGCATCGTATCTGTCCACACAATTGTTTTTACGCCGCCGCGCATTGTGTAAAGAATTGCAATTGTTACAAAAATTATTGCCACAATTGAAAAAGGTACGCCCATAGCCTGAAAAACAAAATTATACAGCACATAAACAACAAGAAACGTACGTACCGTAGCGCCCAGCAATCTCGAAAGTATGAAAAACGATGCACCTGTTTTGTAGCTGAAATTTCCAAAACGTTTGTCAAGATAGGTGTAGATTGATGTTAAATTCATTTTGAAATACAAAGGCAAAAGTACAAAGGCTATAACTCCGTATCCGACAATGAAGCCGAAAAGCATTGGAAGGTAATAAAAATTTTCGTTATAAACGTTTCCCGGCACCGACATAAACGAAACGCCCGACAGCGATGCGCCTATCATACCGTAAGCCACTAAAAACCAATTTGATTTTCGATTTCCCGTAAAAAACGACTGATTGTCGGATTTGCGCGAAGTAATCCATGCAATAACGAAAAGCAATGCCGTATAGGCAAGAAATGTGATTAATAAAATTGTTGCATCCATTGTTTTATATGTTTTATATTGTTAATACTTGATTTATCATTTATTGTCATTTAATAAAAGGCTGCCTGTTGAGTATTGATTTTCCCAAAGTCAATTCGTCGGTATATTCAAGTTCATCGCCGAAATTTATGCCGCGTGCAAGCGTTGTAATTTCAACATTAAGCATGGATATTTTTTTATGCAGATAATAGCATGTTGTTTCACCTTCCATGGTTGTGTTGAGTGCAAGCAGTATTTCTTTGATATTTCCGTTTTTAATGCGCTGAATAAGCAGTTCTACGTTCAAATCGCTTGGAGCGATTCCATCCATTGGTGAAATTATTCCGCCAAGCACATGATACAATCCGTTAAACTGCTGTGTCCGCTCAATTGACAAAACATCTCGAATGCTTTCCACAACGCAAATTATGCTCTGATTGCGATGATTGTTTGAACATATTTCACAAATATCGCTGTCTGAAAGATTATTGCATATTTTGCAGTATTTTATTTCGCGTTTAAGACGGATGAATGTATTTCCGAATTTTTCCACATCGGGTACAGACTGTTTGAGCAGATGCAAAACCAAACGCAAAGCGGTTTTTCTGCCTATGCCCGGAAGTTTTGCAAATTCATCTACGGCGACGTTGAGCAATATTGACGAAAACTCGTTATCCATGCAGAATATGCTGTCAATATTTTTTTGATTTGTTAAATTCGTTCACGGCAGTGCGAACAGAGCCGTATTGCAGCAACATTCGTTTTGATTCTTCGTAAGACAGTCCTGTTTCTTCCATTATCATTCTGGCGCCGCGGTCAACCAGTTTTTGATTTGAAAGCTGCATGTCAAACATTTTGTTGCCTTTCACTTTTCCAAGTTTTACCATTGTTACTGTGGAAATCATGTTAAGTACAAGTTTTTGCGATGTTCCCGATTTCATTCTGGTGCTTCCTGTAACAAATTCGGGACCTACAATAACTTCGATTTTTATTTCAGCTTCGGCAGCTACCGGCGAATCAGGATTACATGTTATGCTTGCCGTAAGCAAACCATTTTTCCTTGCATCGCGCAATCCTCCAATCACATAAGGCGTAGTGCCGGATGCTGCAATTCCAACCAGCACATCGTTGGCTGTGGGATAATATTGAGCCATGTCTTTCCATGCTCCATCAATTTTATCTTCAGCCGCTTCAACAGCTTTGCGAATAGCCGTATCGCCTCCTGCAATAAGTCCGATAATCAATTCAAACGGCGCTCCGTAAGTAGGCGGAATTTCGGATGCATCAAGAATACCGAGGCGTCCGCTTGTTCCTGCTCCGATGTAAAATAATCTGCCTCCTTTGTGCATACGTTCGATTATTTTATCAATCAATTTTTCAATTTCTGGAATACATTTTTCTACAGCCAAAGGAACGCTTTTGTCTTCTTTGTTGATGTTTACGAGTAAATCGCGAGTACTCATTTGCTCAAGATTGTCATAATGTGATGATTGTTCTGTAACTTTTTTCATTTATGTAAATCTATTAAATTTGTCAATCTATTGAATATTTGCGTGATATTTTGCAAGTTCTGTTATAGGCGCTTGAATTATGTTGCCTATTGTGATTTGTCGGCGTTCAGCGATTTCTTCCAGCACAGGTTTGAAATGATGCGCTATGGAACCTATGAAATGAACTTTATAATTTTTATAATTTGCGTATTTTTCGATATTCTTTGAAAAAAACGCCTCAAAACTTTCATTTATAATCCGACGGATACAGTCTTCGTTTTGATTTTCGTTGAGATATTTGGTGAAATTTGCCATCCAAGTATTTGGCATTGGCGTTTTGTAAACTTTTTCAACAATATATCCATACGACAAATTATGATTTTTCACTAAATCATCATGAATTTTTACGGACAGGTCGCGTTTCAGAAAAGCATTCAGCAAATTACGTCCAAGTACTGCTCCGCTGCCTTCGTCGCCAAGAATGTACCCTCCGCAATTGACGGCATCAACAATGTTTTTTCCATCAAACAGGCATGAATTTGAACCTGTACCGAGAATACATGCGATTCCAGCGCTGTTGCCGCATACGCTACGCGCGCTTCCTAACAAATCAGACCATGCTTCGATCACAGTTGCTTGTGAAAAAATTTTTTTCAGTATTCCAGTCATCACCTGTTGTTTTTCTGGCGTTACTCCCGTACCGTAATAAAAAATCTGTTTTACTTCGCAAAGTATTTTAGGAAAAAGATTTGTTTGTATTTCTGTTGAAATAATATCTTCAGACTGAAGACAGGGATTTAAACCGCCTGTTTCAATGTAATTATAATTTCCGCATGAATCAATCACGCACCAACTTGTTTTGGTTGAACCGCTATCAGCAACTAATATCATATTTATATTTATTAAAAAATCGCGCAAATGTACTGAAAATATACCAAAACAGAAATAATAATTGTTGTTATTTTGAAATTGTTATCTGCAAAGCATAACATATGTGGTGTATTTTGTATTTACAGCAATTCGCGAACATATTTGCATGCTTATGAATATCAGGACAAACCTGATAGCAATCTCATTATGCGAATCCGTAAAATTATATAAGGAATAAACATCCAAATCTGCTCCATCGATGAAAAAAGACTTATAAAAAAACAAATAAATTTATCTGACAATATATTTCGAAACGGACTAACTTTAATGATTTTAAAGAACAAAATATCAAGGAAATACAATATAAAAAGAACTAATAAGCATCAGAAAAATATAAAACTTTTATTCTAAAAAAATTGCTTACTAAATTTGCATTATCAAGTTTGTTCAGAAGTTGAATCTACTTTATAATAAAACATCCGCGAAAAATTTTGTATTTGAAGTAAAATTAATACCTTTGCGTTCCAAAATGAAAAAATGGTCCGGTAGCTCAGTTGGATAGAGCAGCAGCCTTCTAAGCTGCGGGTCGTGGGTTCGAATCCCGCCCGGATCACAATTCCCTTAAACTCAACTAAAACCAAGTAAAACTATTTGCAACTATTTTACTGTTTTTCAGTCGTTTTTGTTCCCGCTCAATTTCATTTGATTTTAATTAGTTTTAATTAATTTTAATTATGTTCGGCAAATGTTCGGCAAGTTGTTACCTTTGCATAAAAATAAAAATAAAAACATGGCAAC
>JAISNL010000041.1 GCA_031276235.1 Prevotellaceae bacterium | reverse complement strand
GACGTCCACGTCATTGTGCAGGCGTGTCTGCCGCCCTGCAAGAGCATCCACGCCCCAGCCGCCATCAAGCCACAATGCTATTCCCGTGCGTTTCGCTATTTTCAATATTTCTATCACGTTCTGTTCCGTCATCGCTGTTTTTATTTAAATGATTGCGCAAAAGTAGTTAAAACATTAAAGGCGGTTTGGCATCTGCCCGAAACAAAAAGGCAACTTTCCAAAACGAAAAGACTTTACAAATACCATATACAACCGGTTTATCATTCAAATATATTAAATATTCCTCAAACATTTTTTTATATCTCACCGTTCCAGCGGTTCTTATCTGGTCGATGACATATTGCACATAATCTAAATCACTCATTGTTTTTTATCAGTTTTGTTATACTTCGTTTCAGCGCTGTTTTGACTATAATTTTATGAAACGGTCGAACGAAAAAAAAGTAAACTTTTCCCAAAACGTTGTGAAAATGAACGATTGTAATAAAAGTTATTTTCAATTGATTCCCGTTTGATTTTTCGGTATGAACGGACATTTCGGCTGTTAAATGCGTATCGGCGAGTTGCACAACGATTTCGTTGGCGGATTTTGCAAGAACGTTCATTAGCTGAAACCGTCCGCCGTTACGAACGGCTTTTTCAAACTTATGCTTGAAATCTTTTTCATCCGCACTGGTTTTCAACCCGAACGGTTTTACTAACCTGTCTCTCAATTTAAACAGCATTTTTATCCATTTCGGGAAATCAGTCCAAACCGCAATCAGCAAATTATCCGGCGTCAAACGCTCATCGTCGAGCGCCTCTGTACCAAAAACATCCACATAATCAGCCGGCAAATAATCCTGCGCCAACGAATTAACAGGCAATATTGATTTTGTTACTTTTATGATCATATCCTTATTATTAGCATGCTGATTTAACGGATTTGCGCAGATTTTTTCGATTTATCTTTTTCCATCTGTGTCAACTCAGTGCGATGGCAGTTTTGTTGATAATTAATTATCGTTATTATTAAAATTCTTTTCCGAAGGCAAAATGCGGCTTTATTTTTTGCATTGATATGTGCAGCCTATACATTGCGACAATTCGCCGCGCAGTCGTTTTTCAACCAAGCCGGCAACGCTGCTGCGTAAATCCTCTATACCGATTTTGCCTATTACATCATAAGCAAAGCCAAACAGTTGCAACAACTGCGCCTGACGATATTCAATTCCGCGCGAACGCATGTAGAACAATGCTTCTTCATCGAGCCTGCCTGCGGTAACTCCATGGCTGCACTTTACATCGTCGGCATATATTTCAAGTTGCGGGCGCGTAAACATTCTTGACGAATCGGAAAGCATAATATTGTTGTTTGCCTGAAATGCTTCGGTTTTGTCGGCATGTGGGCTTACGAGTATTTTGCCTTTGAAAATTCCTGTAGCGTTGTCGTCGAGTATGCCTTTGAAATGTTCGCTGCTTGTGCAGTGCGGTACAACATGATTTACGGACGTGTAATTTGCAACATATTGCGATTTGTCAATCAGGAACAGTCCAAAAGTATGATTTTCGCAATGTTCTCCCGCGAGCAAAGTATTCATATTATTGCATACCACGCCGCCGTTGATGGTTATTGTATTGTCGGTATAAACGCTTCCTTTGTCCTGTTTTACATGTGAAAACAAAAAATGATTTGAACTGTTGTGTTCGTTTTGCAATCTTACGACGTTGAGATGCGCGTTGCTGTTGACAAATGTTTCGTTAACGCAGTTTGTAAGAAATTTACTGTCGGAAAATGTGTTGTTGCAAATCAGTATATTTGCATGAGCGTTTTGTTCGGCAATAAATAAATTTCGATGCTGCACCATGGTATTGTTTTCGCCAAGCAGTATGTTTGTTATCTGCACGGGCTTGTCGAGTACAGTGTTTTGCGGGATGTAAACAAAAATTCCGTCCTGTGCAAATGCGGTATTCAATGCCGCCAGTCCTTCGTTTTCGTTATCCGAAATTTTGTTGTAATACAGTCTGAACAGTTCCGGATATTTTATTGATGCTTCGGCTAAACTGCCGTAAACAACGCCATTTTCGAGAGTTGTAAGTTTTTCATGCCTTTTGCTGTAAAATCCGTTTTGCAGAAATAATTTATAAGAAACCAAATCGTAAACATCGCAAATAAACATGTCGCTGGTTTGTTGAAATGGCAGCGGAACAAAGTATTTTTCATAATCATACGAAAATATTTTTTGAATGTCGATGTGTTTATATTTGTCGTTTTCGCGATTGTATATGCTGTTGATATTGAAATTTTCTATTGCTTCGCTTCGCGCCGCATTCATAGCTTCGCCTGTATTTTCGCAAATTAAATCAATGTTGAAAAGATACAGGTTCACAAAATAGTCAACCAGTTTTTCGGGTTTAATAATGTTTTGAATGTTGTCGGTATTTTTTATCATAATTTCATTTTTATCTTACGTAAAATATCAAAAATCTGTTGTTTCTACTGTAATTTTTTCGCCTGCCGAATGTGCCGAAAATTCAGGCGCATACATACATTGAATTGTTGCAATACCTGTAGAAAAATCGCCTGCATTGTTTGCTCTCAATTCGTACTCGAAAACATAAGTTCCTTTTTTCATCTGATAAATAAAAAAATTAGTGGAAGCATCTTTGGTGTTTTCGTAATACCAGAGTCCATCCTGATATTTCGCTCTCGAAATAACGTTTACTGGTTCGCATCCTGATGCCCGCATGTCTTTCAAGTGTAAATATTCGTAATCTCTGTCGGCGTTCACTTCTATTCTTACTTTTATTTTGTCGCCTGTGTTTATTTTACTGTTTTCGGTTATGCGATTGAGTTTTGCTCCGCTGTCGGTGTTTTTTTCAATAAAATATTCGCGTTTTATTTTCAACCCTGTTTCAGAGGATGTTATTTTATCAAGATTTTCAAAATATTGCCAGTAAGCCGCTCCCCATGCTATTGTTTTATTGGGATTTGTTACGTTTATTTTCCCGAAATTGTTTTGTATTTCATCATTATGCCACGATGTTTTCACGTAACCTGTAGCCATTTCGCTTTGTTGCAAATCGTTGTTTTGCATTGTTTCAAGCGGTTTACCGTTTATTTTCACTTGCAAAAGTTCACTGTTTGCAGCAATGTTATCGTTGTTCATCAGCAGGGCGTAACATGCTTCTGCTGTTGATTTTGTTGTTCCCCAATGATTTGTTTGCTTATTTTGCAGCAGCCATATTTTCATTTCTTCAATTTCGTTTTGATTGTCGCCGATTTCGGTAAAGGCTTCTATCAGCAGCGATTGTGTTTCTACCGGCGACTGATACCAAAAATAACCTTTGCGGTTTTCTGTCCAGTACATTCCAATTCTTTCTGAATGTTGCGCTCGCTGTTTCAGCGAATTTATGATTTTTTGTGCAGATTCGGGTTTGCCAAGTCTGTGCGCCGCAAGCGCCGTCAAAGTCTGCCGATAAATTTCTTTATCAAATATTTTTTCATCCATTCTATTAAAAAAATATTCAAACGCCGTCTTTTCTTTTGTCTGCAAGTCGGATATCCCAACAAAACTGCGCATGTACAGGTAATGTACAATAATCTCGGAAATTTCATATTTGTTCAAGTCGGTTACATTTTTTTGCATACGGTTGTAATCATCAAGCATTTGCCTGTCGAGATATTTTATTGCCGAGTTGATTATTTTCTCAACATCATCTTGATATATTTTGTTTATTGCTCCAAGTTTTTTCAAATGCAGCAAGCCTATTGCAATGTGCTGCGTGATATATCTTGATTCGCACATTCCGCCAAACCACGGAAATGCGCCGTTTGCCATTTGACTGTTTTTTAATTTGCTCAAAGCCGATTTTTGTTCGTTTTGCATTTTATTCAAATCAAACAGCAGAGCAATTCGTTTTTTATTTTCCGATTCATCTTTTGCCGTGCGCAGCCATGGCGTTTCTTCTATCAAAATATTTTTCAATTCCTGATTTTTTTCGAGATTTGAAATCAGTTCCTTTGAATCTTTCATTTTCCACAAATCGAATGTACGCTTTATCTGCGGAAATTTATTGATAACAGTCGCCGAAAGTGAATTTGCATAAAACCGGCTGAACAGTTGCTCTGAACATTCGTGCGGATATTCCATCATGTAAGGCATCGCCTGCACGGCATACCAAATGGGATTTGAAGTAAATTCGAGAGTATAACTGTAATTTTTTAATGTTGATGATGTATTGTTTATTAATTTTTCAAATATGAAATCCTTGCTTTGATTTGGGCGTGCTGTGAACGGCAAACTTTCGGTAACAAGCATGGAATTGGGCAAAACGGGAATAGTTTTTTCTTCGCCGTCGCTGTGTTTGTCGGTTACAGCAATCACGCGGCTGGTTATTGCTTCAATATTTGACGGAATTTTCAAGCGCCAATTCACTGCAACGCTTTGATTTGAATTGACTGAAAAATCCTGTTCCGTTTCGGCGGCAATAATATTCAAAGGTTGCATGGTGAATGCATCAAACAGCAATAATCGGACTTTGCCTTTGATTTTGTTTTCGGTTATATTATTGATTTTTGCACTGAATTCGATATTGTCTCCGTTGCGGAAAAAGCGCGGTGCATTTGCCGAAATTGCAACTTCTTTCTGCGTAACCGTATATGCGGTAATTTTTCCTGTTTCAAGATTTTTTGTATGAGCAAGTCCAAGCAATTTCCACTTTGTAAGACTTTCGGGAATAACAAAATCAATAATAATTTCGCCGTTTTTGTCGGTTCTCAATTCAGGGTAGAAAAATGCCGTTTCATTGAAATTTGTGCGAAGTTCCACGTTTTTCGTCAATCTTCTTGCATAATCATTCAATGGTTTTCCATCTCTTCCAAATACAACCGCAAAAGGAATTACTTCGTCGGTAAATTCATCATAAGATTCGTTTGAACTTCTTTGCATTACGCTGCTTTCCATTTCTGATACTGAGCCTAAAAGCGCCTCTTTTTTTGTAACGCTATATGCAGCAACAATATTTTCGCTCAACATGTTGGAATCAGGATGAAACACAACATTCATAATATCATTATCGGCGGCAATTTCTTGAGCCTCGTATCCTATGAATGAAAATACAAGTATATCGCCTTTTTTTGCAGAAATTTCAAATTTTCCGTATTTATCTGTCAACGTTTCTATTGCAGGTTTGTATTTTAATCTAATTGAAACATAACTTAAAGGTTCATAATTTTCATCTGAAACTATTCCTTTTATTTTTCCTTCCGTTTTGGTTATTTGTTTTGTTGCTTTTATATATTTTGCATATTTTTTTATGTAATTTGCATTTATAAAGATGTCATAATTTTTATTTGGCAAATAGATATTGTTATTCACAAAAATACCATAAAGAGTTTTTGAATTGGAAAAACTAAAAATATTCGATTTGTTCCATTGACTATTGTAATAATTCAATGAGTAACTTTTTGCAAAATTCATATCCCAATCATGCGCTACAAAAGCATCCAGCGAAGCATCGTAAAGGCTTGCAAGCATTTCTGCCATTGTTTTTTCTTCCGTTGGCGATTTTATTCTTAATTTCCATTGTTCTTTTGCGCCGGGCTGTAGTTTATCGCGAAAAGTAACGAGCGAAATATCAAGAGTTTTTTTGTCTTCGCTCGGTTTTAAAACGCTTTGAAATGTGTAAACTCTGTTGTCAAAAATACTTACAAAACTTACTGCAAATTCTTCATTGTTTTTGGTTTCGGGAATAGCAATTTTCACGCTTTGAGGCGTTTTCCCAACAATTATGTTTTTTGCTTCAATTAAATTATTTCTATATATTACATCGTAATGAACATAAACGCTGTCGCTCATTCCGCCAACAAAAAATTCGACTTCGTTTTCGGTTTGTTTTCCTTTACGCACCCAATTTTTCATATCTGTCAGAACGTTATTGCTTTGCAGTTGTATGTATACTTTTGTGTTTGTTGTGATATTTTCCGAAATTTTTGCCGTAATATCCAATCTGTACGAAGCGCTTCCGTATTTTTTCAATTCATTAAGATTGATTGTTTTTGTTTTATCTGTATTAAACGAAATGGTTTTTATGAGAGCAATTTCTTCAAAATTTTCAATTTTATCTTCGTCTTCGTAAACATCATTCGGAAAATATTTTTTATATTCGGCGTACGATAAATTTGGTTTGTCGGGTTTTTCCCAAAGCCGTTCACGCAAAGGTTTATCGGGTTGTTTCAGTTTGTAAATATTTACAGTAATATCGGATTTTGTCTGATTATCATTCAGATTTTGGGTAAATAAATCGAACAACAGTTCGTCTTCCGTATTTGCTGTTTCTGGAATATTTGTCTGAATAACAATAGGTTTTTTGCTTATTCGCAAAGCGTAAGTGGCGCTGTGAGTTTCGCCGTTGTTGTCGGTAATATCCGCCGAAATATTATAAACGGCAATTTGCATATCATTTTCCAATCCGTTTTCGTCTGCAAAAAAGTTAATATTAAATTTTCCGTTTTCGTCTGTAGTTGTTTCTCCGTTTGCAATAATGTTGGTTGAATTATAAAAAATAGGATGCCACCATCTGTACGGAAATTCAATTATGCGCGTAACATTATACGAAACTTTTGCCTTGTCTATATTGTAACCGGCATAAGATTTTGCAGTACCTGAAACGTTTACGATTTCGTTGAATTTGTAATTTTTTTCAACAGGATTTATTGTTGCCTCGAAAGTTGGACGTTTGTATTCTTCAACGTTAAAATAAACAGTTCCTCTATTGCTTAAATTTGCAATTTCAAATGTGCCTCCAACAGTAGATTGAGGCAAAACAAAACTTCCGCTGAATGTTCCATATTCGTTGCTTACAACATCCATTTTCGCAACTTCCTGTCTGTTTACATCTTTCAAAATGATTGTTTCTTTTCTGTTTACGGCTATTGTATGTTTATTGTCATTGTAATCCAGCGATATTCCTTTGAAATATACTGTTTGTCCGGGGCGATAAATAGCTCTGTCCAAGAAAAATTTTGTTATTTTTCTATCCTGAAAATTAAATGATGCGTATCTGTTTAACAATATATTGGAATTTTTCACCAACAAAGTATTACGTTTATTGGCAACTGTTATTATATCATTATAACCGACTGAAATATTATCTCTTATAATGCCATGTTCATTGCTTGTACATTCCTTTTTTGTTGCCATATTATTGTCCGAAACTCTAAAACGTGCATTTTGCAAAGGCTCGCCCGTCATGCGGTTTGCTAAATATATTTCATTGGTTGTCGGATTCATGTTTCTATAGACATAAGCAACAGATGATAACTGAAATGTTGCACATTCTATAATTTTTTCATTTGCATTGAAAAAATCTGGCGAATTGCTTGCAAGTATAATATACAAACCCCGCGCAAGCGGCTTAGGATAAACCACTTCAGTAGTATGAATTTTATAATCGTTTGTCTGTTCGAGGCTTGTACCAAATTCTCTTATAAGCAAAGCATTCCGTTCTATGAATTTTTCCTTGTCGGTATTTAATTTTTCTATATTTTTAAGCGCAAACATTCTATATTCATTCGGTATTTGATAAATACGAAAATAAACAGTATCAATATCCTTGTATTTTACAAGTATTTTTATTGGTTTCAAAGGAAGATTTACATTTTCAACCGTAAGTTCAAGCGCTGGAAGTTTTATTTGGGCAATCAATTTTTCTATTGCGGTTTTGTATTTTTCGCTAATGTTTTTTTGCTGTAATGCCATTTCGCAAATTTCTACGGCTTTCGCTTCTTCGGCATTTTCTTTGTACATCATGGATAGTTTACAGTTTGCTTCAAACCAAATTCTGTTTTTTTCAGTATTTTCGATTATTTTTTGCAAATTCAACATTATCAGCGATTTTTTATTTTGCAATGTTGAATTATTTATCAAAAAATCAAAACGTTTTAATGTTATATCACCGATAGCGAGCGCATCGTTTTGCTTCAAATGAAATTTTGTGAGTTGCTGCAATATATTCAGCGCAAACAATAAATTTGAAGTTGAATCGTTGCTTGATATTTGCATTTTTGCAAATTGTTCAGCATCGAAGGTAAAAAGATTTTCATCGTCAGGCAAAAAAACATCTTTGGGTTTTGTTAGCCGTATTTCGCTGTTTCCAAACACTGCTACTGCACGATGCGCAACAAAATCAAACAAAGTCGGACGATATTCCCGCAATTCTCTGTTTCCAGTCAAAATATCGTTAAGGTAATCAATTTTTATTTGTTCCAAAGCATCGCTATTTTCAAGCGAGCGCTTGTATGCGTTGATACATTCTTCAAAAATTCTGTTTAAACTCCATGTTGCAATATCAAGATTTGATTTATCATCATTTACATCTGTACGATTGTGATATTGCCATCTATTTTGTTGATAATAATTTAAAAACGTTTCGCCCAATAGCGAATTTATAAGCGCTCGCGCAACATCCGACTTGACATTTTGCAAATCATTGCGCAATGTATTTATCTTTGATGCGCTAACATTTTCTTCGGTATATTGCTGGCAAGCCATGCGATAAATTATTGCTTTCACAAACTGAACATCATCTTTGCTTTTAAGCGATTGGTCATATATTACATTCAATTTTTCGAGCGCCGTTTTGTATAAGCCATCGGCAAAAAGCGTGTCTATTTCTATCCATTTTTCGTTGTTTGTCTGCGCTTTTGCGCAATATACGAATATAAATACTGTTGCTAAAATTGTAAATAATCGTTTCATAATTTTATGATTGAGAAACTGTTAAAATTTAATTGAAATTATAATTACTGTTAATCAATCGGTTGTCTGGAGTTTGTTTTATAATTTTCATGATTATTAATAATGTGAATTTCAAAGCGATGAATAAAGCAAATTATCCGATTAATCTGACTGAAAAACAGTACAAAACTATAAAAATATTTTAGAACTACAAAAATGAAAAGAGATGCACAAAAAGTCAGAAACTGTTTTCAATCTGATTAAAGACTTATTTTAGAAAATCAACAAGAGAAGGGTTAGCAAAAATCTTGTTTTAGAAACAGACAAATATATGTAACTGTTTTGTTATTAAATTATTACACATTTAATATTTTTAAAATTATAAGTGCATTATAGATATTTCATTTAACATCTTACAGGATAGTTCGCGCTGTTTTGTGTATGGTAATTTTTTTCATTTTTTCTGTATTTTGGATATTATTTTATTATATATCAATAAAGTGCAGAGTTATTAAAGAACGACTAATTAGGGATAAAAAATGAATAGAATATAACAACTCCTAATACTTCACACCCGATGATAAAACCTGATTTTTACCTGATTCAAAAACAAACAACATTAGCTGCATAGAGAAATAACATACAATTACGTCATTAATCGGAAAGAATGAATAATGAGGTAATGAGGTTGTCTCAAAAGAGACAAAACTGCAACAGTGAAGATATTAACTAAAAAATGCGTACTGATAATCAACACTTTGAATTACTTTGATTTACTTGCAATGACGGGTTATGTGGCTTTTGGAACAGCCCCAATTTTGCAAAGCAATTATAATATGCGCCTTGCAAAAACATTGGAAACCATATCTTACGAAGTATTTACAAGCGTAGCCGAGCGTGTAAAAAGAATTTATACAATAAGCGAAATTTTTCTATAGAAAACAGTTCTACAAATTTCCCTTATCATGTTTTTTCTTTGTTGGATACGACTGTTTTTTCCATGCTTCCAGTCCGCCTTCAAGATTATATATTCGCGTAAAATTGAGGTTTGATAAAATTTTTACTGCACGCAAACTTCTTACTCCTGTGCGGCAATAAACATAAACTATTCTGCCCTTATTGAGTTTTGCGTTGATTCTTTTTTGAAAATCAATTTTATTAATGTCAATATTTACTGCGCCATCAATATGCTCTGCATCAAATTCGACTTTGGTGCGCACATCGATGAGTTGCGGTTTTTCGTCTTCGCTCAATGCAAAACGAAATTTTTCGGGTGCAAACGAACTTATAGTTTGAGCCGACGTATCATATCGCAAAAACATAAATATCAATGCAAATGTTAATTTCAATATCATTTTCATTTTACAGAATTTTTAAGATTTTTTTTAGCGCAAAAGTAGCAATAATTCATAAATAAAAAACCTCTGCCAAATTAACAGAGGTTTTTTATTTGATTTTTCATTACAGTTTATTTTGCAACTTCTGCTTTTTCACTTGTAATTTTTTCAATCCATTTTACCATAGAAAGCATTACTACCATGGATGTAATACATAAAATGACAAAAACAAACCAACATTGTTCTATTGGAATCGTATTATACAAATAAGTTCCTACCCACAAAAAGCCATTACCAACGGCTGTTGCTCCAAGCCATAAACCCTGACACAAACCTTGAATGTTTTCAGGGGCTACTTTTGAAACAAAAGAGATTCCAAGAGGAGAAATAAATAATTCAGCAACAGTAAGGAAAAAATACAGTACTATCAGTACCCATGGCGATGATTTCATTCCTTCTCTTACGTTTTCTGCCATTTCCTTAAATCCTGCCGCAGAGGGATAATCATTAATGTGTGAAATAATTGCCAGAAATAAGAATGCTATAGCTGCAATACCCATACCTATGGCTATTTTCTTTGGAGTAGACGGTTCACAGTTTGTTATTATTTTTTTTATTTCGCCTGTTTTTTTAATTTTAATTTCTATTATTTTTTGCTTTGCTCGAAGTCTTCCAAAAATGAGCATAATTATTGGCGTTAATGTTATGACAAAAAATGGATTAATTGCTTGCCATACTTCTGCAGGAACAGTGGATGTGATAACAAAATCTTTTGCAAAAACTGATAGCGAAGCCCCATTTTGATGAAATGAAAACCAAAAAAATACAACAATACCAAGAACTGCAAATAAAGCATAGATCCTTTGTCTGATTTCGCGTGCCATTTCCCGTTTTTCTTCTGCTGTATAATTTCTATTTTCTTTCTTTTTCTGTTTTTCAGGATTAGGCAATATTTTTTTACTTGCAATAAAAATAAACAGAGAAATCAACATTGCAACAACCGAAGCAATAAACGAATAGTGAACTCCTGTGTTGAAAATATCCAAATAGTTAGAACAAAATTCAGTTAAATTTGCAGGATTAACACTTGCGCCAACCTGAGTTACCTCAGGCGCTAATGTTGTCAAATTATTGAAGTGTGTAATTCCTGCTCCTATTTCTTCAGGTGTCGCTCCTGCGCCAACCATAGGCTCTCCGAATTTTAAGAATTTATGACAGAGTTCAGGCAAGCCGGCATTGTATTTTAAAAAGTGTTTTTCCAACCACCAGCCTCTTAATAAAGGAGCTACAAACGGTGCAATAAAACCACCAATATTTATAAATACATAAAATATTTGGAAGCCGGGATTTCTTTTAGCTTTAGCTTTTTCTAATGCTTCTGCTCCTTTCTGTTCTGCTTCTTTTTCTAAATTATTATACATTTGCCCTACTATCGCCTGCAAATTTCCTTTAAACAATCCGTTTCCAAATGCGATAAGGAATAAAGCAACGCAAGTTAATGGCAATAACCAGCCTATATTGTCTGCTGTTGATAAAATTGGAATTGACAGAACAGCGTAACCACTCGCCATAATAATCAATCCTGACATAATAGTTCCTTTATAGTTTTTTAATTTATCGGCAGTAATACCGCCAACAAGACTTAAAATGTAAATCCCTGCATAAAAGAACGAATAAATAAGTGCACTTTTTCCCTCATCTAACCCGAATTTGGAACAGAGAAACAGAACTAAAACTGCATTCATAATGTAATAGCCAAAGCGTTCTCCCATGTTTGAGAGAGCGGCTCCAAGTAATCCTTTTGGATGATTTTTAAACATAGATTTTTATTTTTTTAATTAATACTAAATTTTTTTCGGCAAAGTTATTAATAAATCCGATAAAGAAATAAATTTTTATAAAAATAATAAAAATTTTTCTTTTATTCTTTGATACATCTTACCGAATAGGCATCTGCACGAGAACCGCTGAATAAAATCATGGCTGCAATGCCGTCAGTTCCATCATAATTTTTTGTTTGAAACGAAAGCGGCGTCAAACTTGTTCCGCCTGTTGAACTGTAAGGTGCATTGCTCCAGTATGAACCCCAAATTCCACTCACGCTTCCCATTAGCATTGCATATCGACCATCAAAACGCGCAGCTGCAGGAAAATATGAAGATGCATTTTCGTCAAGTTTGAACATCCAACCGTAATTGTAATCGTTAATATCCAAAACGCCGTTATTATCTACATCAACTACGTTAAAGTCGGAAACAGCAAATGCCATATTTAGCGGATTGGCAACAATGAAATTTTGAAAAACATCGGCAGGTGGAACTCGCCATCCGACAGGACATGGGTCATAACACGATTTTGTGCCTTTATTAATATAATTGCCATCTGAATCTTTTTCGTTTCCTGATGGATTGCCCCATAAGGCATTCGTGCTAATGTCTGCTTTGAGCCAGTCTTTTGATGTAGAATATTGTGCCATATTCGACAGACAAACTGTAGGATTTCGTATTGAATATACGATATTATTGTCCGTTAAATCGCTCCAACTCGAATTTTGTATTGTTACGGGATTGCCCTGCATATCATAAAGAGGAGCGCTCACTGTGGTTGTTGTTCCTGTTAGAGTTGCCGATGCAGGAAACGGATCTTTGCGTCCCCACTGATATAACATGCCGTAACTTTTGGGACTTGCAGGTTCGCCGGTAAGCGCTCCCATATTTACGTTCATAATGTCATAACCCATTGCCGAATTGACTGAAGTTATTTCAATTTCAGGCATCCAGATGTGCCAGCTCCATAGAATGTTTTCATTATCGTCGCATACGGCTATCAGTGCATTGCCTGCAACAAAGGTTTCGGACGTTTTGAACACAACTTTGCTTTTTGTCTCATCCAGCGCTATTGAATCAATAAGTCCTGCGCCGTTGGCATAGTAATCCTGCCAAATAAGTTTTGCGGATGCGGGCAAAATATACGGTTCGTTTGTATGAAAAGCAACAGGGTCGATTATACCTGCATTGCCGTTGCCTGTTATGTTTGCCGAAAATGAATAAATGCCAGATTCAGTTACAACATAGCAATTTGCAGTTCCGTTTTCACTGAGGTTGGTTATAACTGTTTCCGGGTTGGAAATAACAGTATCAGGAATAGTATTGCGACCATTGCAGCGCCTTGAATGATAATGTGTCCGCTTATAAAATCTGTCAGAAATAATGCTGTCATCAGTGCAGGCAATAAATGTTATACCTGCAAACAACACGACATAATTTAAAATTTTTTTCATTGCTCTTAATTTTATTTGATTTTTAATGTCAACTTACCCGTTGTATGGATTTTAAAAAACTGTACATCAGATAAACATATTGCATATTTGTAATATAAATCAATAACATACAGCAAATAAACAGCATATATAAAGATGTACAACGTGAGGCAAATTTCTATAAAATGTTTGATATATGCAAAATATTCGGCAAAAAATTTGCCAATGAGCAAGGAAACAGACTGCGTACACTGAATTTGCAATTCAAAAACATATAGAAAATAAAATTTATATTTACCTTTGCGATAATTTAAAAATTCAATTTTTATAAATAAATAATCAATAAATCGATGGAAAAAGAAAATGTCGACTGTTTGTCGAACGAAACAAAATTGCTGCATGAACCGTATCGCGCAAGAGATGCCTATAATTCGCTGAACATGCCAATATATCACGCCGTTGCGTATGAATTTGAAACTGCGGAGCAAATGGAACTTGCATTCACAGGAAAATCTCCAGAACATGTATATTCGCGCATAAGCAATCCTACCGTTCAATATTTTGAGCAGCGAGTGAAAACAGTAACAAATGCATCAGAAGTTATGTCGTTTAATTCGGGCATGGCGGCAATTGTAAATGCTATTATGACTGTTGCTTACAACGGCGGCAATATTGTAACTTCGCCTCATCTGTTCGGTAATACATATTCGTTTTTTGCTTTTACTTTGAAAGATTTCGGCGTTGAAACTCGTTTTTGCGATTTAACAAAACCCGACGAAGTCAAAGCAAATATTGACAAAAATACCTGTGCGCTTTTCCTCGAAATAATAACAAATCCTCAAATGGAAGTAGCCGACCTTTGCGTGCTTTCGGATATTTGCAAAGCGCACGGCGTACCGCTAATTGCTGACACTACAATAGTTCCCTTTACCGTATTCCATGCTGACGATTTTGGAGTTAATATTGAAGTTGTATCATCAACCAAATACATTTCGGGCGGCGCTACATCTTTGGGCGGACTTATACTTGATTACGATTCTTTCGATTGGCTACATTCCAAAAAATTGCAGTATTTGGCAAATCATGGCAAATTGTCGGCATTTTCGGCTAAACTGCGAATGGAAATATATCGCAATTTCGGAGCGTGCATGACGCCGCAAGTTGCACACATGCAAACAACAGGAATGGAAACTCTTGCTATTCGCTACGAACGCGCTGCCGAAACATGTAAAAAACTTGCCGAAAAGATAACCGCATTGCCAAATATATCTTCGGTAAATTATCCTTCACTGCCAAATCATCCTTATTATGCAGTCAGTCTGCGTCAGTTCGGCGAATATGCCGGAGCAATGTTCACATTTGATCTTGCCTCGCGCGAAGCCGCATTCAGGTTCATCAACAATCTGAAATTAATACGTCGCGCAACAAATTTGTTTGACAATAAGACATTGGCAATTCATCCTGCAAGTACAATTTTTGGTACGTTTACCGAACAGACCCGCAAAAGCATGGATATAAGCCAAAACACCATACGAATTTCCGTAGGACTTGAATCTATAGACGATTTGTATAATGATATTAAACAAGCCACCGAAAAATAAAACTCAATCGAAATATGTAAGGCGACAGTTATGCTTATTTTGTACTGTCACGTCCTAAAAAAAGTTGACATGTTAATACTAAATTTTTGATATTTTTTTTAATTATCTGATTATGAACTTACATAAAATTAGGGAACTTGCCGAAAATAGAGATGGCGGCATGAGAAAATTAGCAAAAGACATCGGTATGTCTGAATCAAATTTACATAAATGTGTAAATAAAAATTCTATTGGAGCAGGATACTTAGAAAGTATTGCAAAAATTTTTAATATTCCTGTTACGTATTTTTTTGAAGATACTGATAACAAAATAATACAAACAGGCAATAATAATCAAGTCGGCAGTGGAAATATAATTATTGAATCACAAGCACATGAGATAGAATATTTAAAACAATTGCTTGCCGAAAAAGAGCGAACTATAACAATATTAGTAAATAAAAATAAATAATATGAATTTTGTCGCAATAGATTTTGAAACAGCAAATTCTAAAAGGAGCAGTGCTTGTTCGATAGGCTTAGCCTATGTTCAAAACGGAATATTAACATCTTCTGAATCATACCTTATAAAGCCCTCTCCATCTTTTTTTGAACAAGCAAATATAAATATACATGGTATTACTCCTGACATGGTAAAAAATGCTCCAAATTTTTCCGAATTATGGAAAATAATTGCACCCAAAATTATAGATAAAACAATAGTTGCCCATAATGCGACTTTTGATATTTCTGTGTTGAAAAATGCTCTTATGTATTATGCAATAGACGTTCCAAATATTAATTATTATTGTTCGTATAAAATTTCTAAACAATCTATATATGGATTAGAAAATTATAGATTATCAACTGTATGTGAATATTTGAATATTCCATTAAAACATCACGACTCAGAAAGCGATGCACGTGCGGCGGCATTGATTATATTAAACATGTTAAAAAAATATGGCGTCAAAACTTTGCAAGAATTAAATAATTTATCTATTTTTCAAAGAAATACGCCACTTGTAGCACGGCATGGAAAAAATTTAATCCAAAAGATATAGTTGCTACCAATATTGATTTTGACGAAAATCATCCTTTTTATCAAAAATGTATAGTATTTACAGGTACATTGTCCAAATTTTCTCGTAAAGACGCCGCACAACAAGTAGTAAATATAGGCGGCATAGTAAAAGATACAGTGGTTAAAATGACTAATTTTCTGGTTGTTGGCAATACAGATTATAATAATGCAGAGGCTATGCAAACAGAAAAATATATAAAAGCAAAAAAACTTATAAACTCAGGAGCCGATTTAGAAATTATTTCAGAAACTGATTTTTTAGACTATTTGGAATTTAATTTTTTTGAAATAACTCAAGAATTAGTACAATCTGATTCTGAATATTTGATTAGTTTGAATTGTTTCAACGAATTTGCTCGAAAAACTATTTATTTTTCTAATGACTTTAGAGACCAATCAGAAGCGCATCAATTAATAGGAAATTGTTCTGGTCATTATTGCTATGATGATGAAATAGATATTGCCGATTATTTTATTATCAGTGAAAAAGAGATGAATATACTAAGAAAAGGAGAAAAAACAGAAGCAATGCAAAAAATTGAAAATTCAGTAAAAAAAAGATTAGCAGGCAGTATAGATTGTAAACTCAGATGTATAGATGAAAATACTTTATATCATTATATGAATATGAGACAAGAACATATTAAAGGAACACGGAAAATGAACTTTTGCTAACAAATACAATAAATACAGGAATAAAATAATGTTTCTAAATTGCTTCTAAATACAACGATTAAAATATTAATAATATGGATTTTAACAAGTTGAAATTACTTCCAGCTGTTTTTGAAAAAAAATATTCAGATATATTACTTGATTTACATAAACCACATCCAAAAAATATTTTGAACCCATATCAAATACAAAGATGTTTTTGAATTTCTTACAAAAAGTAGGAATAATAAAAAAAGACATTACTTACCGACTAAATTTTTCAGGATAAAAAAAAGGGCAATCCTATGAAGATTGCCCCAGAAGTTGTACTTTTGATTAGCAGCAATCAGCTACAACGATGGGCAAAGATAGCGAAAAACATTTAGTAGGTCAGCCGGGTCAACGGAGTTTCGTTTGAACAGTTTTATGCCTTCGATTCGACAACAATAACACTGTTTTATCAAGTAATGAAAGGAGTAGGACGCAATCCCAAAGGCGATGGCAGGAAAAAGGGCGGATTAAAAGTACATTTACTGCCCGACGTGCAGTACTGCCGCCCGCTTGTTGTAAACTTGAACAGTTCTTTGCTAACCCGCAGGGTGAAGCCAACCGGAAAAACGAAGAGTTGAAAAATAACTTTCAACTGAATTTTCGATAATATTTTTATTCGTCAGTGAGCAAAATCAAATTTTTCATGTACATTTGCACGGTAATTACATATTTTTATAAATCTAACTTATTAATTATTAATTTTAATATCAAATCTATATGTTGAAAATAATTTCAGCTCACGAAGCAGCATCATATATTAATGATGGCGATGTTTTAGCGTTCAGCGGATTTACCGCCTCGGGCGCGCCAAAAGTTGTAACCGAAGCTCTTGCCGAGCGGGCAAAAGCAGAACATGAAGCAGGAAAACCCTTCAAAACAGGAATTTTTACCGGCGCTTCAACAAGCGAACATTTAGATGGAGCGCTTGCACTTGCGGATGCAATAGATTTTCGCACTCCATACCAGTCAAATGCAAATATGCGTGCCTGCATAAACAGCCGACGCATTCATTATTTCGATATGCACCTGTCGCATCTGGCGCAAGAATTGCGTTACGGATTTCATAAAAAAATAAATTTAGCAATTATTGAGGCTGCGGATGTTTCTGAAAACGGTGAAATAGTTCTTACATCCGGAGTCGGCATTATTCCTACGGCTGCCTTGCTTGCCGAAAAAATCATTATTGAATTGAACAGATTCACGCCGAAAAGCGTCAAGGGATTGCATGATATTTATGTGCCATTAGATCCGCCGTATCGCAGAGAAATCCCAGTTTACAAGCCAAGCGACAGATGCGGCAACGCCGTGTTGAAAGTAGATCCGAATAAGATTATCGGCATTGTTGAAACCAATCTTCCCGATGGGCTAAGTCCGTACACGCCAGCCGACGCAATCACCGAAACAATAGGCGCAAATGTTGCTGACTTTTTGGCGACGCAATTACGCGAAAACAAAATTCCGTCATCCTTTTTACCTATTCAGTCGGGAGTTGGAAATATTGCAAATGCAGTGCTTGGTTCGCTTGGCGCAAACAAATACATTCCGCCTTTTGAAATGTACACCGAAGTTATACAGGATTCGGTTATAGGTTTGGTGAGAACGGGGAATATTAAATTTGCAAGCGGCTGTTCGCTTTCGCTTAGCGACGATATGATGACGGAAGTTTATAGCGATTTAAATTCGTTCAGAGATAAATTCGTACTGCGACCGCAGGAAATATCCAATAATCCCGAAATAGTTCGTCGTTTAGGCTTGATAACAATAAATACAGCTCTTGAAGCCGATATTTTTGGAAATATCAACAGCACACATGTACTCGGCACAAAGATGATGAACGGAATAGGCGGTTCGGGCGATTTTGCAAGAAATGCCTACATTTCCATATTTACCTGCCCGTCTGTGGCAAAAGGCGGCAAAATAAGCGCAATAGTACCAATGGTTTCGCATCTGGATCACAGCGAACATTCGGTGAAGGTTATTATCACCGAGCAAGGCATTGCCGATCTTCGCGGTAAAAGCCCTGTACAGCGGGCAAAAACAATCATAGAAAATTGCGTGCATCCCGATTATAAACAGTTACTGTGGGATTATCTGAAACTTGGAGGGACAAGCCATACTCCGCACACTTTAAACGCATGTTTCAAAATGCATTCTGAATTTCTTAATTCCGGCGATATGCGTCAAACAGACTGGGCAAAATAAACAATCGAGTATTTTCAGAAAATTTTTTATACCAAACGAATGAGGCTGTCTCGCTTTTGAGACAGCCTCATTTTTATTTAATAATTAACGATTATTTATCAATCTCAAAACAGCCCCATAAATCATTGTCGGGGAAAGGCGCTGTTACTGTAATTAGATTTTTTTTGACGGGATGAATAAATTCTATTTTGCGTGCATGAAGAGATATTTGTCCATTTTCGTTAGAGCGCGGATAACCGTATTTCAAATCTCCTTTTATCGGGCATCCTATTGCCGCCAGCTGACATCTAATCTGATGATGCCTGCCCGTCATTAATGCAATTTCCAGCATAAAATATGTATTGCTGCTGCATACAAGTTTATAGTGCAGTTTTGCCTCTTTAGTATTTTTTGAAGGCTTTTCGCAGATAAACGATTTGTTTATGTTTTTATTGCGAAATAAATTGTGTATGAGAGTTGCTTCTTCTATCTGCGGCTTGTTTTTCACTATGGCATAATACGTTTTGTGTATATTTCCTTCTCGAAACATTCCGCTGATACGCGAAAGCGATTTGCTTGTTTTGGTAAAAATCACTGCGCCGCTCACCGGACGGTCAATACGATGCACAATACCGATAAAAACATTTCCCGGCTTGTTGTCGCGTACTTTAATATAATCTTTTAAAACATCGCTTAAGGTAATGTCGCCGGTTTGGTCGGTTTGTATAATTTCGCCTGCGCACTTGTTCACAACCATTATGTGATTATCTTCATACAGTATCCTGCCTGCAATATTATCTACGTTCATTGTAGTTTAATTTTTGCAAAACTACGAATAAAAGATGAAACAATCTGTTAAATACTAATTATGATTTAATAAAAAATCTTACATTTGCATCTTTTTGTATTTTTAAAAACAGAATAGGTGAACACTGAAAGAATATTGAAATTTGACCGCCGTTATCTTGAAATGGCTGCCGTATGGGCAAAAAATTCATATTGCAAACGCCGACAGGTAGGCGCAATTATTGTGAAAGACAATATGATAATTTCCGATGGATTCAATGGCACTCCATCAGGTTTTGAAAATATTTGCGAAGATGAAAACGGCAATACAAAATCATACGTGCTGCACGCCGAAGCAAATGCAATTACAAAAGTTGCCCGCTCCAACAACAGCAGCGATGGCGCTACTCTGTATATCACAAGCTCGCCGTGCGTAGAATGTGCAAAACTTATAATACAGGCGGGAATCAAACGCGTAGTATTTTCCGATAACTACAGAATTGCAGATGGAATAGAACTGTTGAAACAGGCAAATATAGAAATAGTACAAATAAATTTGGATTTACAGTAACATAATAATAAGAAATAATAAAAAATAATAAAATGAAAAACAGATTTAATATTATATTCCCGCTTTTGTCGGTAATAATTATAGTTGCAGCCGCCTACTCTGGATTTAAATTAGGCGCAAGCCGTGCGCTTATGCCAAACAACATAGAAGTAACAACGCCTGCCGACAAACTCAACAAGATACTTCAATTAATATCAACCAAATACGTTGACAGCATATCAATAGACAACCTCGTAGAATTGTCAATACCGATGATTATTAAAAATTTAGACCCGCACAGCGCCTATTTTGTAGCCGAAGATTTAAAAACATTTGACGAATCGCTGCAAGGAAGCTTTGAAGGTGTAGGAATCACTTTCAATATGGCAGTCGATACAATTATAGTGATCAACGTTATAGAAGGAGGACCCGCAAACAGGGCTGGAGTAGAAGCAGGCGACCGTATTATTAGAATAGATGATTCGATTGTAGCCGGAAAAAAACTCAACTCCAACAACGTTATGAAAATGCTGCGCGGCGAAGCAGGAAGCAAAGTAGCAATAGATATTCAACGGCACGGCTTTGACAAGGAAATACCGATAATAATCACACGCGCCAAAATTCCGGTGAAAAGCGTAGATGTAAGTTACATGATAAACGACAGCACAGGATTTATAAAACTTTCCACATTCTCGCGCACTACATACAGTGAGTTTATTTCCGCCGCAACAAAACTCAAAAAGCAGGGCATGAAAAAACTTATACTCGACCTGCGAGACAACACCGGCGGATATATGGATCAGGCTATAAAAATAGCAAACGATTTTTTTGCCGAAAAAACTCTGATAGTATATACCGAAGGGTACAATTACCCGCGTGAAAATTTCTATTCAACCGGCAACGGACTTCTTGCCGATATCGAACTTAACATACTGATAAACGAAATAACGGCATCTGCAAGCGAAATAGTATCGGGAGCAATTCAGGACAACGACCGAGGAACAATAACAGGACGCCGTTCCTTTGGAAAAGGACTTGTGCAAGCGCCTATACCTTTCGACGACGGCTCGGGATTGAACCTGACCATTGGACGTTACCACACGCCAACAGGAAGATGCATACAAAAACCTTATAATGAAGGCGTGGATAACTACAATGACGAACTGGTAGAAAGACTGAGGAACAACGAATTTTTTGCCGCCGAAAATATTCAATTCAACGATTCGTTGAAATACACAACGCCAAAAGGAAAAATTGTGTATGGCGGAGGAGGAATTATGCCAGACATCTTTGTGGCGCTTGACACAATAGAATCGGCACATAAGTTTTTCCGACAGATAGCACAAAAAAATCTGGTATATAATTTTGTTATGAATTATACAGATTCAAATCGCGAAACCGTGAACCGCATAACCACTTTTGAACAACTTGATACATTTCTTGAAAAACAGAACATATTCAATAAATTTTTGAATTATGCGGCTATAAACGGAATAACTGCAACACACAGCGAACTGGCAGAAGTAAAAAAGATTCTTGAACCCGAATTGAAAGCCCTCATAGGACGAAATACCCCCCTTGACAACGAAGGATTTTATCCATATTACGCAAAAATAGATGTAACATTGCAAAAAGCTATAAATGAACATCTGTAAAATAATTTACTACATAACAAAAAATATAAATTCGCTATGCAACTATCTTGTTTTTTACTAAGTATCAAATAATTTTATTTTGAAAAAGCCTTGATATTTTGTGTTTTTGTGCTTTATTTACAATCAATTACAATGAAAACAAAAAATATCAAGGTAAGATACAAAAGTACACAATTAATTGAAATATTATGCAAAAACTTCATTCTTTTTGTAAAACATGATGCAAAAGATACATGAAATATCTATCATAAATAAATTATAAGAATCTAATAATTAGTATATTATCAATATTTTCGCCTTGCAAAGGTTTCTATTTAGTCCCTCCTTACCAATCAAATTCATGCGGCATTAATGAAGGAATTTTTTGAAAAAAAACGGCGAATAAAAATTGAACAAAAAAATCGTTGTGCTTTTTCTAATAATATTTCCATCTTGTTCTTCAAATTTCATGCCGTTGCCGACACGAATGCATTGATTTGCATGCCTTTAACTCCATGCAAATAATTCTGTGCCACCCGAAAATATGTCTTCAAGTGTCCGATAATTGGTTCGAT
>JAISNL010000006.1 GCA_031276235.1 Prevotellaceae bacterium | reverse complement strand
CATAATCTTTTGTAGAATAACTTCTACCTAACTCATCTAAATATTTTTGCAATAACTCTGTTTGAAATTCGAGTGTAACTTCGAACAATCCATCACAAATCATTTGGATTTTATATGCTGTTCCTGCCTTTTCAAAAGCAGATTGCAGAAAAACGGCTTTTACCGCTTCGCTAATCTTGTCTGATTGTGCAATGGATTTGATTTGATTGTATTTCCAATCTTTATTCCCATTAAAATACCATGATTTTTCTATGTTACCAAGATTATCTAAATATTTTTTCAATAACTCTGTTTGGGCATTTTCATTCATACCTTGCAACACATCAATTGAAAACAGTCTGCATTTTACTGCCGATAATTTTCCTTTCAAGTTATTAGAAACAAAAATAACCATCTCTCTTTCCTTTATGGAATCAGATAGAAGATTAGATTTATGAATAAAATATTCTTTTCCATCCGTAGTGCCTATTAGTCCGTATCCCCGCTCTAAGTTATACCATTTTACTACTCCAATTAAATAACTATCCGTCTTTTTCTCTGTTTTTTTAATAAAGACAATGCTACAAGCATCAAATTTGCCCTTAAGTTTTCGGGAAGGTTGCAATGTAAAACTTATTTCATCACCTTTCACAGGACGATAATCCAATTGTTTTATTACTGATTTATGAAAGAAATAATCATTTTTATCCGAAGTAATAAATCCATATTCGCCATTAAAGTATGTAATGAAGCCACTATATCGGTCACCGCCTATTTCCAGTAAATCTTTTGTTGACATAATTGATGTATTTGTTGTGTATGTTTAAGAAAATAGATAATTTAGATAACTACTATCTTCTTTCAGTTTTTGGTTACAAAGTTAGCATTAAATTTTCAATTACACACAAACAGATAACAATGTAGTTCAAAATTTATAGGAGAAAGATATACAATATTTGTATAACCGGCGACATTAATGATATTTTTTGTCTGTATTCAGTTAAAAGTACATCTGTACAGTTCAAAAGTACATGTGTACAATGTAAAAGTACATGTGTATTAAAAGATAATGTCATGCAATATGTGATATCACAGCCACGCGAAACAGTTGACAGTTTTTTTTCACTCTTCTATTTTCTGGGTTGCTTCGCTAACGCTCGCAATGACGCGCTGCATGGTTGGTTCGTCATTGCTAACCCGAATGGTGAAACAATCCAGATTATTTGTTTATTCATTATTATCGGGCAAGCGCACAGGTTTGCCTCCTGCGGGTTCTCAATGACATTAATATTTTCAACTGTCAACTATCAACTGTCAACTATTCACTTTTAACTATTGCAGGAGCATAATATATTACATTATTTTTGCCTGAAGAACAGTTGTATCGGGCAACCTGTAAATTCAAAATTTTCGCGCAGTCTGTTTTCCAAAAAACGTTTATACGGTTCTTTTATATATTGAGGCAGATTGCAGAAAAATGCAAATGCAGGCGTTGGCGATGCAAGTTGCGTGATATATTTCACTTTTATATATTTCCCTTTAATTGCCGGCGGCGGAGTGTCTTCTATTAGTGGCAGCATGGTATCGTTAAGTTGTCGCGTTGCTATTTTGCGTTTACGATTTTCTGCAACTTTTATTGCTGTTTGCAAAACATCATAGATACGCAATTTATTCAGTACTGAAACAAAAATAATCGGCACATCCGTAAATGGCGCTATGCGGTCGAGGATTTTCTTTTTATAATCGCGCATGGTGTTTGTTTCCTTTTCTACCAAATCCCATTTATTTATTACAATGACGCATCCTTTTTTATTTTTTATTATGAGATTGTAAATACTCATGTCTTGCGATTCTACGCCCTGTAATGCTTCCATCATGAGAATACATACATCCGAATTTTCGATGGAACGTACCGACCGCATAACAGAATAAAATTCCAAATCTTCGGTAACTCTGTTTTTTTTTCTCAATCCTGCCGTATCTGTTAAAAAAAAGTCGAAACCGAACTTATTGTATCTGGTTTCTATTGAGTCGCGCGTAGTTCCCGCAACAGGCGTTACTATGTTTCGTTCTTCGTCAAGCAGTGCATTTGTTAATGAGGATTTGCCTACATTTGGTTTGCCTACAACGGCAATTCGCGGCAAAGCATCGATTTCTTCGTTATCCGTATTTGTATTTTCGGAAAAATGTTTTACAATTTCGTCGAGCAAATCGCCTGTGCCGCTTCCGCTGATTGACGAAACGCAATAGGGCTTGCCAAGTCCGAGTTTATAAAATTCGTGGCTGTCGAATATTCTGTCGCTGTTGTCAACTTTATTTACAGCCAATACAACTTTTTTGTTTTCGCGGCGAAGAATAGCCGCCACAGTATCATCAAAATCGGTAATTCCTGTGGTAACATCAACCATAAAAACAATCACGTCCGCTTCGTCAATTGCTAAATGTACCTGTTTACGAATCTCGGTTTCAAAAATATCATCGGTGTTTATTGCGTATCCGCCTGTATCTATCACCGAAAATTCCTTGCCGTTCCAGTCTGATTTTCCATAATGGCGATCGCGTGTAACGCCTGACATTTCGTCAACAATCGCTTGCCTCATTCCGACCAAACGATTGAATAATGTTGATTTTCCTACATTAGGACGTCCCACTATTGCTAATATATTTCCCATTTATTTGTTTTTTAGGCTGCAAAGGTATCAATTTTTACACAAGTGCGCAACCCAAACCGTATGCTGTTATACTCATCTTATTAAAATTTAGATTAATTTGATGATAAAATATTTGCTTCATACAGTTGCGAAACGTTGAGTGTGTAACAATTCTTCATCTGCATCCTGTTTGTGTAGATGAAGCCATAGAATTATGACGATTGAAAAAATTTTACAGCATGACTGGTTCTGTTTTGTTGCAC
>JAISNL010000145.1 GCA_031276235.1 Prevotellaceae bacterium | reverse complement strand
GGTAATATAATAGGTAATAAAATATTTGCCAAAAACAAGGTATAAAATATCTAAATAAAATATTTGAACCTCAAAAATTATTAACAATTTTCATGCTTTTGTGGATAAAAAACAATAATCAACTCAAAGATATAATGTTTTTTTATCATGAAACAATAAATTTTAGATAAAATTATTTAACCGTTATTAAAAAAAATTCTACCTTTGTAAAAATTAAAGATAAAAAAAATACAAATCATGGATTTCAAAGATTTAATTAAACAACTTTCCGAAAAAATAGAAAAAGTAAAAGAAAATTTACAAACGGAAGAGGCTACAAAGAACGCTCTGATAATGCCGTTTTTGCAAGCATTAGGATATGATATATTTAATCCCCTTGAAGTAGTGCCTGAATTTACCTGTGATATTGGAACTAAAAAAGGCGAAAAAATTGATTATGCAATATTGAAAGATGATAAACCTGTTGTATTGATTGAATGTAAACATTGGCAGCAAAATCTAAATTTACATGACAATCAATTATTACGATATTTTAATGTATCCAACGCCAAGTTCGGAGTGCTTACGAATGGAATTATTTACAAATTTTATACCGATTTGGAAACTCCGCACAAAATGGACGAAAAACCATTTTTAGAAGTGCATTTTGTTTCCCTATGATTTCAGGTTCAACATTGTCCTTTATTATTCAGCGCCAGCGATTAATAGCGTGCAAACAATAGCGGGCAGCTATTTTTATCACAATTTTAGATTGACAAAAAGTTTCTTCGGTAAAAAATTAACTATTAGTGCGATTACCTTTAATCCGTTCGCCAAACGGCTTGACTTTACGACTACGCAGGAAACGCCTGATTTTTATTACAAAATTCACCGTTACGAATATCGTCGCCGCTGGGTCGCAGTATCGGCCTCCTATCGTTTTGGGGAAATGAAAGCGAAAATCAAAAAGGCGCAACGCACTATCAAAAATGACGATGCGATGGACATTGAAGATTCCGAACGCCAATAATAACATTGATTGAAAAACGTTAATCCGTTTGAAATAATGAAAAAACAAATAACTGATTATCAGTCTCAATTGTCAATTAAAAAAGAAGCTCATTGCGAGGAGCGTAGCGACGAAGCAATCCAGAAAATATTCCGTTAGGAATTACATGTTTGTAGAAAATAATATCGCCGCATGCACAAACGCGCGGGTTGCTGTTGTTGACTTGAAAAACCGTTGCTGCTCCGCGCGAAAATTTGCTGTCGATAACATTTCTACCGTTTCGCAGGGCAACGCCCTGTGAAAGAAAGCAAATGAATAAAAAAATAGCGTATTCGGACTTTTGTTATTCCGTAAAGGTCATGTAATATTCGCGCAAATCGTCATCAAATTTTTCGAGAGCATAACGAAGCGCTGTTCGAGGCAATTTTGCTGCATATTTATCAAGAAATTTCAATTCGGTTTCAATATTGCGTTTGCCTATTTCACGCAGCATCCAGCCGATTGCCTTATGAATCAAATCATGTTTATTATCCATAAGTATTTCGGCAATTGCAAGCGTGTCTTCAAAATTTCCTTTGCGGATATAATAAAATGTGGCTATGATTGCTATACGCTGTTTCCATAAATTGTTGGATACGGCAAAATCGTAGAGAACGGATTTATCCTTGTTTTCAACAAATGCGCCAAGCAAATTGGGCGCCGATGCATCAACCAAATCCCAGTTATTTAATCCCTCCTTACCAATCAAATTCATGCGGCATTAATGAAGGAAACTTTTGGAAAAAACAGCGAATAAAAATTGAACAAAAAAATCGTTTTGCTTTTTCTAATAATATTTCCATCTTTTTCTTCAAATTCCATGCCGTTGCCGACATAAACGCATTGAATCACATCGAGAAAATATACCAAAGAGCATTGTTACCAACTCGTCCTATGAGTAAAATGATCGGTAATTTTTATCGCGTCCCAACATGTTTACCAAAAAGTCGAACGCCTCTTTCGGTAACATTTTTATTATTTGTTTGAATATCGGCTGACCGACTAAATGTTTTTCGCTATATTTGCCCATCGTTGTAGTTGATTGTTACTAATCAAAAGTACAACTTTTTGGGCAATCTTCATCGGATTGCCCTTTTTTATCCTCAAAAATTTAGTCGATCAGTAATGAATAATTTTATTGAAGCCGTTTTGTGATTCAAATTACCGATGTCTTTATAATCATTTAGTAGAAATTACGCTTTGCCTGCGCTTCCAAGAACATTTATACATTTGTGCTTATAAAGTTCTTTGAGAGTATCGCGGGCAGGTCCCAAATATTTGCGCGGGTCAAATTCGGCAGGTTTTGTTGCAAGTACTTCGCGCACTGCGGCAGTCATAGCAAGCCGTCCGTCGCTGTCAATATTGATTTTGCAAACAGCCGAAGTAGCCGCTTTGCGCAATTGATCTTCGGGAATACCAATGGCATCTTTCAATGCGCCTCCATATTTGTTGATAATGGCAACTTTATCTTGAGGAACGGATGAAGAGCCGTGAAGTACAATAGGAAATCCGGGAATGCGTTTTTCTATTTCATCGAGAATATCGAATCGTAATGGCGGCGGCACCAATATTCCATCGGCATTGCGAGTGCATTGTTCTGGTTTGAATTTGTTTGCTCCGTGCGATGTGCCTATGGAAATCGCCAGCGAATCAACTCCTGTTTTTTTTATAAAATCTTCAACCTGTGCAGGTTCTGTATATGTATGATGTTCAGCCGCAACTTCATCTTCAATACCTGCAAGCACTCCAAGTTCTCCTTCTACGGTTACGTCGTGTTTATGTGCAAATTCTACAACTGCCATTGTAAGCACTACATTTTCGTTATAAGGAAGATGAGAGCCATCAATCATCACTGACGAAAAACCTGTTTCGATACATGATTTGCAGAGTTCAAACGTATCGCCGTGATCCAAATGCAGCACAACGGGAATTGCATATCCCAATTCTTTGGCATATTCAACAGCGCCCTGAGCCATATAGCGTAAAAGAGTTTGGTTTGCATATTTACGCGCTCCGCTCGAAACTTGCAAAATCACAGGCGATTTTGTTTCTACGCAAGCGGCAATGATTGCCTGCATTTGTTCCATATTGTTAAAATTAAATGCAGGTATCGCATACCCGCCTGTAATTGCTTTTTCAAACAATTTTTTAGAATTTACCAATCCTAATTCTTTGTAACTTACCATAACTTTTATAATTTTGTATGTTTTTTTATTGCACAAAATTATAAAAAATAATCGTAATGCAAACATTATTTTCACAATACGTTAATATATAAACACATAAAAAGATACATTTTATATACAAACAGTAAATTATAAAAAATATGAGTGAACAAAAATCTATTCTTATTCTTTGCGGCGGCGGTCCCGCTCCAGGAATCAACACTGTTATAAGTGCAGTGTCAAAACAATTTATCAAGGCAGGCTACAGAGTTATAGGCTTGCACGAAGGCTACAGAAACCTGTTCAACGGAAAAGCCGAAACCGTTGATATTAACTTTGAATTTGCCGATAAAATATTTAATATTGGCGGTTCTACTCTGCAAATGAGCAGATATAAACCTAAAACCGAGGAGTTTAATCCCGATTTTTTTGTAACAAACAATATCAAACTGTTGGTTACAATTGGAGGCGATGACACAGCATCTACGGCAACTCGAATATCCAATTATCTGGCTGAACATAATGTTAAAATTCAAAATATTCATGTTCCCAAAACCATAGATAATGATCTTCCGCTGCCTGAAGGAATTTCTACTTTTGGCTATCAGTCGGCAAAAGACGAAGGCGCACGAATTACGGCAGCCGTGTACGAAGATTCGCGTACAAGCGGAGTTTGGTTTGTTCTGTGCGCAATGGGACGCGAAGCAGGACATCTTGCTTTTGGAATAGGAGCTGCAAGCCATGCCCCAATGATTATAATTCCAGAAATGTTCGGTGAAAAAAATCAGGTAACTCTCGACAAAATAGTGAACCTGATCATTTCATCAATCGTGAAACGCAAGATCATGGGAATACCGTATGGAGTTGCAATAGTAAGCGAAGGGGTTTTCCATAATCTGCCAGATGAAGAACTGAAAAATTCGGGAGTTACATTTACATATGACGAACACGGACATCCGGAACTCGGAACTGTGAGCAAGGCTCATATTTTTAACGTATTGGTGCAAAATAGACTTAAACAATTGAACCTGAACGTAAAAACGCGACCTGTTGAATTAGGCTACGAATTGCGCTGCATCGCTCCGAAAGCATTCGACCTGTTCTATTGCAATCTGCTTGGAATGGGAGTAAAACTTCTTTACGATCAAGGATATACGAGTTGCATGGTTACAGGAAATCAGCGTGGCGATATAGAAGGCGTTTTTCTGAAAGATATGATTGACCCAGAAACAGGAAAAATTGCTACCCGTCTTGTAAATATGAAAGGGAACAAATGCCAGATGATATATCGTTACGGATTGCAATACATTACCGAAAATGATTATGAAGCAGCTCGCAAATACTTGGAAAATCCAGAAGATTACGATTTTAACAAATTAGTGGATATTCCGGCATAGTATATTTGCAAAAAAGCAACGATGGCATTTGCAATATGCGGATGCCATCGTTTTTTTGTTTGCAGACATATTCGGTATCTCCTTATCAATCAAATTAAAGCGGCATTAAGACATGAAAGTTTTGAAAAAGAATAATGAATGGATGAAAAATAGTACAACAAAATTGTTGTGAAACCTGTACAAAATCCTTTAAGTTTGAATATATTTTGAATTTAATTTACCTTTGAGCGATTTTAAAAAGTCAATATGCATAGCAATAAAGTTTCATACAAAATTTATATTCAAATCATTCTCGCCAATGTTTTTTGGGGATTTTCGTTTGTTTGGACTGACATCATTCTCAAATCTGGCATTACGCCGATTACTCTTGTTTTGAACAGAATGATTTTTGCAACAATTTTACTTGGTTTGTGGGCAAAACATGTGGGAAGTCTGCAAAAAATTGCAATCAAACATTTGAAGTATTTTCTGGGGCTTGCAATGTGCGAACCGTTTTTATATTTTTTGTGTGAAACATACGGACAAACAATGATATCGCCAACGGTTACAAGCGTTATTGTAGCAACAATTCCTCTATTTACATCTCTTTTGGGTTTTATCGTTTTAAAAGAAAAATTTGGATGGTCAACCGTCAACGGCGTCATTATTTCGATGATTGGAGTGATTGCTGTCGTTTTTGCAGGCAACAGCGATGTAGGCGGTCAATTTATTGGCGCTGTTTTGGTTTTCGGCGCTGTAATTTCCGCGCTCGGATATGCCGTTTTGGTGAAATATATAATGCACAGATACAATGCAATTACTCTTGTTTTTTATCAAAACTTGATAGGCTTGATGTATTTTATTCCATGTTTTCTTATTGTCGATGTTTCAAATTTAAAAGATATGAAATTTACATTTGAAGTGATTTTTTCGCTTTTTCAACTTTCTGTTTTTGCTTCGATTATCGCTTTTATTTTTTATTCAAATTCCGTAAAAGCCTTAGGCGTAACAAAATCAGGAGTTTTTTGTTATATAATTCCCGTATTAACAGCGCTGTTTGCATTTTTTACAGTAGATGAACATCTTACAACAGTTCAATGGATAGGAATGGCGGCAGTAGTATCAGGTTTATTCATTTCGCAATTTACAAAGGCAAAATAGTCTTTTTTTGAGCGGAAAACGAGGTTCGAACTCGCGACCTGCGGCTTGGGAAGCCGCCGCTCTGCCAACTGAGCTATTTCCGCAATATCATTATGTTAATTTTGCTGTTTCATCATTTTGAGTATCGATTCAAAAATAAGCAATCCATCCGTATTGCCGAGATTTGTATCGGCAGCGCGTTCTGGATGAGGCATCATTCCGTACACATTTCGTCCATAATTACAAATACCTGCAATATTTTCGAGCGAGCCATTGGGATTAAATTCATCTGCAACTTTTCCATCTTTGCTACAATATTTGAAAATAATTTGCCCGTTTTTCTTTAGTTCCGCAAGTGTTTTTTCATCCGCAAAATAACGACCTTCGCCGTGAGCAATGGGAATTTGCAATGCTTTTTGCTTGTCAAGAAAATATGTCGGATATGTATTTTGTCCATCGGGGAGAATATAAATATTGCGGCAAATAAATTTCTGATTATTGTTGTGCAACAGCGCTCCGGGTAGCAGGTTTGCCTCGCATAAAATCTGAAAACCGTTGCAAACTCCAAACACAAAGCCTCCTGCATTTGCAAATTCTGTTACCTTATTCATAATAGGCGCAAATTTTGCTATAGCTCCCGAACGCAGATAATCTCCGTACGAAAATCCACCCGGAAGCAGTATCCCATCAACATTTTGCAAATCGGTATCTTTATGCCAAAGCGACACAACTTCCTGTCCGATAATGTCGCGCATTACGTAAATCATATCATGGTCACAATTTGACCCGGGAAATATTACTACACCAAATTTCATATCTATTTTTAAAATTATGCAAAAGTAAACAAAAATTTCGTTTATCAACAATAAATGCAGGTCAAATTCAGGGCAAACGCATTAAAATTTTAAGCAGATTGATACGAAAATTTTTGTTCCATGCTGCATTTAGTCGTTTTGTGAATAATGAGCCTTTACCTGTGTTTTTTTCAACAGGCTAAATCCTGTTTTTCTGACAATTGCAAAATTTTTGGCGGCATGATTGGCTCTTTTTCGTTGCAAGTCCTCACGGAAAACCATGTCAAGCGTTCAATGCAAATTATTTTCCACTGCCCAATGGTCGCGAATAAATTTGTTGAAATTATTTTGTGCTTTCAAACTAAAACTACTGATATAGAATCGTTCATGAGTTGCAAAAATTGCTTGAGAAAGGCAATATTTTCCTTTCCGAAAAGTTCTATTGAGTCATAAGCTTCCGCGCCGCTTAGCAGGGCAATAATGCTTAAAATAGTAATATCCAACAAATTGTGTAATTTACCTCTATTAATTCGAGGATCATAAAGAGAGCCGAAAGATGAATGTAAAGATGTTTGTATCATTTTGTGCAAAAATTTAATTTGCACAAAGATGCAAAATAGCTTTCTATACAATATATTAAAAAACAAATAGTTATCAATAGTCAATATCCAATTTTGTTAATAACCACTTGTTTTTTCATCACTACTAACTGACTAAATGTTTTTCGCTATCTTTGCCCATAGTTAGTTGTATTTGATTGTTGTTAATTAAAAGTACAACTTCTTGGGGCAATCTTCTTCTGTTTGCCCTTTCTTTTATCCTGAAAAATTTAGTCGGTCAGTAGTGATGAAATATCTATCATAAATAAATTATGAAAATCTAATGATTAGCATATTATCAAGGTCTATATGGGGAGGAGATATAAAAGTGATAGCAACTACAAGCTACACAGCATGGTTAGAGCCGCGCCAAGATAAATATTTTTGATTTTTAAGATTATTTAACTGGGAAATTCCGCAAATGATAAATAAAGCGTTATCTTCATGCCGTAATCTTAAACAAATGTATTATGAAATATTCAGAATTTCACAGAAAAATTAGGAGAAGTAAAAAATGGCATTACACAGAAGCAGAATGAAGTCATTATATTGATGAAAATAAAGATGGAAAGAAATACCTGTTCCTTATCACGGAGCAAAAGAGATGCCTGAAAATCTCATAAAAAAAATTGAAAGAGAGATGGAATTAAATTAATTCCACCTCATTTTCTCAAAATATTTAAAACAATAAAAATAGAATAAATATGGAAAAACTTATCATAAAAATTGAAAAAAGCAAAAATCATTTCGGCGCGTATGCCGTAAATGTTGAAGGATTATATGTTGCTGGTAATACGCCAACCGAAGCAAAAAAGATTTTCTTGAATCTGTAAAATTATTTAAAAAATATAGTAGCGAAGAAAATATACCTGAAATATTAAAAGGCGATTATACAATTGAATACTTAATGGACATTCCTACTTTGTTGAAAACATATTCAGGAATATTTACAAAATCTGCATTAGAAAGGCTAACAGGAATTAACCGTGTCCAGTTTTCGCATTATATTTCGGGATTCAGAAATCCGCGTAAAGATAAAAAACAAAAAATAGAAAAGGCTTTGTATGCGTTAGCTGATGATTTAAAGCAAGTGCATATTGTTTAAGATTACAAATAACAACAGTATTTACTTGTTTGCCTCGCCTTTTGGAGGGGCTTTTTTGTCCTTTACTGAAAAACAAAAAACAAATACATTTGCGATATGTCACAAATAACAATCATATCGCAGCCTCAAGGGCTGTGTTTATCAGGCAATATCCCCAAATTTGCAGTGGAGAGCGACTAGGATGTGCGCATCAGGTTCTATATTGCAAGCGAACTGCTGATGAAACCTATACGCCCAACTTCGACAATTGTAATTTACCCGCGAGACGGCGTTAATGGGCAATATGGAACGAACATTTTTCACCGAAAAAAAAGATATTCGCAAGCAAAATACAGGATGGATTACGAAATACGAGGCGGACTGGATGCGCGACTTTTTTATGTCGAAAAAGATTTATCTGTTTGAAAACAACGAATTGAATCCCATTGTGATAGATGAAGTAACTGCGGAAACATCTACCCAGAAAAATTTGATTGCCTTTGAATTTACATACCGCCCAGCCGAAATGTCGGATTATCTGAATTTGAAAGATATATCTACTGCAAACACAGGCAATTACTGGAATGATTCGGAATTTTGGAACGATAATAACATTTGGAACGATTAAAATAACAAAATATGACACAAATATTACACATTGACAACGGCGAAAGTATGAGCGCCGCACGCGCAAAGATAAACAGCGCAATAGATGCAGCAAACAGCGCAACTCAGGGAATTACAATCCCCGAAATTGTGCTTGTGCCGCGCCAAATATCGGCAACCGGTACAGCTCCTCCTGCGCCCGGAAATTTTTATATTGATAATGAATTGTATATAAGATGTAAATTTCCTGAAAATGCCGAATTTTTGCAGCATAATCCGAGAATCTATCTTTATCGCCGCGTGTTTCACCGCAACTATGACAGAAGTTTCAAGCCGATTTTCGCTGACAAGCCGCTGAAAAAAGTGCGGAGAAATGAAAAACTTTTTGCACATCCTGTAGGCAAGTCGGAATTTGCCTTTGGCAGTGAAGATGCTGTAAGATACGGAAATAATTATGAATTCAAATTAATGTCTCCGCCGGCGACTCCGTTCACGGCAAAAAAATACATACAGGATTTTGGAGATATTTATGTAAATGATGATGGACATGAATGTTATAAAATTTCCAGATGTTCGCGCCAACCGATAGTTATTAAAAAAGCTTCGCCTTTATATCCGGCAAGCAGTTATGGATGGATAAAAATAGGGTTCAGACTTGTAACCGATATTGGCGAAAGCGCAATGGCTGTCTGTAAAATAAAAGTAAATACATGGATAGTTTTTTTAGGAGGTGATCCTGATACTAAAGAATATTATTTATCTACAAGTTTTGAAGTTTGCTAGCTCCCTGTAATCGGGTCGCTCTCTTTATTGCGGGAATTTACTCCGCTTTCGAACCCCTGTTTCGGGATTCAATCATGTTAAACCCTGACAAACGGGATTAACTGATACAAAGGTAATAAAAAATTTAATTTAATATATAATATTATGACAGAAATAAGACAAATAGAAAATGACGGCAAAAACATTATGGTAAATAATGCAGTGCAACCTGCTGTGTTTGTGGCAACAGCGGCAGGCAACGCGGTTAGAATAATTTCTACTGTGCGGTTCATTACGAACATCAGTACGCAGGGTATAAATTATGAATCGCTGGAAATCAACGGCGAAGTTCCGGCATCGGCAAACGATGCAGTTCAAAAACTTAACTCATTTATCGGGGCTTTTAAATCGGGCGGCGGCGGCGTAAGTCCCGAGTTTCAATACTCCACTGACGAACAATGGACAGGAAAGTATTGGATTGACGGTAAAAAGATATATACCCGTGTGTCCACAGGAACGGTTAGCGCGGCGGCGGATGAAGTGGTGAATATCCTTTTGCAAAGCGGGGTAAGCGCACTTATTTCGGTATCTGGAACATGGAAC
>JAISNL010000128.1 GCA_031276235.1 Prevotellaceae bacterium | reverse complement strand
AAAACACAAAAGTAATTAAATTTTAATTAATTACAAATTTTCTAAAAAAAATATTTTTCACGAAAAAACGTCTAACTCGCTGATAATCTATTCCCGAAACTTAACATAATGTAAATTATAGGACATGGTTGGGGTGTAGTACGAATGTTAAAAAAAACAAAATTAATAATTTTTTTTGAGTGAGGAATAGTTTTTTTGTTTTTCTGGATTGCTTCACCTTTCGGGTTCGCAATGACGAACACCAACGATAGTACGTCTTTGTGAGCATCAGCGAAGCAATCCAGATTATTATTATTTCTTTATTAATTATCATTTTTCGCAAAAACGTTTTGCGTAATGAGTTATAGCATTATGCAATTATGACGCTATTGAAAGTATTATGTTTTCAGTCATTACCATGTTCGGAGATATCATCGTTGCTGTTGAGATTTCCCAAAAATTGATTTTCAAGTCTTTTCATGTGCGGCTCATAACGTCGATTTATTGCGATAAGTATGAGAATTATTATTGAAACAATTATTAAAATGCCTTTAATATGCGGAAAAAGCGGTATCAAAACAGATAATATCAGCGCTATACATAAAACAGTACGAATCATCGCCAGCAGTAGAAATGCTATTCGGTTATGATTGCTTTTTTTCATTAATCTTATATACAAAAATGAAGCGGAAGATCGTATTCTTATTATTCCATATATAAAAGGCGACATCAGCAAAACGGTTATTGACGCAAAGGCAATATTTCCCCATTCGTCAGGAATTTGATCTGTAATCAGCGGCAGCAGATACATGTTTGAAAGTATTGTTATCGCAATGGCAAGCATGAAATATATGAAAATAGGCACAAACAATATCTTCATTAATCTGCCCCAGTCGTTTGATATATTTATTTTTTTATTGTTCCTGTTTGCAGCATGTCCCGTAATCAGTTTGTTCCATCTTGGCGGTATTTTTTTTACCAGTTTATTGTAAATTGTTTCTGAATATCTTATCCCGTAAGGCGTTGTAAACGTTGTGATGACAGATACAGAAACAATTACAGGATATATGAAATCGCTTATCACTCCCAGTTGCATTCCTGTTGTTGCTATAATGAATGAAAATTCTCCAATTTGCGCCAAACTGAAGCCTGACTGTATGGCAACTTTCAAACTTTCGCCTGAAACCAAAACTCCCAATGATATAAACAAGGGGCGAAATACAAGTATTAATGTTGTGAGAATCAATATTGGCACAATATGTTCCAAAATCAGGTTCGGCGCTATCATCATGCCTACAGAAACGAAAAATACTGCGCCAAACAAATTTTTAAGCGGTCGCATTAAATGTTCTATACGTTTTGATTCGGCTGTTTCAGCCAGAATTGAACCCATTATGAATGCGCCCAGCGCTGCCGAAAATCCAACGGTATGAGCAATAATAACCATTCCCAGACACAAACCTACCGAAACTACGATTAACGTTTCGTCATTCATATATTTTTTTATTCGCTTAAATACCGTAGGTATAATATAAATGCCGACAACAAACCATATCACTATGAAAAATATCAAGCGCAGCAACGATTCGACAAACTGTATTCCTTCAAAACTTCGTGTTGCCGCAATAGTCGAAAACAGTACCATCATTAAAATGGCGGCAATATCTTCGATAATCAAAATGGTAAACACTATATTTGAAAATCGCTGATTTTGTTTGTTCATATCGGTAAAAGCCTTTATAATGATTGTTGTAGATGCCATCGACAACATGCCGCCAAGGAATAAACTTTCTATGCCTGTCCATCCGAATAAATGTCCTGTCAGATAACCTATGCTCATCATTAATACCATGTTCACTATTGTGGCTATAAAAGCAGAACTTCCTACTTCAAGCAGTTTTTTGTATCTGAATTCCAGTCCGAGTGCAAACAAAAGGAAAATTATTCCGATTTCCGACCATGTGTCTATGCTTGCATTGTCAACAACAGTAGGCAGCAAATTCATGTGAGGTCCTACCAAAAATCCTGCAACAATATAACCTAATACAACAGGCTGTTTCAACCATTTAAACAAGATAACAACAACTCCGGCTGTTATCAGAATCAGTACAAGATCGTGTACCAAAATCGGTAAATGTGTCATTAGTATAATTTATTTTTAAAATTTAATAATTAATTTAACTGCGCTAAAAGCAAATACTTATAAATATTCGCTAAAATTCGGCGTTTTGCAGTGTTTTTATGAAAATTATCGACAGCCAAACTGTTGAAAACTTCAAAAATATTATCGAAATTTTGATCTGTTTCAATCGAAAAATATAGGTCAAACTTCATTTTATTAACATTACAAAACACGCCAAAAACAAGCAAGTGCCAAAGTTAGAAAAAAATAATGATTTACAAGTTAACTTTATAATAAATTTTGCTTTAATATTAAAACTTTTCTAATTTAGACAATCTGCAATGCAAAATATTTTAAAATCATTGTTGAAACATTTTTTGATGTTAATAGTAATATATTTACTACATTTGCAGATATATATGATTATGAACATGAATTTTTTCAATGAAATAAAATTATTTATTAATGAAAATTATGACGGAAACGTAAATATAAACATGATTTTTGATGATGCTTGTGCAAATATTTTGATTCCCGAAAAAAACATTATTTTTATGGCTGTTCCTTTGCCTGTAACTAATTTTGATGATTCACAAAAAATGCTTTTTCAAAATCTTTCGATAGCAGCCGAAAAACAAAATTTACAGTTGATAATAATTTGCGAAGACAGGTGGATAACAAAAAAAGATGTTGTATGCTGGAGAATTTTGTCGCATTTGGGAAAATTTGTTCGTATTCACGGCAGGTTATGCGAAATACGGCGCGTCACAAAAATACAAGCCAACGAATTTTTATTGCAAAATCATTTATACGATTCGCCTCAGGCAAAATACAAATACGGTTTGTTTTACAAAAATCAATTGGTTGCCGTTGCAACATTCAGCGGCGGGCGACCTGTTGTTCGTAACGGCACAACTTATCGTTCGTACGAACTTGTGCGTTTTGCAAATTATCGGAATTACTCAGTACGGGGCGGAATTGGCAAACTTGTTTCGCATTTTATTGCAGAGCAAAATCCTGACGATATTATGAGTTATGCGGATGTTGACTGGTCTGCAGGGCAAAGTTATGCAAAGCTGGGATTTAAGTTTATTGAATATACCGAACCTCAGAAATTTTATATTGACATAAAAACATGTCAGCGATATTATCCTAAAAAAATTCCGCAATATATAATTGATAAATTTTCACAGCAATCATTACCTTTGGACAATTTTTTATCAAAACATGATATTTTTACAATTTATAATTCAGGCAACAAAAAATATCTGTTAAAATTAAAGTAAAATGACGGAAAAAAAACGGAAAAATTTTTTAATTCAACCGGCATATCCCGGCGGCAATAAGGCGCTGAACGAATTTGTTTCAAAAAATATTCGCTATCCACAACAGGCTTTGCAAAACAATATTTCGGGAAGCGTACATTTGCAATATGTTGTGAATGATGATGGCATCGTAGAATCGGTGCAAGTGTTGAAAGGATTAGGATACGGTTGCGATGAAGAAGCAATTAGAATTGTGAAATTGCTGCAATTCTGCAAAGTTAAAAACAGAGGAGTAAGATTGAAAACAACAAAAAAAATACGAATAAACTTTAATAAAATCATAAATTACCAGAAACTTTCATACAGTCTGAAACATCATGACGACGAACCGACAAAAATCAATTATACGATAAAGATTTAGTTTTGCCGCAAAAATACTCGCAAAATTATTGGTTTTCCGTATAATTTAAGCATATTGAAATATTGATTTTTATTTTAAATCTGTTAGAAACAGTAATTTTTTAAAAAAATTTATACCTTTGAACTTTGGATATAAAAAGAATTCAGATGAAAGATGGAAAAATAATTGCAGGAATCACGCAGGGCGATATCAACGGAATATCGTATGAAGTGATGCTGAAAACATTTGAAGATAACCGTATTCTTGATTTTTGCACGTCAGTAATTTACGGTTCAACAAAGATTTGGGGATTTTATCGCAATCTGTTCAAAATTGAAAACATAAATCTCAATCTTGTAATGTCGCCGAAAGATGCACGCAACAGATGCGTAAATTTCATAAATATAATGAGCGACAGCGCCCACGCAGAAGTAGGACATTCCACGCCAATGGCAGGCGAAGGCTCGCTTAAGGCACTGCAAACCGCAGTACGCGATATTCGTGAAAAGAAAATAGATGTTTTGGTTACAGCGCCGATAAACAAATACAACGTGCAAATTCCGGGTAAAAAATTTGTCGGGCATACGGAATTTCTCGCAGATTCCGTTGGCGTAGAAAATTACCTGATGCTGATGGTTAACGACAACCTGAAAATAGGTATAGTAACGGGACATATTCCGCTGAAAGATGTATCGAAATCTATTTCAAAAAACCTGATACTGCAAAAACTTGACATATTAAACGAATCGCTGAAAAAAGATTTTTTAATAGCAAAACCGCGCATTGCAGTTTTAGGGCTTAATCCTCATTGCGGAGATAACGGACTGATAGGAACAGAAGAAAAAGACATAATATTTCCAGCGATAAAAGAAGCTCAGGAAAAAAATATTTTAGCATTCGGACCATACTCAGCCGATGGATTTTTAAGTTCAGAAACATCCAAAAAATTTGATGGCATACTGGCAATGTATCACGACCAGGGCATGATAGCATTTAAATCGCGGGCGTTTGACACAGGAGTCAATTATACGGCAGGCTTGCCCTTTGTACGCACGTCGCCTGCACATGGCACAGCTTACGAAATTTCTGGACAGGGAATAGCAAATGCCGATTCATTTCGTGCAGCATTATACATGGCTTGCGACATTTTCAAAAACCGCAAACGCCATGATGAAATAAATACAAATCCTTTGGAAATAGACATCGCTGCCACACACAAACACAACGGTAACGATGATATTACAATTATTTCAACCGATGACGAATAACACACACACGCTGATTCACAAATCATAATGGTTGACATCACTGTCTATACAGATGGCGCTGCACGCGGCAATCCGGGAAATGGCGGATACGGCGTGATTATGATTTCGGGAAAATATCGCAAGGAAATATCACAGGGATTTGCACATACAACTAACAACAGAATGGAATTGCTTGCAGCCATAGTTGCACTTGAACACATAAAAGCAGAAAATGCAAACGTAACGATTTACAGCGATTCGAGATACGTAGTAGATGCAATAAATCAGAATTGGTTGAAATCGTGGGAAAGTAAACATTTCAAAAACAGGAAAAACCTTGATTTGTGGATGAGATTTCTGAAAGTGTACAGACGTTATAACGTAAAATTTGTTTGGGTTGCAGGACATGCAGGCAATCCGCTTAACGAATTATGCGACAAACTGGCTGTTGCAGCATCTATGCAATCGAACTTGCAGGAAGATGAAGGATACATTCAAAGCATTGAAGATAATGCGCTGCTGTGAATTATTTGTATAAGTTGACAGTGAAGAATGAAAAAATAACTGTCAACTTCAAGAGTTGTTATATTCTATTAATTTTTTCATCTTTATAATACCTCAATCCTCGCTTTTAGAACCTCGCGAGGCTCTCAGAGAACCTTGTTCGACTCTTTTAGAACCTTGCGAGGCTCTCAGAGAACCTTGTTCGACTCTTTTAGA
>JAISNL010000104.1 GCA_031276235.1 Prevotellaceae bacterium | reverse complement strand
CAGATTATTGTATTGAAAAATGGACAGATATGTGAACAAGGCACACATACTCAACTTGTAGCAAATAAAGGCGAATACTTTAAATTGATAAAAAATCAGTTGGAATTAGGAAATTAATTGATGCAACCTTTGCAGGATTGCTTCGCCGAGCTTCGCTTCGCGTGCTTCTTTTGTATCAAGCCAAAAGAAGAATAAAGTGTTTCGGTTTAATTGCAAAAGGTTTTAATATGTATATTCATAAAATATGTTAAATTTCACGCATTTGTTTGCATAACAAGAAAAATATTTCTACCTTTACAATGTATTCATATATTTGATTATTTATTCATTATGTAATTTCTGTACATGATGTAACAAAGAAAAAAATGATTGAATACATGCTTGCAAGCAAAGAACAAAAAGCACCTTGTTCTTTTAAAAAGTGGTGCTAAGTATAATTTTTAATTTTTTAATAATATGGAATCTAAAAAATTTTCATTAAAAGATGTAGTAGTTTTGAAAGAAAACGAAGTGCTTGATTGTGAACAACTTTCGGCAATAATTGGGGGAATATCTCCCAGAGGAAATGATGGATGTATTTGTAAATGTGGAACGAATTCTGCAGCGTTAGGTAGTGGTAGCGGCACCGCGGGTTACAAATAATGCACCCTTAAACTAAAGGCTTTGCTAAATTAGTATATGTTTGAACATTTTTAGCAATACAACTAATTGATATACAGTATTGAATTTGACAAAAATCTATACTTAAGTAGCAAAGATAAACTAATAATAAATAAAGCCTGTATTGCACTATTACAATAAAAAATTTAAGTGTAAAGCAGGCTTTTATTTTCAGAAACTGAACTTACTACAATTACAATTATAATAAATACCCAATTGCTTTTCAGGCAATTATAAAACAAGTGCAAAATATGAATTATGAGATATCGAAATATATCCACACTTTTATTTCTTCTAAAGGATACCCCCTAATTTATTGTTCAAGGACAAATGCTTTTCTTAAAATAACAAAAGAATTATATGATTTTGTTTTGGAAATTAAAAAAGATTCGTCTTTAATAAATGAATTGGACGACTCTTTGTTAGACCTATTTAAAAATAAAAAAATTATCGTTAAATCAAATGAAGATGAGGATTACTTATTAGAACGTCAATTTAATGAAGAACAAATTTCATATTCTCAAAAAACGTTATCATTAACACTTGTACCCACTTTATCTTGTAATTTTGATTGTCCATACTGTTTTGAAGAAGGAAAAAGAGTAGGCAATATGAAAAATGAAACCATTGAACAATTAATCTTATTTATTAAAAAGCACGAATCGGCTAAACAATTGGATATTACATGGTATGGAGGAGAGCCTTTACTTGCTTTTGGTGTAATTCAAAAGGTTTTAAGTAGGATTAATGAAGAAATAAATATTCCAGTCAAATGGCACACTATTGTAACAAACGGATATTACTTCACAAACAAAGTTATTGATTTTTTTAAACTACATCCACTCAATTGTATTCAAATAACTCTTGATGGCGACAGAGAAAGACACGATAAAATAAGAAAACAAAAATCAAATGGGGAAGGAAGTTATGATAAGATAATTAACAATATAGATACCATTTTAAATGAGTTACCCGATACGCAAATCTCAATAAGGGTTAATATTGAAAAAGAAAATCTGGATGATTTTATATGTCTTCAACGAGAATTATCACAAAAATGGGAAGGGAAAAAAATTACACTTTACCCTGGAATATTAAGAATAGAAAATGAAGATAAAACAGCATTAGCATGTGAAGCCATTCCGCAGTGGGATGCACTAAAATTCTATTTTGAGTCATATAAGAAAAAAATATTGAATGGTAATATTTACCCAGTATTGCAATATAATGAAGGTTGCTGTGCCACAATGATCAATGCCTATATAGTAGGACCAAAAGGAGAAATATACAAGTGTTGGAATGATGTATCTGATGATTCAAAAATTGTAGGTTATATTCATGATAAAAAATTAACAAATAGTTCATTGTTTTTTAGATACCTTATTGGAAGTAAATTTTATAACAATGAAGATTGTAAACAATGTTTTTTCTTGCCTATTTGTCCTGGTTATTGTCCTTGGTTTCGATTAAAAAATCAGCATGAAAACGGTAAATATATACTGTGTCAATGTATTCAAAAAGCACCAAATATGCTCAATGACTGTTTGGAATACTGGTATGAAACTAACGCAAATTCATGATTTTCTTTCTGTGTAAACTCTTAAAACAAATTATCAGAAAATGAAAATTATAACAATAAAAAATATATCAAGATTAATTAGTTGCGGTCTCTTTCTTTGCTTTGTCATATCAGTTCCGGCGCAAACAATTTCAGGTAAAGTAGTTGACGAAAGCAGCAATCCGATAGAATTTGCCAATATTGTTTTATTGCAAGAAACGGATTCTTCTTTTGTGGCTGGAACGACAACTGATAGTGCAGGAATATTTCTATTCAACTTGCCTGTAAATAATTATGTCTTAAAAATTAGCATAATAGGATATGAACCCACAGAGAAACTAATCAATCAGCAGGATTTGGGAATAATCACACTCAAAAATAATATCATCTCACTTGACGAAGTGGTAGTGACGGGTAATAGACCTGCTTTTTCATATAAGAACAATACACTTGTAATGACTATTGAAAATACTGCCATTTCCGAACTCGGCAGTGCTGATGACATTATCAGGAGGATGCCGGGAGTAATTGAAAACAAAGGCAATCTGATTGTTTTTGGCAAGGGTACGCCCGAAATTTATATCAACAACAAAAAGGTAAGTAATATTGATGAATTATCATTGCTCAATTCCAAAGATATTAAAAGCATAGAATTGGTCAACAATCCCGGCGCACAATATGATGCAACTACTCGTGCAGTGTTGATTGTTAGAACAGTTAAAAAAAACAATAATTTTTCGGTTCTCTATCGTCAAAGGCTGCAACAAGGTTTACTGTTCAAACACAACGAAACGCTAACCTTAAATTATACAAAAAACAAATTCAATGCTTATTTGAATGTTTTCAATGCAAATGTCAATCTTAAAACAAAAGAAGACATTAAATGGAATATTATTACCGACACCATTTGGGACGAGCGTTCTTTGAATAATTATAAGAAAAATTTCAACAATTTGAATATTCAGACAGGTATTGATTACGATATTTCAAAAAATCATGCAGCAGGAGCGCAGTATTTTTTTGCTGCAAATATAGGCAATGTTGATATTGATTTAAACTACGATATTTTAGCAAACGACAATCTGTTTTCTCACATACAAATGCTATCAGAAATGGCAGTAAAAACCTACAGACATAATGCCAATATGTTCTATTTTGGCAAATTGAGCGAAAAGTTCAACCTGAAAGTAGATTTTGATTTTATTACTAATAAATATAATGAAAATCAATCAGGATTAGAAATTTCAGACAATGAACAAAGAACAATTACAAGCCAATCGAAAACACTTTTTGATATTTATGCTACAAAAATAAACTTCAATTATATACCGAAAGTAAATCATTCCATTGATTTTGGTATAGGTTACAGTAATGTGCAGGGAAAAGGAAACTACAATAATATAGAAAATTATGTCACAAGCAATAGTTACAAAAATTTGGAAGAAAAAGAATCTTTGTTTATTGAATATAGTTATTCAAATAAAGTTCAGTTGAATGTCGGTTTGCGTTTCGAAAATGTTAAATCTCGATATGAAGATTTAATGGACAACCGCAACAGCAGTAACAAAATTTATAAATCATTATTTCCTGATTTCTCACTCACAATGCCTGTGAAGGGTACAACAATGGGGCTTGCATTTTCAAGCAGTATCAATCGCCCTTCTTTTCAGCAACTAAACAATAGATTGTTCTACGCATCGCGTTTTCATTACGAAAAAGGTAATCCACAATTGCAACCTCAATTTCTTTACGATTTGACTTATGTTTTCAATTGGAAATTTGTTAATACACAATTCAATTATCAGTATATTAAAGATTTTATTGGAACTTCAAACTATGCTGACAATGAAAATTCATACCGAACAATTTCTACTTTCGTTAATTTCAATAAGTATCAGCAATTGATGTTTCAATTGAACGGTACGCATAATATCAACATTTGGAATATCAAATACTCTCTATCCATAATAAAACCATATTTTTCCAATATTTACTTGAATGAAACAATATTATCCAACAAATCTTATGGATATTTTTCATTAAGAAATATCTTCAAATTGCCAAAAGACATCACTGTTTTCTTAGATTTTCAGTATATTACAACAGGAAATCAATATCCCGACTATGTAAGTGCTATGCATAAAACCGACATAGGCATCAGTAAATCATTATTCAATAAGGCAGTTACACTCACGCTCTGGTGCATTGATATTTTTGATGGAAACAATTACAAAACATGGCAAAAAATCAACAATGTTTATTTTTGGAAACAATCATGGGACGACAATCGTTACATTCAACTGATGATAACATACAATTTTAATAGTAATGGTCGAAAAAAATACCGTGGCGAGAATGCAGCCCAAGATGAAATGGACAGACTGTAAACCATGACAAAATTAATTTTTTATCCTCAACACGACCAGATGGATTGCGGGCCTGCTTGCTTGGCAATGATAGCAAGCGTCTATGGCAAAAAGTATAACGTAGAATATCTGCGTAATGAATGTTTTCTTACGCGTGAAGGCGTTTCGCTATTGGGTGTTACGGAAGCGGCACAAAAGATTGGTTTTGAAACAGTTGGAACTAAACTCACGTTAGATAAATTGCAATCACTCTGTTCGGCAGCAAAAAATTCACCCTTGCCATGTATTCTACATTGGAATCAGAATCATTTTGTAATACTCTGCAAAGTTAAAAGCACAAAGGCGTGCAGGCGAAAAAGGCATGATGATATAAATTCTTCGTTTAACAGGTTTCGCTTCCATATAGCCGACCCTGCTCACGGTTTAGTTAAACTTTCGAAAGAAAAATTTGCAAAATCGTGGTTGTCAGATGGCGGGAAAGGAGTGGCTTTGTTTCTTTCACCCACCGAAAAATTCTACGAATTGCAGCCTCCCGCTCCCTCTAAAATTTCTATAAGTTATATGTTTGACTATCTAAAATCGTATAAATGGCAGATTTTATGGATGTTCTTGCTTTTGTTGGCGGGCAGTGCGCTGACTTTAGTTTTCCCTTTTCTTACTCAAAACCTTATAGACAAAGGTGTTAATGCAAAAAATATAAATATTATTACTCTTATTCTTTTGGCTCAACTTACATTGTTTTTTGGGGCAATTACTTTCGAAATTATTCGAAATTGGCTCATGCTTTTTGTAGGTACAAAATTGAGTATAAGAATCATTTCGGATTTCTTGAAAAAATTGCTGAAACTTCCGATTAAATTCTTTGATACCAAAATGACAGGTGATTTTCGGCAACGTATTCAAGATAACGAAAGAATTGAAAATTTTCTTACTTCGCAAGGTTTGACAACCTTTTTTTCCATGCTTACTTTTTTGGTGTTTTTTGGAGTACTGTGGTATTATGATATACAAATATTACTTGTTTATCTTACTTTAACCGTTATATCAATATTTTGGAGTATTTTTTGGTTGCGAAAACGCAAATTTCTTGATTATTTTCGCTTTCAGGAACGCAGCGCTAATCAAGAAAGCATTTATGAAATTTTAAATGGCGTTACCGAAATGAAACTCAATGATTTTGCGGACTACAAACGTAAACAGTGGGAAGAAATTCAACACAGATTATTTAAACTCAATATCCGTATTTTACGTCTTGATCAGTTACAACTTTCAGGTTTTGAATTTATAAATCAACTGAAAAATATTGTTGTAACTTTTTTCGCTGCAACTTTGGTTATTAAAGGAAATATTACGCTTGGCGCAATGCTTGGAATTTCATATATAATAGGGCAAATGAATTCTCCAATAAATCAACTTGTCGGTTTCTTTCGTGGCTTACAAGATGCAAAATTAAGTTTGGAAAGATTAAACGAAGTGCAGAACCATCCCGAAGAAGAACTTAAATCAGACATTAGACTTTTAGAAATACCTGCTAATACTGTTGCTTCAAATGTTAAAAATGGTATAAATATTAAAAATCTCTCGTTTCAATACGAAGGACCACATTCGCCATTTGTACTTAAAAATATCAATTGTTTTATTCCCAAAGGTAAGATAACGGCTATTGTTGGTTCGAGTGGTAGTGGAAAAACAACATTGATGAAACTTTTGTTAAAATTTTATCCACCAATAGAAGGTGAAATATTATATAATAATGTAAATATAAATAATTTATCTGCTGCATATCTAAGAAAAAACACAGGTGTTGTTATGCAGGACGGTTTTATTTTTTCCGATACAATTGAACGTAATATTGCAACTTCCGATGAAAATATTGATATGGAAAAAATAAAGCATGTTGTAAGAATGGCTAATATTGATGGTTTTATAGACAATTTACCGCTAAAATACAATACAAAGATAGGCGCTGCGGGCAACGGTATTTCCAGTGGACAACGCCAGAGAATATTAATTGCACGCGCTTTATATAAAAATCCTCAATTTATTTTCCTTGATGAAGCAACAAGTTCGCTCGATGCTGAAAATGAAAAGATTATTCACGACAATTTACAGGAATTTTTCATTGGAAAAAC
>JAISNL010000100.1 GCA_031276235.1 Prevotellaceae bacterium | reverse complement strand
AGGCGAGGCAGTGCTTACTGCGCTGGGATACCCAGACGAGACTTCCTGTACTGCTTTTTCCTTAAAGCAAATACTGTACCGAGTATAACTTTTCCTGTTGACTGGTTTGTTGTGTGTCAGTTTTTCTGATTTTTTGTGTCAACCTATAGTAGGACATGACAAAAAAATCATTAAATTTGTTCCATTAAAAATGCTTTAATGAAATTGGATTTATCATTTTACACTCGCGAAAATGTTGTGCAAATAAGCAAAGAATTGCTTGGAAAAGCGCTGTGTACAAATATCGGAGGCAATGTTACCGAAGCCATTATCACCGAAACCGAAGCATACGCAGGCGTTACCGATAAGGCATCGCACGCGTACGGCGGACGGCGTACCAAACGCACCGAAATAATGTTTAGCAAAGGCGGACATGCTTATATTTATCTGTGTTACGGAATGTATTCGCTTTTTAATGTTGTTACAAATGTTGAAAATATACCTCATGCAGTATTGATTCGAGGCGCAGTCGCTTTAAGCGGAATAAAAACAATGCTGGAGCGCACAGGCAATAAAAAATTTACAAATGAGTTGCTTGCCGGTCCCGGAAAATTGTCAAAAGCGCTGGGACTGCATTTTTCACTTACAGGCATTTCTCTTTTGCACAATACCGTTTGGATTGAAGATAAAGACATCATGGTTTATCCCGAAAATATTCTTGCTACGCCTCGCATAGGTATTGATTATGCCGCTGAAGACGCATTACTTCCTTATCGCTTTGTAGCAAAGCAAAATTTTAATATTGTTCCACATTAAACTTATTTTGACTTCTGTAGCCTTTTACGCATTTATCGATATTTAGCGGAAAATATAAAATCATCAAAAATTTACGTACATTTGCAAAGCGTTTTAGCGCAAAAGTGTAAAACAAATGTAAATTGAAAAACTGAATAAATGAAATTATATGCAAAAAATTTGGTAAAACGTTATGGAACGCGCACTGTTGTCAACGGCGTAACTATTGAAGTTGAACAGGGCGAGATTGTTGGTTTGCTTGGTCCAAACGGCGCAGGAAAAACCACTTCGTTTTACATGATTGTAGGTTTGATAAAACCCAATTCAGGACGTATTTTTCTCGAAAATATTGAAATTACAGCCGAGCCGATGTATAAACGCGCACAGCGCGGGTTGGCTTATTTGTCGCAGGAAGCATCGGTTTTTCGCAAGTTGAGCGTTGAAGACAATTTGCGTGCAATACTTGAAATGACAAATCTTACAAAAGAGCAGCAAAAAGAAAAAATGGAACGGTTGCTCAACGAATTTGGATTAAATCGAGTGCGCAAAAGTTTCGGCATCCAACTTTCTGGCGGAGAACGCCGCCGTTGCGAAATTGCCCGCGCTCTTGCCATCGACCCTAAATTTATCCTGCTTGACGAACCTTTTGCCGGCGTTGACCCGATTGCAGTTGAAGATATTCAGAAAATAGTCGCCGATTTAAAAAACAAAAATATAGGAGTGATAATTACAGACCATAATGTAGATGAAACATTATCAATTACAGACCATGCGTATTTATTGTACGAAGGCAATATTCTTAAAGCAGGCACGCCCGAAGAACTTAGCGCCGACCCTGAAGTTCGCAAAAAATATCTCGGTCAGCATTTTGAACTGAAACGCAGAACATTCTAAAAGAAAATTATTAAACCTTAAATCATAAATTCAGTATAAACAATAAAAAATAAAATAATGAAAAAAACACTGTTTATAATAATTTTGTTTGCTGTAATACATGCAAACTCAAAAGCGCAAAACGGCAGTATCAGCGCCGAAACCCTTTCGCAAATCAGTAAAACTTACGCCAATACGGCATCCGACAAGGCTATTCGTAATGCGATTGCAAATACAGATATTGGCAAACTTGCCGAAAATGCAGGAAACAGAACGCAACTGAACGGCGATTTCAGTCATAAAGTTGCAACAAAAGGCATTACCAATCAAAAAAGCAGCGGACGCTGCTGGCTGTTTACAGGTTTGAATGTTTTGCGTGCGCAAGCCATAGCGCAGCACAATTTACCTGAATTGCAACTGAGCCATAATTACAATTTTTTTTACGATCAGTTGGAAAAAAGCAATCTGTTTTTACAGGGAATAATAGATACGCGCACCAAACCTGTTGATGACAGAATGGTTGAATGGCTATTGAAAAATCCAATAGGAGATGGCGGAACTTATACAGGAGTTGCCGATTTGGTGGCAAAATACGGAGTAGTTCCTCAAGATATTATGCCCGAAACCAATTCAAGCAACAGTACTTCGCGTTTGAATAATTTGCTTGCGCTAAAACTGCGCGAATTTGCACTCGAACTGCGCAACATGCCCGAAAATACAAAGCCTGCTGACATAACAAGCAGAAAAATAGAAATGCTGGGAACGGTTTATAGAATACTTGCATTAAATCTTGGCGAGCCTGTACAAAAATTTACTTGGTCGCGCAAAAACGCCGAAGGAAAAGTAATCGAAACCAAAGAATATACGCCGCTTTCTTTTTATAACGAACTTTTCGGAAACAACTTAATTGACAATTACGTAATGTTGATGAACGACCCGAGCCGCGAATTTTACAAAGTTTACGAAATTGATTTCGACCGCCACATGTACGATGGACACAACTGGCTGTATATAAATCTTCCGATAGAAGATATAAAAAACATGGCTGTAAAAAGCATAAAAGCAAATAAAGCCATGTATTTCAGTTGCGATGTAGGTAAATTTTTGAACAGAGAAAAAGGCACTCTTGATATTAATAATTTTGATTACGAATCGCTTTTCGGCACAACTTTCGGAATGAATAAAAAACAGCGTATTATGACTTTTGCAAGCGGTTCGTCACATGCAATGTCGCTTATTGCCGTTGACATTGACAGCGATGGCAATATTAAAAAATGGATGGTAGAAAACAGTTGGGGAGATACAGGATATAAAGGAAATTTGATAATATCCGATGAATGGTTCGGCGAATATATGTTCCGTCTGGTTGTTGAGAAACAGTTTATACCAACAAATATTCTGGAACTGTTAAATCAAAAACCTGTACGCTTGCCTGCATGGGATCCGATGTTTTCGGCAGATGAAGATTAATATACAATTTGTGTATCATTGACAGCCTTAATGCGCAAAAGCCAAAGTTGCGATGCTTATTCTGCAATCAGCATTGGATAAAATGGCATTGCAGCAGGCTTCGAGCGTTGCTCCTGTTGTCAAAACATCGTCAACAAGAAGTACATGTTTGTTTTTTAGTTTTTCAGGATTTATTATTTCAAAAACGTTTGATACATTATGCCAGCGTTCCATGCGATTTTTTTGGGTTTGAGTGTTGGTAAATGCTGAACGGATAACAGTTTTGATATCAACAGGCTTGTTCAATGCAATGGAAAGTCCCTCACAAATTTTTTCGCTTTGATTGTAGCCTCTTGATTTTTGTTTTGCAGGATGCAGAGGAACTGGAATTATGCAATCAATATCCGAAAATCTTTTAGAGGCGGCAAGTTCGTTGCCAAACCACAAACCGAGCGTAACGCCAATATCAGCGCGACCAGCATATTTCAGTTTGTGCAAAAGAATTCTGTATTTGCTTCCACGTGCAAAAAAGAAATAGGATGTTGCGGCAACAACAGGCGCTCGTCCCCAAAAAATCTGTTCAACCGAATTTTCACGTTCGTGCCAGTTGCGTGTAAGAGGAATATCGATGCGGCAGTTAGAACAAATGAGTTTTTCTCCGCGCACAAGCGATTTGTTACAAATTTCGCAAAGTTCGGGATATATCAAGTCGAAAAAGTATTTTATGGGTTTAAGTACATTTAGCATTTCATTAATATTTTTTTGCAAAAATAACTGAAAAAATGGAAATATACCAATTTTACATTCAATGCTCATGGCAAACGCATTAAAAAATAAAAGCGCCAGTTTTATCCACAAAGCACAGGCGGCTTAAGCCGCCTGTGCTTTGTGGATGTATCATAGTAAACTGTCAACATTAGCAAAACTCGCGTAAACCATACTTATGAGTTTTTTAGTTGTTCGCTTTATTAATTTTGCTAATTAGCTTCGAGTATTTCGAGCAATTCGTCAAGTTTAGGTGTAAGTATGATTTCCGTGCGGCGATTTTTTTTGCGGGCTTCTGCCGTATTTTCGTCTTCAATAGGCAAAAATTCGCTGCGTCCTGCGGCTGTTACCTGTTTGGGGCTGACTCCTGTTTTGTCAAGCAATGCGCGTACAACTGTTGTTGCCCGTTTCACGCTCAAATCCCAATTATCCTGCAATATGCCGCCTTTTCCTCCATAGGGAACATTGTCGGTATGTCCTTCTACAAGTACGTTAATGTCGGGATTAACCGCCAAAACTTTTGCAAGTTCTTTGATTGCCTGCAAGCCGCGGCTTTCTATATTCCAATCGCCAGATTTGAAGAGTAACTGTTCTTCGAGCGAAACATAAACTTTTCCGTTTTTTTGAGTTACTGTCAAGCCTTTTCCTTCGAAACCGAGCAGTGCATCTGCAACGCGCCTGCGAAGCGCTTGTACGGCTTCATCTTTATTTGCAAGCATTTGCTGCAAATCGAGCAGTCGTTTATTGTTTTCGTTAAATTCTTTTTGAAGTTTTTCCAGTTCGGTTTGTTTGCGTGTAAGTTCGTCTCGTTCTTTTTGTAACTGCGACTGCAAACCTCCAGTTTCGATGCTGTGTTCCGATTTTAATTTTTCCTGTAAATCTTTCAGTTCCGTAATTTTTTTGTCAAGTTCGGCAATTTGTTTGTCGAGTTCGGCTTTTTCTTTTTCAAGCGCTTTGCGTTGTGCATCTATTTCTTTTGATTGAATATTCAAATCGTTGTATTTGCGATTTATTCTATCAAATTCGGCTTGCAGAGTATCGAATTTTTTTTGCGACACGCATGATGCAAGGCTTAATACGACAGTAATAAATAATGTAACAAGTAAATTTTTTTTCATATCTTTTATTTTTCATATTTAATTTAGAATACAAAGTTAGATATTTTTTTTGAATTACATACACGAAAGATGAATGATACGTAAACCTTTGTTCAGTAAAGAATATAATTATATTTTAACTGCTTACGAATGTTTATTGATGAAAAATAAATAAATAAAATGTAACAAACAAACCGCATTTTCACCTAATTTCCGAAAACAAAACAACCATAGTAGCCGCAATAAACCAACGATGACGACCTCATTACCTAATTATTCATTCTTTCCGATTAATGGGGTAATGAGGTAAATGTATGTTATTTATCTATGCTACTGATGTTGTTTTGTTTTTTTGAATTAGGTGAAAATTAGGTTTTATTAATTCTTGTTCACAATGCAACGTCCTTATTTTTTTCACTTTCAACTTTAGTAGTTGTTATATTCTATTAATTTTTCATCCCTTATTGTATCAATAAATTTAACCTTTCATTGGATAAGGCTTTTTGTTAAATTTTATTAACGCAGATACCGTTGGGGGATGCATTTTCCTGTCAGGCTTTATGTTATTGACAATTCAAAA
>JAISNL010000060.1 GCA_031276235.1 Prevotellaceae bacterium | reverse complement strand
TTTTCGTACGTCTCGACATAAATTTACGTCTGTCGAAGAGAAAATTTATTTACGTCTCAACATAAATTTATGGCTGTGCTTTTTGCGGTATAAATTTATGAGTTTCCATATATGTATCGAATTAAATCGCTGAATTATGGATTGGTTGCACTATGCTTCGTTCTGCACTATAACGGGCTGCGTTGTGTGGCATCATACATTGTATCACTTTGCCAAATGAATTATAAAAATATAATTATTAATATATTATCAACTACATCGCCTTGCGAAGGCTTCATTTTATTGTTGCCGTTTTTTTGCCTTTGTGTAAAATAATTTCTACTTCGTCATTTATTTTTACGGCGTTTGCATCGGTTACAATTTTCCCTTTGTAAGTTACAATTGAATATCCGCGCTGCAAAATGTGCTTGGGATTATTTAATTCTACATTTGCCTGATATAAATTCAGCCTGTATTTCTGTTCTCCGAAACGCATCATAACTATTGGCTGCATTTGTTTGCCTGAAAAATGTGTCATAATATATTTATTGTGGTCTATTACTGTCTGCGCTGCATTTGCCAGTTTTATCGCTATGTTTTGAAATCCGTAATATTCATTCTGCAATGGTATTTTGACTGTATCTGCTAAATATTCTGCTATTTCGTTAAGATACAAATCCTGTTGTGCAGCGCAATTTATCAAAAATTCGGCTGCTGCTGTCGGTGTTTTAGTCATTGTGTTGGCAACCATGTCAACTACGCTCATATCCTTGTCGTGTCCAATTCCTGTGATTACAGGAACGGGAGTTTGGGCTATGCAGGATGCAAGCATGTAGCTGTCGAAACAAGCCAAATCGCTTACCGAACCGCCTCCGCGAATGATTACCAGAACATCGAAGCTGTCAACAGTTTTGTAAACTTCGTCAATAGCTGCAATGATTGATGCTTCGGCATCTTTTCCCTGCATTGAGGCTGGAAAAAGCGTTGTTTGAAAATTGTAATTATAATTATAATCGTTGCTGTAGAGTTGATTTATAAAATCGCGGTAACCGGCGGCAGTTGCAGACGATATTATTGCAATACGCAATGGCAAATCAGGCATTTGCAAACTTTTGTTCATGTCGAAAATGCCATCTTCAATCAGTTTTTTTATTGTTTGCTGGCGTTGCAGTTGAATTTCGCCAACCGTATATGAAGGGTCGATGTCGATAATATTAAGGTTCAATCCGTACAGTGCGTGATACTGGATTTGTACGGTTATCGAAATTTTCATTCCTGCGGCAAGCGAAGTTTCCGTTTCGCTTTCAAAATACGGTTTCAACATTCTGTAGGTATATGACCATATTGTTGCGTTCAGTCTGGCTTTAGGGATGCTTGAATTTTCGTCGTGCTGCACAAGTTCGAGGTAGCAATGCCCCGAAGAGTTTTCTTTAATTTCATTAATGTCGGCAACAACCTGATAATTTGCAGGCAATGCGTTATGCAGTTCTTCTTTTATCATGGTTTGCAATTCGAGCAGGCTTAGCGTATTTTTGTTTTCTGAATTATTCATTTTTAAAATCTACTTCAATATAATTTCTTCAAGTATGTATTCTCCGTACTGTTGATTGATGTTTTGTATTATCGTGTTTCGTTGCATAAATACTTGATTGCGCGCTATGGATGAATCAAAAAAGACAAACAGTTTTCGTTCGTATATTGTTTTTTTTTTGATATGTTTTACAACGGATTCGCCAACCATTTCGTTGAACGTTTTCATTATTCGGTATTTTTTAAAACCTTTTTCCAAGCCAAGCTGTTTGACAAATAATTTTACAGCCTTTTCGGCTTTTTGGGGATCTATTCTTTCCATTATTTTATGTGATTTTTGTGATTTTTCCTTTTTCTACATTAAATAATGAGAATGATTTTTTGTGCTGCCCAAGAATTTTGTCCATACGGGTTTTGTTGCTGTCGGTCATAAAAATCTGTCCAAAACCGTTGCCGTCAACAAGCGAAATCAAATGCTGCACCCGCTGCAAATCCAGTTTGTCGAAAATATCGTCAAGCAGAAGTATGGGCGCAATGCCTGTCTGCTGTTTGAAAAAATTGAACTGTGTAAGTTTTAGCGCTATCAGGAAAGTTTTTTGCTGCCCCTGCGAGCCTATTTTTTTAATCGGATAACCGTTCATTTGCATTATTATATCATCGCGGTGAATGCCTGTCGTTGTGTGCTGCATGATACAGTCTTTTTCAAATGAATTTTCGAGTAAGTCGATAAAATTATGTTCGTTCAGGTCGGATTTGTATGTTATTGACACTTGCTCGCCGCCGTTTGAAACCTGTGCATAAACCTGTGTAAAATAATTCTGTATCTCTTCTATAAACTGTTTGCGTTTGTGATAGATTATTTGTGCATATTCGTTCAACTGTTCGTTGAAAACGGCAATAATATCATTTTTTTCTTTTATCTGTTTCAATAATTTATTTCGCTGCATAAGCGCTCGATTATATTTCACCAGATTTTCGAGATAAACAATATCAAGCTGCGACATTACGCTGTTGAAATATCGTCGGCGTTCGTCTCCCGTGTCGTTTATCAGCGAGATGTCGGTTGGCGAAATCATAACCAGCGGAATAATGCCGAGATGGTCGGCAAAACGCTGGTATTGCCTGTTGTTGCGTTTAAATATTTTCTCGCCGTTTTGCACTCCGCAGTATATTTTTTCGTCGTTTCCCTTACGCACGAAATGTCCCTGTATTATAAAATAATTTTCGTTGTGTTTGATATTTTGCCTGTCGGTATTGTTGAAAAAACTTTTTGTAATTGACAAATAATATACGGCATCAAGCAGATTGGTTTTTCCTTCGCCGTTGTTGCCTAAAAAACAATTCATATTTTGCGAAAATTCCAAATCTGTTTGCTCAATATTTTTAAAATTATTTATGGATATTTGTTTCAGATACATTCAAAATCTTATTTGCGTGCGAAGGTATAAAATGTTTTTCAAAGTACAACATTCAAATTAAAAATGTGGAAATTTATCAAAATCCAATTGGCGGGAAACAGGTTAATACTTGTTTTATAATTTGTTTGAAACAGGAACGAAGTTCAGTATATTGTCCAACTCAGGACAGCCTCGTCATCTGATATATATTGCTTATGTTTTTATTACAGGCATTTTCATATTGTGCATAATCATGAAAATAAACCTTTTAAAACTTTGCAATATGAATCAGAAATAATATTAAACGCTCTTGCAGGTAAAATTGATATTATCACCTTTGCCGCGCTGTTTTGAAAATCAAAGCTATGGTTTCCATATAAACATGGCGCAAGCGTATTAATCTTACTGTGATTTGCAGACACAGTAAACTGTTCCGCGCTTTTGCATAAATTGCTAACCGTCTTTTGAGGAACAGGAAGACATATTGTTTATTATTGAAAATGAAAAAAACATCAATTTTTATTGCAATCTTATTATTTACAAACCTGTCATACAGTCAAATCAATACAATCGGCATGAACAAGCAAGATTCGGAAAATATCAGATTTTCGCTAAAACCGCTTATAATTCCTGCCGCGTTGATTTCGTATGGTATTGCTTCAAGGATTTCTAATCCTGTACGCAAACTTGACTATAAAATAGCCGACGAAGTTGCAAAACGCAACAAATATCGCACAAAAACCGATAACTACATGCAATACGCTTCTCATGCCGCCGTTTTTGGAATTGATTTGCTGGGCGTAAAGGCAAAGCACAAACTGCTTGACAGAACATTCATAGTAACTGCATCTGGCGTTATCACAGCCTTGGGCGTGCAAACATTAAAAAGAACAACATTAATAGAACGTCCTGATGGCAGCGATTCATATTCTTTTCCATCAGGTCATACGGCAACTGCATTTGCAGGAGCGCATATACTGTTTAAGGAATACAAGGATGAATCTCTATTGATTGGAATTGCAGGCTATGGCATGGCGTTAACAACTGGCTGTATGCGAATGTTGAATAACAAACACTGGTTAAGCGACGTTGCTACCGGTGCAGGAATAGGAATTACAAGCGTAGAATTAAGTTATCTTTTTTTACCTGCATGGAACAGGCTGCTGGGCTTGGAACATAAAAAATTAGTCATGATTTCGGTTATAGGCAAAGCCCAAACTTCATTTGGTTTAGCGTATTCATTTTAAAATCAGAACATTATTTGTTTTGTTTCGGGGATTATATAAATACAATTGGCATATATGATTAAACAGTTATAACGTATTTAAAATCAATATTGTAAATAAAGTCGTTAATTATATTTTATATTCGCTTGATAGTTTCATTCAAATATCAGGTATTAATTTTTAAAGTATATATTTTATTTAAAAACAAATTGATTTTATTACCTTTGCCATAATTCTGAAGCCAAGATTTGGTTTTCAGAAAGACATAATTAACGAAGCGTTTTGATATTACTTTGCTTTAGAAAATCGCCAATTTTCAAGTCACACAAAGTAATAAGCAGCAAACATTCGTGTCTCTTGTCGGTATGTAATTGTTTTATATACGATAAAGAGGCGCGGGGATTGTTGTTCGCATCTGTGTGACGGGTGTTTGGCGATACCTCTAAAGCAGATGGAATATTAAACAGTTCCCGCGCTTTTGCATTTAAATTACTAACCGTCTTTTGGGGAACAGGAAGACATTTATCTTAAAATGAAAAAAGGTTTAATTATTATTCTTGTTCTAATGTTGTTATTGTCAAATCGTTTATACAGCCAAATTGATACAGTTGATATAAAGACGAACGACACTGTGAGCGCTAAATTTCCATTAAAAAAAATTATAATTCCTGCCGCGCTGATTTCGTATGGTATTGCTTCAAGGATTTCTAATCCTGTACGCAGACTTGACTATAAAATAGCCGGCGAAGTTGCAAAACACAACAAATATAGCACAAAAATTGACGACTATATGCAATACGCTTCTCATGCCGCCGTTTTTGGAATTGATTTGCTGGGCGTAAAGGCAAAGCACAAATTGCTTGACAGAACATTCATAGTAGCTACATCGGGCGTTATCACAGCCTTGTGCGTGCAAACATTAAAAAGAACAACATTAGTCAGGCGTCCGGATGGCAGTGATTCGTATTCTTTTCCATCAGGTCATACGGCAACTGCATTTGCAGGAGCGCATATACTGTTTAAGGAATACAAAGATGAATCTCTATTGATTGGAATTGCAGGCTATGGCATGGCGTTAACAACCGGCTGTATGCGAATGTTGAATAACAAGCACTGGTTAAGCGACATAGCTGCCGGCGCAGGCATAGGAATGGCAAGCGTTGAATTAAGTTATCTTTTTTTACCGGCATGGAACCGGCTGCTGGGCTTGAAAAACAAAAACAAAAAATTAGTCATCATTCCTGTTATAAGCAAAACCCAAACTTCATTTGGTCTAGTGTATTCGTTTTAAAATCAGAATATTATTTGTTTTTGTTTCTGGATTAATTATAAATACAATTGGAATATAGGCAAATTAATTTTAATGAAACAAGAGGATTTTCATCCTCTTGTTTATTTTTATATTTATCTTTGTTATTTAATTTATTACAAAAAATGATATACAATTTCGACCCTGTTATTTTCAACTTTTTGCCAACACGATGGTACACCCTAATGTTTTTATTGGGTTTTGTTATTTGTCTTTGGATATTTGATAATATTTTAAGAAAAAAAGGGGTTCAGGAACATAAGAATATTTCGAGTAATTTCTTTTTATTTGCGGTTGCAGGTACAATTATTGGAGCTCGTTTAGGACATGTTTTCTTTTATGCTTGGGATTATTATTCACATAATTTATTGGAAATTTTTCAACCGTGGAAAGGCGGATTGGCGAGTCACGGCGGAGTAATTGGAGTATTATTATCAGTTTTCATTTTTATCAAAATATATGGCAAAAAATATAATCTTTCATTGTGGAAGTTTTTGGATTCGCTAATAATTCCATCTTTATTGATGTCATCGTTTATTAGATTTGGAAATTTTTGCAATTCCGAGATTGTCGGCACACAAACTAATTCAGATAAAGGAATTGTGTTTTGTGGAGATATTTATTATGCTTCCGACCGTTCTAATATGCCTGATATTTATGTAGAAAAAATAGGAAATGCAAATAATGGATCAGTTCCAATAAATTGCCGCCTTGTATATGACAAATCCAATGAAACAGCGGCAAAGGCGATATTTTTTAATTTAACAAACTCCTCTGACAATTTAATATTCAACGATTATGAACTACAGATAATGCAAAATAACGGAAAATGGGAATATTCAAAAACAGGAATTGGAATATTGAGACATCCTGCTCAATTATATGAATGTTTTTTTTACATGTTTTTATTTATCATTTCGTTGTTTCTGCATAAACTTTTATCCAAATACAAAGGTTTATGTTTTGCTTTATTTTTGGGATTAATCTTTCTTTTTCGGTTTTTTATTGAGTTTATAAAGATGGAACAGATTGAATCTGAAAAATATATGACACTTAACATTGGACAAAAATTAAGTATTCCTATTGTAATTATTTGTTTTTTTATAGCAATATTACAGAGCAAAACCTAAAATATAATGAATTAATATTAATGTTGCTGTTCTATCTAATCCCTCCTTACCAATCAAATTCAGGCAGCATTAAGTAATGAAAATTTCGGGGAAAAACAACTAAAAAAATTGAACAATTTCTTCAATGATAAAATCTTTGCAGCAAGGAGGCTAAAATAATCATCTTATTTTCAAAACCTCAACACTGCTTTTTATTCTTGGCTTTCCGCTCGAATTGTACAAAATATAAAAATACAGTCCCGGTTCTACTTTTTGTCTTTTAGTGTTTCGTCCGTCCCAGCCTAAATCCTGCTCTGCTTTGGTCTTTGTTTCATAAATAATGACGCCATAACGATTAAATATTTGGACTCTGAATCCGGGATATAAATAATCGTTTACTCCATCTTTATTAAATGGTGAAAACGCTGTTATTTCAGGCGGATAATATATGACATGCAAATTTAGATTTATAATACTGTCGCAACCGAGGTCAGTTTCAAAAGCAGTAATATGGATTCCGGGAGTGTTGTATTTAGCATTACTTCCCACATAACGCCATTCATCCTCGTAAATTGTATCGTTAATAAATATATCGTACGAAGGCTTCACTGTTAACTGTAATTTCACAATACTGTCGCAACCGTTGGCTGTTGAAAGAGTTTGCATATAATTTGAAATTCCGGCTGTTTCAGGGCTAACATCAAACCCGTGCAAATTATAGTTGTCGCCTAAACAGATAGCATCAGATATTGTATAATCATATACAGGATTAACTTTCAAATATAAAGTTGTAATGCTGTCGCAGCCGTATGCTGTTGTATTATAACATACGAAAGTAAAATTTCCAGCCTGATCCATTATTGTATCAAAATTATATTCTTTGTACTCACTGTACTGACATGTCGTATCTCTTATTATGACGTTAAGATATACGCGATTAACCGTAAGATGCAATGTTACAATACTGTCGCAGTCTTTTACAGTTTTCAAATATTGTGTTAAAATAACTGTTCCTGCTTCGGCAGGCATTACATTAAAATTATATTTATTGTATATATCATACTGACATATAGTATCGTAAATTGTATCATTATATTCGATATTTACCCGCAAATGCAACGTTGTGATGCTGTCGCATCCATGTATGGTTTTTTCTCTGTTCACAATAGTATAATCTCCCGCATGGTTTATTGTTGTGTCAAAGCCATATTGATTGTAACTGCCGTACTGACATATTGTATCGTAAATCGTATCAAGATATACGATATTTACCCGCAAATGCAGCGTTGTGATGCTGTCGCAATTGTGTATGGTTTTTTCTCTATTCACAATAGTATAATTTCCCACATGGTTTATTGTTGTGTCATAGCCATATTGATTGTAACTGTCGTACTGACATATTGTATCGTAAATAGTATCAAGATATACGATATTTACCCGCAAATGCAGTGTTGTAATGCTGTCGCAGCCGAGAACTGTTTTTTCTCTATTCACAAGAATATAATCTCCCGCATGGTTTATTGTTGTGTCAAAGCCATATTGATTGTAACTGCCGTACTGACATATTGTATCGTAAATAGTATCAAGATATACGATATTTACCCGCAAATGCAGTGTTGTGATGCTGTCGCAATCGTGTATGGATTTTTCTCTATTCACAAGAGTATAATCGCCCACATGGTTTATTGTTGTGTCAAAGCCATATTGATTGTAACTGTCATACTGACATATTGTATCGTAAATAGTATCGGAATATACGGGATTAACGTAAAGTATCAATGTAATAATACTGTCGCAACCTTTATATGTTTTCAGTCTTTGCGAATATGCAACAATTCCTGTTGTGCCCGGCGTTGTATCAAAATTATATTGATTGTAATTTTCGCCCAGACAGATTGATTCTATTATTGTGTCATAATAAGAATAATAATAGTTATACATGAATGTTACGATACTGTCGCAGCCGTTAACTGTTTTATATTTGTTCGTAATATGATAATCCATTGCTATTGGCGGAGGAGCATCTTGATTTTCATCATTTTCAATATTTCTATCCCTAACAGGTTTTCTTAATGGCGAATTTATATCAATACATATTACAACTTCAACAGAATAATCATATGAAGGATAAATCTTAAGATTCAATATTATAACGCTGTCGCAGCCGTATGCAGTTGTATATGTATGTATCAGCATGGTATCGCCCGCAGTTTCTGGAAATAAATAAAACCCGTAATTATTGTAAGCCGTTTCGGTACAGCCTGTATCATCGAAAGTAATTTGATATTCGGGCATAACCTGCAATTTTAATGTAGTAATGCTGTCGCAGCCTTTTACTGTTTTGTCATTGTGGACAAAGGTAAAACTTCCCGCCTGATTCATCATCGTATCAAAGTTATATTTATCGTAGCGGTCGTGCTGGCAAATTGTATCGTAAACTGTATTGCGATATACGGTATCAACCACGAGTTGTAAAGTTACAATACTGTCGCAGGCACAATAAGATGTGGTTAGATTTTTTGTATAATAATGTATTCCTGTTGTTGTCGGAATTTCAGAGAAACCGTATTTGTTGTATGGACTGTGCTGGCAAGTTGTGTCCTGTATGGTATCATTATAGATATGGCAATAAATATCTCGAACTGTTACAATACTGTCGCAGCCGTGTACTGTGGTTAAATTTGTTGTAATTTCGTTTATTATTGTTCCTTGCGCGATGCTTGTATCTGTTGTACATACATAATTTTCTATGGTATCGTTATATGTTTGCCAAACCGTTAAATACAGATTTATAATACTGTCGCAACCTTCGGATGTAGTAAGGTTGCGCGAATAGTTTATAAACCCGGGAGATACAGGTATCGTATCAAAACCAAATTCCTGATTATAATACTGTGTATTTACACATACTTCGGCTTTTATCACAGTATCATAAGCCTGTTTTACCGTAAGTATAAGGGTTATTATGCTGTCGCAATGATTTGTTGTTGTATGGTTTTGCGTATAAGTAAAAAGCCCTGCTCCTGCAGGTATAATATCAAAATGGCTGCTTGCATTATGATATTCTTCGTTTGAACATATTTCTGCTCTTATTGTGTCATAATAAGCATGTTGATGAATAAATCTATATATTGTGATACTGTCGCAGCCGCCAGATGTAAACAGATGGTTTATACTGTCTCTTAATATTGTTCCGGGCATGATACCTGTATCTATCGAACATTCCGTAATTATTATGGTATCTCTATATTTGGGCAAAACTTCGAGATATAAAACCGTAAGTAAATTGCAATGGGCTGATGTATCAGGATTAGGCGCAATATGCCAGTATTTTTTAATACCAACCTCATCGGGAGTTAAGAAAAATCCGTTTATGTTGTAAGTTTTTCCCAAACAAATTACGGCGTTTATTGTATCATAACCGCATATATTGCCGCCGCCACTACCGCCGCCGCCACCTCCGCCACCGAAGCCATCGCCACAATATCCGTCAGGCAGCGGAGGTCCGATGTATTTATAGTATATAATGCTGTCGCAACCATATTTCGTTGTGCTATAAGCAATAGTGTCGCAATAAATTTGTTCTTCATTGCCAGGTTCAAGTATTATGGTATCATAATATATGGGCTTGACTATCAAATTTAAAACAATCATGCTGTCGCAACCATTTGTTGCAGTATAGCGATGTTGAGCAACAAAGGTGCCGGACTGTCCTGGTATTGTATCAAAATTATATGCATGATATGCTTCTCCTAAACATATAGTGTCGTGAATTGTATCACTGTATGCAGGTAAAACTGTAAGATTCAAATATATGGTACTGTCGCAGCCATATTTTGAAAAGAAATTCAGCGTATCACGTACCAGCCCTGTTTCTGAAGGCGTGATATGGAACTGATTTGAATTGTAAGTACTTCCAAAACAAACAGTATCGTTGATAAGAATTTTATAATGGTATCTGTAAATGGTTTTCACCGTTACGATGCTGTCACAGCCGTGTATTGTATTATAAGTCGTTGTAACCTCGCTTAATACAGTGCCATCGGGTATGCCTGTATTGGCTGAACATATATACTCTATCTCAGTTTTATTATATGTTTGCCAAACCATTAAATTCAGAGTTACCGTACTGTCACAACCGTTTTGTGCATTCACAGTTTTATTATAAACATTGAGTCCATGTTGCGCAGGCGTGATATTAAAGCCGTTTTTAATGTACGTGTCGCCAAGGCAAATGGTATCGCGTATCAGTATATTATAATTTGGAGTTACAGTAAGCATCAAAGTTATAATGCTGTCGCAGCCTTTGGCTGTTCCAAAGTTCTTTATTACCGGTATCAATCCTAATTCTGTGGGTGTTACATTAAATCCGTTTCCTGTATATGCTGTACCTATACATGTAGTTCCATATACGGTATCGGTATTATATTCGGGCAATATGGTAAGATGGATGTAAACAAAACTGTCGCATACTGCTGTAGGAAAAGTGTCAATTATTACAGTATCTGTAACAGTTACAAATGTATGTCCACGATTGTTATATGTTTCTCCCGGGCAAATCTCTTCATAAAGGTCGTGTTTCGGATAGCGGTCTGTTATATTTATGAGCGCCGTTACGGTATCCAAAAGATTTCCATTACATTCATCCGGTGTTTTTCGTTCTATGATTGCAGTTATTTGATATGTTCCTGAGTTTTGATATACATGATAAACCGTATCGCCTGTGGCTGTACTGCCATCTCCAAAATTCCATTCTATAGTTTCATGCTGATAATTTAATTTAACATAAAATTTTATCGGCGTTTCCACGCATATATATTTATCTGCAAAACCGCTTATAGAATATGTTTCATCATCTATCCAAATGGTTCTCAATAAATTTTCCATAGCAGAACCTACGGAATATGCATAGGATTCGTGAAATCCCAATCCATAAACGTGAGCGGTAATTCCTTTGCTGCTTCTTAACGTATGCGCTGCATGTGTAATTTTCTGTCGAGTAAATGACAGCGCTGAATTTCCAACTAACGGTGAAAACTCGCCTGCAATATTTGCTCCATCCAATGTTACTGTATTTTTGTCGTCAGTTGCAACTACTATATTAACGTAATTGTCTTTTATCTCGTTAGTTTCGTATGTTCCGAATGTTATTTCGCGTATTTTTTGTTCTACAGGACTAATCCACAACATTGAAGGGTCGCCCATAAAATCATCAGCGCTCACACTGGAGCCGACAAGGTAAAGAAAAACGGCGCAGGGTTCGGAGGTTTCGATAAAACATGATCCATCTTCCGCTGAAAGTTCTATTTCATGTGATTCTCTGGCATTCAGTGTTTTTATAACACTTCCGTTTTGATGTACGGTTGTATTGTCTTTAGAGGCAGTAATTATTATTCTGTCTTTAGTACGCATTTTGGAACTTGTAACGGCAAAGGCTTTTCCCCAGTATGCAACAGGCACAGCCTGCTCAAAAAGATGGTCGGCAGCTTGAATATTATCCGGAACTTGGCTGAGCACGTTTCCGTTAAAAACCGCTATTTTTTTACAATCTCTTGATTTTACATAAGTTCCTGAAAAGTTTCCTGATGGATTAGCGGCTATAAGTTGATATGTCTGTCCGCGGTTAAGCGTAACGCTAATCGTATCTTTATCCGGATTTATTCCTTTAACAGATGATGCAGGCACAATATCTACCGTTGTATTATCTTCGTTGGCAATGATTGCTAATTCTCCGCCATAGAATTGATTACCATTAAGAAACGGAGCATAAGTTTGCACAATATATTCGTCCGATAATGCAGCGATGGGGAAAACATTTGCAACGTCAAAAGATCTGTTTCTGAAATTTGAGGCAAACACGGAAACTGTATCGGTTGCAATAATATATAATCCTTTGTTTTCTACGACATTACTGTTTTCGTTGTAGCATTGAGCGGCGGCAACAGTAGTTTGTAAAGGAATACCGGCTGATATTGACAATGTTGATGTTGTCCAGCCTGTATTCGGATTAAAAATGGTAACATTACATGATTTTTTTGCAGATATGGTAAGTGAAAGGTGAACGGTATCAAGAATTGCATTGTCATAATTTCTCATAAATGTTATCCAAAACTCCTTTCCTTGCGTAGATGGCGACTGCGCATAAGAATTTACATTAAATAAAAGTAATATCAGCAAAATGGATAATAATATGTATATTTTTTTTGTCATCTAATTTGCAACCGCTCTGTAATGATAAATTTATGTCATTACAACACAGTTTTCTGCTATATTTTGTATCAATATTTGTAAATTGTTCAACATTATATTTTTTATTTTTTTACCAGCAACGATAAATACGATTATATGCGCTGTACGAGCCGTCTGCATTTCGTATCAGTCCCCGTTTAGATTTTGGAATACGTATTGACAAAACAACTTCGTGAGTAGATCCGAATTTTCGTGCATTATTTGTATGATAATCATACGAATATCCCAAACGAAATATGTTGTATTTGAATCCTGCCAGCAAACATATTGCATTATCTATGCGGTAAACCAGTCCGCCCCATATATTATCATTAAAAAATGCGGTTGCTCCAAATTCCAAAAGGTGTTCCTTATTTCCATACACGTATGTTGCAGTAGGAGACAGATCGACTGCTTCGCTTAACGGAAATCTGTAAAATCCATAAGCATAATATTGTGTGCCGTTGGTAAATGATGTAAGGTTTGCGTATTTGCGGGCTAAATTTGTAACCGATACGCCCAATGCAAGTCTTTCTGTCATAAATTCCAAACCAAAATCAGCACCCAACGAGGTTCTGGATTCTTTGTCAAAAGCTTTTTCGCTATCTGGCTCTTCAACAACCGTCAGTTTGTTAGGATCAAGTGACCGATTCAAAACATCAACACCCAAACCAAATGACAATTGCGAACTTTCGGTTATTTTTATTCTGTACGAATAAAGTAATTTCCCGATAATGCTCGTAAGTGCAGGTCCTTCCATATCATAAGCAATACTCAATCCTATTCCCGAACTGAATTCATCTATAGATGTATGCAAATTAAGCATTGTAGTTTTCGGTGCGTTTTTAAATCCTGCCCATTGGTTTCTGTGTACCATAAATATATCCCACGCATCATTATTTCCGACTGATGCAGGATTGTGGTTGATACGCGAATACCACTGTTGCGTAATAAGAGGATTTTCTTGAGAATACAAATGCCCCAATCCTCCTATACACATTACTATTGACAACAACATAATTCTTTTCATAATAAACAAATTATTTACAAAGGTAATACTTTTCTTTAATTTCATCTTTTTAATATTTCAACACTACTTTTTAATCTTGGTTTGTTGCTTGAATTATACAAAATATAAAAATATGTTCCGGGTTCAACAATCTTTCCGTTTGAGTTTCGTCCATCCCATCCTAATGCCTGATCTTCGGGCGTTTTGGTTTCGTAAATAAGCGCTCCATAACGATTAAATATCTGAATTTTAAATCCGGGCATAAAGTAATCGTTTATTCCATCTTTGTTAAATGGTGAAAATGCCGTTTCTGAAGGATAATATATGACATCAAGATTCAATGTTACAATACTGTCGCAATCTGCTATGGTTCGCAAAACGGAAACATGTAAACCGGGCGTACTGTATTGATAATTTCCTATTTTATAAAATTCATCTTCGTAAATTCTTGCAGATACATAATCATTATAAGTAGGATTCACCGTTAATTGCAGAGTTACAATACTGTCGCAGTTATTTGCTGTTTTATAGTCGTGTTGATATGTATAAAATCCGGGATTATCCACTGAAATATCAAATCCGTTAGCATTGTAATTATCGCCTGAACAAACATCCGCATTTATAATTACATTATATGTAGGATTTACTGTAAGATTCAAATTTATTATACTGTCACAACCATTGATACGTGTCAGATTTTGTGAATATTGATTAAGACCAAGTTGCGTTGGCTCTATAGTAAATCCGTATTTATCATATCTGTCGCCCAAACATATAGCATCGGTTATCAGTGTATCGTATGGGCTCAGTACTGTTAAATTCAGTCTTACAATACTGTCGCAACCGCCGATGACTGTACTTAATATTGTATCCCAAATGATAGGATCTAAACTCACAGGTATAGTATCAAAGAAACTGTAAACAGAATTTGTATAAGTATCGCCAAAACATACTGTATCTATTATCAATGTGTCGTAAACAGGAAGTACGGTTAATTCTAATCTTACTATACTGTCGCAACCGCCGATGACTGTATGCAAAGTCGTATCCCAAACAATAGGTTCTAAACTCGCAGGTATAGTATCAAAGAAACTGTAAACAGAATTTGTATAAGGCGTGCCAAAACACACTGTATCTATTATTAAGGTATCATAAGATGCGAACACAGTTATGTTAAATATCAGTATACTGTCGCATCCATCTACGGTTTGCAGATTAACAGAATCTATAAACAATCCCGGAACTGTTGGTATGGTATCGAATACTGCATTTATTGTATCTGGATATGCATATCTGTCTCCCAAACATATTGTATCTGTTATTGTGGTATCATAAACAGGAAGCACGGTCAATTCCAATTTTATTATACTGTCGCATCCATCAACGGATTTAAGATACACAGAGTCTATATACAATCCTGTAGATGCAGGCATGGTATCGAATACTGCATTTATTGTATCCGGATATGTATATCTTTCGCCCAAACATATTGTTTCTTGCAGTGTTATATGTTGCGATGCTGCTATTGTGAATGTAGAAGATACGGAATCAGTCTCTCCTGATAATCCTACTACAACAAGTTTCACAGTGTAAGAACCCGCAGGGAATATTGTATCCCATGACAAATTATCTCGTGCCGATACATTTTCTACATCGTTAACATACCATTTCATATAACCTTCAGCATCCTCCATAGCGTAACGCACCACAGCGTTGAATTTAGCAACGGTATCGTCGCAGAAAACTCTGCCATCCAAATCCTGATAATGAATTGAATCTACAAGGCTTTCATTTTTATAGTAAAACGATAAATCCAGCCTGCGAGACGCCGCTGCCGATAAATAATAATACGATTCATATTCTCCAAAACCATAACATAATATTGTAATACCATGTTGATTTTCAAAAAAGTAAGAATCAGTGTGAATTGTATCTAATTTCTTGGAATAAAACGAATACCCAGAAGGGTGATCATACCATCCTTCGTTGGGGAAAGTCGGTATCAAAGGATCCTGCGTTCCATTATTCAATTGAAGCGTAGTTAAGTTTTTATGTGCTGTTGGAACAGTTAATAATGCATAATGTTCTTCTATTGCACTATATCCGTTTGGAGTAAATGGAGCTATGCGCGAATTTTCAACAGCCTGTTCTATAGGCGGTACCCATGTCATTGAGGGGTCGCCTTTTTCAGCACTTTTTACTCCATCGTCTTCGCCGTTCTTAACATAGTCCCTTCCTACCAAATAAGTTGTAACAGCAACAGGTTTGTCGGCTTCTATATATGTTCCGTTTCCAGCATATATAGGTAGGGTAGTAGTTGGTTTCAGAAGAGAATGGATTTCCATAAACTCACCTTTATTCAAAATATATGGAGGCGGCGAACCTGCAGGATATTTACTGTATCCATCATCGTTTGTTACATATCCTCCCGAAAATTGAACAGTTGTATTATCCTGAGATGCTAAAACTCTTGCACGCACAAACCCACGATGAGTAACGGGAACCATAAACTTTGTTCCCCATGTGTTTACAGGCAATAATTGCTGAAAAAGACAATCAGCTCCATTAATCAAATATTTAGGAATAAAAACTCCTCCGTTTGTTGTAAAATATGCAACGGGCTTATTTGATGTAATATGTAATCCTGTTTTGTCCGTACCTCTAAAACTGTTTGGCCAGCGATGGAATGCCTGTCCTTTAGCAAGATTACTGGCGACTGGTGCTCCATTTTCAAAAATGTTTGTGCCGTTTTCTGTTACAACTATGGTGTAGCCGTCGTACCATGAAGGGTTGGCTTTATACGATATATGATAATAATCTGTTCCCAAACAGCCAACAGGTAACACATTTGTTGCATCTGTTGTAATATTTTGCTGAGTCATTGCAAAAACATATACAGGCTTATCAGATGTTATATGTAAAGATTTATTATTAGCGGAAGATATGTTACCGCCTCCCTTCGTATATACTCTTTGTTTGTCCAAAGTTCCGGGAAAATCATAAGTCCAAATCTCTCCTGCACTCATGTTATGAATAAGAAAACTACCGTTCTCAGTATATGTAAGCTTAACCTCTGTCGGTTCTTCGGCAATAATCCTTATCTGAAGATTTATACTCGCAGGTTCAATGAGACGGTTTTGCCCAAAGGCCAGCCAAAAATCAGTGCCTTGCGTTGATAGCTGAGCATTAATTTTCTCCGGCAAAAAGGAGAAAATTATTACAAATAATACAGTGTATAAAATATTTTTCATTCATTTTTTTTTGCAAAGGTAATCTATTACTTATAAATAAATACCAGCCACAAAAAAAAATACATATTTTTTTTTATAAATTTCCTTAAGATAAAAGATCAAATATATAAAATTCGCTCTGTAAATATATAATCTTAAATATTATTGTAAATGTATAATATGCTAAAAATAAATATTTTACAGTTTTATTATAATAATGTAAAAATATCAAAAAAATGAATGATAAAAAAAGATAAAATATTTATAAAAATCAAGTATCAAATTCGGCAGAAGTGTTAAAAATCGACTTTTTGCATCAAAAATCGCTAATGTCAAGCGCTGTATAATGTTCCAAAAACGGTAAAATAAACGCCCTGCGCAACCGGTTCATCTTTCAACTCTCAACTGTTTCCGTTGCGTGGATGTGGCATTTTACAATGTATTACATTACCAAAAGTTTAATGTTTTGCATCATTTAAATTTCAAAAGCATAAAAATCATTAAATTATTTTTACCTTTGCAACAAACAACAAAATAAATAAATAATAAGTATGAGAAACGCTATTTTATCATTATCGCTTATAGCAATCATCCTGTGCGGATGTTCACAATCACACACACTGTCAAAATCAGGCAAAAATCAAGTTTCGGAGAATACATCCAACAAAGTTTATCAGCGTATTGTTGATTCTGTACGGCAACAGTTTGTACCCGATAGCAGAGTTAATGTTTTCGATGTTAAAGTACAATATTCAGATGGCAAAACGGTATTGAAAGGAGTAACCACGCTTGCCGAAGCCAAAACAGAACTTGTGAATCGCATGCAAGCCGAAAATCAAAATATTGCAGACAGTATAACAGTGCTTCCCGAAAAAAGTTTGGGAGATGAAATTTTCGGAATTGTAACGCTTTCGGTGGCAAGCATGAGAACTTCGGGCAATTATTCTGCTGAAATGGCAACTCAAGCCTTGCTTGGAATGCCTGTAAAAATTTTACAGAATGGCAGTTGGCTGCGCGTTCAAACTCCGGATGGATATATAAGTTACACTTACTCCGGAAATATTAAGAAAATGAACAAACAGCAATTTAATGAATGGATTTCGTCTCCTAAAATTATTTTTACCGAAAACTGCGGGTTTGCATATATAGAACCTGATTCAAAAGATATAGTTTCGGATTTGGTTGCGGGAAACATGCTTAAATTGGAAGGCGAAACCGAACATTATTACAAAGTTTCGTATCCTGACGGCAGAATTGCATACGTGAACAAAAAACAGTCACAGAAAACCAGCGAATGGTTTGCATCCGTAAACCTTACGGGCGATAATATTGCAACTTACGGAAAACGGTTTATGGGAACGCCTTATCTTTGGGGCGGCACATCGCCAAAAGCAATGGATTGCAGCGGTTTTGTAAAAACTGTTTACTTTATGCACGGCATCATTCTTCAACGCGATGCATCTCAGCAATATTATACAGGGCAACCGATTAATATTGACAGTGATTTTGCAAATCTGCAAATTGGCGATTTGCTGTTTTTTGGAGCTAAAGCCCAAAACGGAAAAAAAGAACGTATAGGTCATGTAGGAATTTATATTGGCGACAGGCAATTTATACACGAAGCGACACAGGTGAAAACAGGCAGCCTCGATCCTGCATCGCCAAATTACGACAAATATAATGCAGGCAGACTTGTTCGCGCCTCGCGCATTACAGGCAATATTGATACAAAAGGAATAACAACAATAAAAAGCAACGAATTTTATCAGCAACAAAAATAAAAATACGCATTTTATAATTTGACAAATCACTATGGAAAAAAGCAGAAGAAAATTTTTGAAAACAGCCGCACTGGTAACGGCAGGCACAAGTTTACTTTTAAACGGAACAGGCGCAAACCTGTTTGCCTCTCCCAAACCGCGGCGTCCGCTGCCCGGCTCGGGCAAAATGAAACTTACGTTTCGCCCCGTTGATTTACAACTGAAATATACATTTACAGTTGCCACTTTCTCGCGCACAATGACGCCAAGTGTGCAGGTAGAAATAGAATACGAAGGCGTAACAGGATACGGCGAAGCCGCAATGCCGCAATATCTCGGAGAATCATCCGAATCGGTTATGGCATTTCTGAAACGTGTAAATCTCGAACAGTTCAGAACCCCTTTTGAAATGGATGATATTCTGAATTATGTTGACGGCATTACCGAAAACAATACTGCGGCAAAAGCCTCAATTGATATTGCCCTGCACGATTTGGTGGGAAAACTTATCGGGCAGCCATGGTATAAAATCTGGGGATTGAATATTGATAAAATTCCTCCTACAACATATACCATAGGAATTGACAAACCGGAAGTTGTTCGCAAAAAAACGCAGGAATACGTAAACGATTTCAAAATTCTGAAAGTGAAACTTGGCGGACCAAACGACAAAGAAATGATAAACACTATCCGAGAAGTTACCAGCCTGCCAATTGCCATTGATGCAAATCAAGGCTGGAAAGATAAACATTATGCGCTTGACATGATTCACTGGCTAAAGGAAAAAGGAATTGTTGTGATAGAGCAGCCAATGTCAAAGAAAAAACTTGACGATATTGCATGGATTACTCAAAACAGCCCGTTGCCCATTTTTGCCGACGAATCTCTGCAACGGTTGACGGATATAATGAAACTTAAAGATGCCTTCAACGGAATAAATATAAAACTTATGAAATGCACGGGAATGCGCGAAGCATGGAAAATGGTGAACATGGCGCGCGCACTTGACCTGAAAATTATGATAGGATGCATGACCGAAACATCATGCGCTATTTCGGCGGCGGCGCAACTGTCGGCGGCAGTTGATTTTTGCGATTTGGATGGCAATTTGCTTATCGCACCCGATGCAGATTTATACAAAGGCGCAACGCTGCAAAACGGTAAAATGACACCCACCGATTTACCCGGAATAGGAATTATTAAAAAATAAAGTGATAACAAATTAGTTGAAAATTGAAATTGATAATGAATTAATGCAGTGGCGGGGTTTGCCTGCCAGAGAAACAATAAATGATAAACAATATTAACCGCTCCAAACGGAGCATAAAAAATAATAGAAATGAAAAGAATAACAAAATTAATGTTAGTATTATCGGCATGTTGGCTGATAACGGCGTGTGGAGCAAAATCTCCATCTGAAACAGCAGAAATCGTATTGAAAGCAACTCAAACGCTCGACTTTGAAACGATAAAGAAATATCTTGCTGAAGAACGTCTTCTACGTTTGGAAGACAAAATAAAAGATTTTAACGAATATCCCGAGTCAAAAGAACAATTTCTTTTACAAGCTAAAGATGTAACATTTAAAGCACTTTCCGAAAACATTAATGAAGACGGAAATTCGGCTACAGTTACTATGCAGATGACATCGCTGGTAGAAGGCGAAACCCGTACTTTTGAAAAAAAGGTTGAGTTTGTAAAGGTAAACGGTGAATGGAAATTTAACGACAATCCCTTATAGACTTGCATTAGCGTTAGAATAGCAGTTGACAGTTGAAAATGATAATAATAATGAACGTCATTGCGAGGAGCGTAGCAACGAAGCAATCCAGAGGAATGAATATTAATTAATGAACAAAAAATATTATGAAAGATTTTTTAGAGCCGATTTTTGATTTTATGGAGGGGAATTTTGTTCTTCTCAATATGTTAATTCTGTATGGTGTTCCAACTTTGGTGTTTATAATAGGAGCAGTTTTACGGGACAGTCAATCTAAATCTATAAAAATCATTGGAATATTATTGATTTTAATATCTGGCGCAAGCTGTATTGTGTTGAGTATTTACGCATTGAAGTATGGAATAATATTTACTGGACTTTTAGGTTTGGTATGGGCAGGTAGTATATTTTATTATTTTTTGTTCCCCGCGGAATTAAAGGACGACAATTAGAACGTTTAAATTAGCAGATAAACAAACAAAAATGAACAGTAAAAACAAAAAAATGAACTCATCAGTTCGTGATATTGGCGAAAGTCTTCGCCGGATATGTATCTGTTCTACTGATGTTGTTTTGTTGGAAAATAAAATGAAAAAGAGGTTTAACAGGAAAATTAATAATGAATAGAGAAAATAAAAACTGTCAACTGATTTATAAATTAAATAAAACAATGAAACGTATAATAATATTAACATTAGCAACAGTAGCATTGGCAGTATGCGGCGCGGCGCAAACCACAACCGTAAAAAAAACGGATTGGGACAAAGACGGCTTAAAAGGCAAGGTGAAAAGCATAAGAGAAATTACTTACGAAACAGTGGAAAAGCTCGGAAAACTGACCAGAGGCGAGATATTGGAATCATCCAACAACATGATTAAATATGATTACAAAGGTCATAAGACAGAAAGAACAATTTATAATTCAGGCGGCAGTTTAGACTATCAATATACTTATAAATATGATGACAAAGGATACAATATAGAATTTAATGAATATGATTCGGACGGCAAGTTATCCCAAAGCATTTATAAATATGACAACAAAGGAAACCAGACAGAAGTGAATTTATATAAACCAGACGGCAGTTTAGCATGGAAATATACTTACAAATATGACGGCAGAGGCAAGATGACAGAAGAGAACGGATACGAATCAGACGGAAGTTTAGCCAGCCAAGAGATTTACAGATATGATGACAAGGGCAAGATAACAGAAGCGAACAGATATGAATCAGACGGAAGTTTATACTGGAAAAAGATTTATAAATATGACGACAGAGAAAACCTGACAGAAGAAAACAGATATAAATCAGATGGAAGTTTATTCGAGAAACACACTTACAACTATGACAACCAAGGAAACTTGACAGAAGAAAATCAATATCAGTCAGACGGCAGTTTAAGAAATAAATACATATACAAATATGACAACAAAGGAAACTTGACAGAAGTGAATGAATATAATCCAGACGGCAGTTTGGAAAGTACATTTACCTGCAAATACAAATATGACAGTAAGAGCAACTGGATTGAACAAATAGAATACGAAGCAAACATTGCAGTTTTAATTACCGAACGGGAAATTGAATATTACGAATAGCAGTTGACAGTTGATAGTTAGCAGTTGACAGTTGATAGTTGATAATGATAATTAATAATGAATAATAAAATGAAAAACATAATAATAATAATTCTGGATAGCGTTGTCGCTCCGCTCCTCGCAATGACGCGCTGCGTTGTGTTTTGTTCATCATTGAAAGCGTCAGCGAAGCAACCGAAGCGTAGCCAATATAGAGAAGTGAAGAGTGAAAAAAATAACTGTCAACTGTCAACTGTCAACTGTCAACTGAAAAAAACAACTTCCAACTATTTCTGGATAACATTAATAGCAACAATGCTCACAATATGCGGCGCCGCGCAAACCTCAACCGCTAAAAATACAGACGCAGAAACCGACGGCTTAAAAGGCAAAGTGAAAAGCCTGAAAGAAATTACCCGTGCAACGGTAGAAAATCTCAACGAACAGACCAAAGGCGAAATGTATGATACGTATTCTTTGACAAAATATGACAAAAGAGGAAACCTGACAAAAAAGCATGAATATAATTCAGACGGAAGTTTGAAAAGTAAGGAAACTTACAAATATAACGGCGAGGGAAACTGTACGGAAAAGAATAAATATAATCAGGACGGCAATTTAGTTGGCAAAACAATTTACAAATATGATGACAGAGGAAACCGTATGGAAGAGAATACATATAATTCAGACGGAAGTTTAGACAGTAAATTTACTTACAAATATGACGACAGAGGAAAGTGGGCAGAATATAATGAATATAATTCAGACGACAGTTTGGAAAGTAAAGAGACTTACAAATATGACGATACAGGCAGATTGACAGGATTCAATAAATATAATTCAGACGGCAGTTGGGACAGTAAAAAGACTTATAAATATGACGGCATGGGAAACTGTACAGAAATAAATTTCTGTAATGCCGACAGCGTTTTAGAATGGAAATATACTTACAGATATGATGACAGGGGAAACTGGGCAGAAATTAATACCTGTAATTCAGACAGCAGCTTGAACAGTAAATTTACTTACAAATATGACGACAGAAACAACATGACAGAAAAGAATTACTATAGATCAGACGGCAGCTTGCTCCGTAACTATATCTACAAATACAAATATGACAGTAAAGGCAACTGGATTGAAAGAATAGAATATTACGGCGAAGCAAACATTAAAAACGAAATCACCGAAAGGGAAATTAAGTATTACAAATAACTTTCAACTAAAGAATAAACAAACAATCAATAATAATGAAACAAATAACTTTCAACTATTTTCGGATAATATTAACATTAGCGACAACAGCGCTGGCGGTATGCTGCACCGAACAAAACTCAACCGCCAAAAATACAGACGCAGAAACCGACGGTTTGAAAGGCAAAGTGAAAAGTATGAGGCAAATTCCACATAAAGAGGAAGAAAAGTTCGACGAAGAATGTGGTACTATGGCTGTGCTTCGCGTAAATAATAATCTTTTGATAAAATATGACGACAAAGGAAACAAAACAGAATATAATGAATACCATACCGACGGCCGTTTAGACCATAAAATTTCTTACAAATATGACGATAAAGGAAACCGTACAGAAGAGAATCAGTACAGTCCAAATGGCTATTTTGCCCATTTAACAAGGAAAACGCTGCACAAATACGACGACAACGGAAACCTCACTGAAAAGAATCAATATGATTCGGACGGCGATTTATATGAGAAACACACTTACCGATATGACGGCAAAGGCAATTTGACAGAAGAAAATCAATACAACTCATACGGCAGTTTGGAATATAAATATACTTGCAAATATGACGATAAAGGAAATAAGATAGAAGAAAAGAATGAGTATGTTTTATTAGACAGTTACGACAGTAAATCCACTTACCGGTATGACGGCAAAGGAAAATTGACGGAAAAGAATCACTATCAATCAGACGGCAGTTTAGACCATAAAGCTACTTACAAATATGACAAAGGAAACCTGACAGAAATTAATTACTATGATGCGGACGGCAATTTAGACAGAAAAGATATTTCCAAATATGACGGCAAAGGAAACTTGACAGAAAAAAATTATTATGATTCGGGCGGCAATTTATTAGGAAAAACTGTTTACAAAAATGACAGTAAAGGCAACTGGATTGAAAAAATAGAATATGAAGGCGAAATAATTACCGAAAGGAAAATAGAATATTACGAATAACAGTTGACAGTTAACAGTTGAGAATGATAATTAATAATGAATAATAAAATGAAAAACATAATAATAATAACTTTGGATTGGCTACGCCGAACTACGCTCCTCGCAATGACGTCTAAAAAAAGCAGTCCGTCATTGCGAGCGTCAGCGAAGCAATCCAGAAAAGTAAACAGTAAACAAATAACTGTCAACTTTCAACTGTCAACTGTCAACTGATTTATAAATAACATAAAACAATGAAAAGAATAATAATATTAATAGCAACAGCGCTGGCGGTATGCTGTACAGACCAAAACCGCAAAAAAACCGATTGGGCAGAAGACGGCTTAAAAGGCAAAGTGAAAAGCATAAGAATAATTTATTCGGCAGCGGCAGAAAAGTTCGGAGAAATCACCAAAGGCGATATTATAGATGATGAATTGAAAAAATATGACGACAAGGGAAACCTGACAGAATCAAATCACTATAATTTATACGGCAGTTTAGACAGTAAATATACTTACAAATATGATGGCAATGGAAACTGGACAGAATGGAATCAATATAATTCGGACGGCAGTTTAAACAGTAAATGGACTTGCAAGTATGACAGCAGAGGAAGAGAAACAGAAGAGAATATATACAATTCGGACGGCAGGTTAGATAAAAAAATCGAATGGAAATATGACGACAAAAACGAAATGATAGAGATTAAAGTTTATACAGCAGACGGCAATTTATATGAAAAACGCATACATAAATATGACGACAGAGGAAACATGACAGAATGGAACGAATATACTTCAAGCGGCAGGTTAAGAGAAAAATCTACATACAAATATGACGACAACGGAAACATGACAGACTGGAATGAATACAATTCAATTGGCAGGTTAAGCAAAAAATCTACATACAAATATGACGACAAAAGAAACCTGATAGAATATAATGAATATAATTCAGTCGGAAGTTTAAACAGTAAATATACTTACAAATACAAATATGACAGTAAAGGCAACTGGATTGAAAAAATAGAATATGAAGGCGAAGCAAACATTGTAGAAACAATTACCGAAAGAGAAATTGAATATTACGAATAGCAGTTAACAGTTGACAGTTAACAGTTGACAGTTGAGAATGATAATTAATAATGAATAATAAAATGAAAAACATAATAATAATAACTTTGGATTGGCTACGCCGAACTACGCTCCTCGCAATGACGAACAAACACAGCGGCAGCGCGTCATTGCGAGCGTCAGCGAAGCAATCCAGAGGAGTGAAGAGGTAAAAGTGAAGAGGTAAAAGTTGAAAGTTTCTGGATTGCTTCACCCTGCGGGTTCGCAATGACGAACAAACACAGCGGCAGCGCGTCATTGCGAGCGTCAGCGAAGCAATCCAGAGGAGTGAAGAGGTAAAAGTGAAAAGGTAAAAGTTGAAAGTTTCTGGATTGCTTCACCCTGCGGGTTCGCAATGACGAACAAACACAGCGGCAG
>JAISNL010000164.1 GCA_031276235.1 Prevotellaceae bacterium | reverse complement strand
ATCTATCAGAATTAACTATCCGCAGATATTAGGGAAATTAGTTTTAGTTTAGTTCCTCTATTATTTGAATATATCCTTTGATCTTTCTTTTCCGATAACATTTGTGTAACCGGAATCATGACAATTGCCCCTAATTTTCCTCGCTTTTGATCTATGGCTTATCCAAAACTCAGGTTAATACTAATTTCAATAAATGTTTCTGTCAGTCATTTTTAATAACTAACGAAACTTACTGAATAAAAATACCGTATTTTTTAAGAATACTTTATAATTACAAATTCAGCAACAGTCAACTTCAGAAGTTTCTGTTATTTTTTTTCGTTATTGTTGCTGTCGGGTTCGTTGTTCGGCATTTTGCAAAGTCCATTGAATGTTGCTCCGCTTTCTATTATCAGTTTTTGAACGGTAATTTCACCTACAAGCACCGATTTTTCTTTCAGAATAAGAACATCGTTTGCAATAATATTGCCTTTAATTTTACCTGAAACATCGATACACGCGCAATGCAAGTCTCCTTTAATTTTACCTTTTAATCCAATAACAACACGTCCTGTTGATACAACAGAACCATCAAGAGTGCCATCTATTCTAATATCTCCGGTTGTTTCTATTATACCTGTTATTTTTGTGTTTTCACAAATTCTGTTGATACTTGATACTACTTGGTCTAATGATGTTTGCTTTTTGTCTGCCATGTTTTTATAAATTCTTTTTGTTTAATATTTCATTGTATTTATTTGCATCAAGCAATATGTTTATTGCCGCATCAAGTTGTTTGTCATCTGTTAACATTTTTCTTATTCTGCCTTGCTGATAAAAATATTTGCCTGCAATTTCTTCGTTTATCAGTTGTGATATTTCATGTTTATATGTTTGTAAATCTTTGGTTTTATTGTGTGTTATCTGGCTTTTCAAAGCGTCAATCTGTATTTTAATGCTGTCGCTGTATTTTTCGTTCTTTATTTCTACTGATAATGTTTCAACAAGGTTTTCGACTTTTGTTTGATAGTCGTATTCCTTATCTGAAAGAAAGTCAATAAAATCAAGATAATCTGCATCTGTAATTTTGAAATCTTCAGGTTCTGCTATATGTTCGTGTTTTGCAAAATATTTTATTGCATATTCTGAAATCAAATTTCTCAATGCCAAACTTACGGCAATATCACTGAATTCATCTGTTTTCACTTCTATGTCGGGCATAATTCCGCCGCCGTCATATACTTTTCTTCCTCGCGAGGTATTAAATTCTTTTTTCAGCGAATCGGGGATTGTGGCAATGCTGCCATCTTCGTTGCGTTCCGAAAAGTTGTGAGCCTGTATGCATCGTCCGCTCGGAATGTAATATTTTGCCGTAGTCAATTTTATTCGAGCGTTATAGCCTATCTGACGCACTGTTTGCACCAGTCCTTTGCCAAATGTGCGTGTTCCTGCTATTACGGCTCGGTCTAAATCCTGCAAGGCTCCGGCTACAATTTCAGACGATGATGCAGAGCCGCTGTTGACCAGCACAACTATTGGAATGTCGGGCTGCAAAGGTTCGTCTTTTGTTTTGTACGAATAGTCAAAATCTTTTATTCGTCCGCGCGAATACACAACTTCTGTTCCTTTTTTTACAAACATTCCTACAATATCAATTGCTCCTTCAAGCCAGCCGCCTGTGTTGCCACGCAAATCTATTATAAGCGATTTCATTTGTTTTGTCGCTTCCAGTTCGCGCAATACGTTTTTGAAGTCTTTCTGGCAATTTTGCGTAAACGATGACAGCGCTATGTATCCTACATTATCGCGAATTATTCCGGCATGAGCAATTCCGGAAATATGAATTTTTTCGCGTGTGAGTTTTATGTTTACCGTATCCGAAGTTTTCAGTTTTATTACGCGGGCGTTAAGCGTTGTTCCCTGTTCGCCTTTCAGCAGATTACTTGCTTCGGCTGTTGTTTTTCCTTGCAGAGAATTATTGTCAATAGATAAAACGATGTCTCCCGCAACAAGACCTGCCTTATCGGCGGGAAAATCTTTGTATGTTTCAACAATCTGGATGTAATTGTTTTTCACGCCGACTACCGCTCCAATGCCGCTATATTCGCCCGTAGTTGCCAAATCAAATTCATCCACATCTTCTTCTGGAAGAAATACAGTGTATGGGTCAAGTTCGTTCAACATGCCGTCGATGCCTGATTTTACTATTTTATCGGCATCTATGTCATCTACATAAAGAAGATTCAATTCACGGAATACTGAAAAAAATATGTCAAGGTTTTTTACTATCTTAAAATTGTCGGATGGCGTTGATGCTGTAAGCCAGATACAAACCAGCACGATTGAAACTGCAATTATTTTATTTTTTATCTTCTTTAACATTTTCCTCATTTTGCTTTGCAAAGATAATTAATTTTACTTTACAATCATTATATTTATTGATTTAAATTGCCGTAGCACAAAATTCAACTCAATTAAACGCTGTCAATTTGCGATAAACGGGTTTGATATTTTTATGAACATAAATCATTAAAGTTCAATATTTTTCGTATCTTCCAATTCTGATCTTTCGTTATCGGCGGTATCTACGGTATCGCAATCTAAATTTAGCGTGAAATTTACGGGTTTTTCAAAAGCATCATTTTTTGAGATATTAAGGCGCTTGTCGTTAAGAACTTTTTGCATAAAAATTCCCCAAACAGGCAATGCCATATTAGAGCCGCCGCCAAGCGTTAGATTCAAAAAATGCACGCTTCTGTCTTCTCCGCCAACCCAAACTCCGCCTGTCAGTTTAGGCAGCGTTCCCATAAACCAGCCATCCGACTGGCTGTTTGATGTGCCTGTTTTTCCTGCAATTTGTCCTTCGGGAACATATACTGTTCGCAGGCGTCTTGCCGTGCCGTGATTAACTACGCCTTGCATAAGGTTCAGCATAAGATATGCTGTTTCGGAGCTTATGGCTTCTCTGCTTTCGGGTATAAAGGCGCTGATAATATTTCCTTTGCTGTCTTCGATTCGAGTTACAAAACACGGCTCGGTATATACTCCTTTGTTTGCAAAAGTAGCGAATGCGCCAACCATTTCGAAAGGAGAAATATCGGCGCTGCCCAAACACAAAGCAGGAACTGCATCCAGATAGCTGTGTATTCCCATTCTATGGCACATATCGGCTAATGCCTGCGCTCCATATATTTCTACCAGTTGCCCCGAAATCCAATTATCGCTCAAAGCCAGAGATTTTTTCAATGTCATCATTTTTCCGCGATATTCTGCTTTTGTTGTGCTGTTAGGCGCCCAGACTTTTCCCGGTGCGTATTCTATGCGTGGTTGTATGCAAGGAAATTCGGAACATGGATTATAGCCTTCCTGCATTGCCAGAGTGTATAAAAACGGTTTTATTGTTGAGCCAACTTGGCGTTTTCCTTGATACACGGCATCATATTTAAAATATTTGAAATTGATTCCGCCCACGTATGCTTTTATATATCCTGTTTGCGGTTCTACAACCATAAAGCCTGCACGTAACAGCGATTTATAATAAAGTATTGAGTCGCGCGGAGTCATTGTTGTATCAATGTTTCCTTTTGCCCATGAAAAAACGGTCATTTTTGTCGGTTCATCAAACGATTTCAGTATTTCGGCATGAGAATAATCGGCTTTTGACATTTCCCGATAACGGTCGCTTTGTTTTATTGCTGTTGCAATGATATTGTCAATTTCTTTTTGTGTTACGTCAATAAACAACCGCTTTCTTTCCTTAATTTCTCTGTCGAATTTAGGTTGTAAATCTTTTCCCAAATGTTCTTCTACTGCCTGTTCTGCATATCTTTGCATTCGCGAATCTATTGTAGTGTATATTTTCAATCCGTCACGGTCAAGATTATAATTTTCTCCGTTACTTTTTACGTTTTTATTGCACCATCCGTAAAGCGGATTATTGTTCCATTGATATAAATCATATTTATAATCAGCATCATTGTTATAGTTACTTGACTTCGGCTCTTTTGCATTCATTGTTTGTTTCAGCATTTCGCGAAAATAAGGAGCCAGCCCGCTGGTATGGTCTTGCTGCGAATATTTTGACATGTCTATAGGAATATTTTTTAGAGAATCGCTTTCGGTTTGCGAAATGAATCCATACTTGCACATTTGTGAAATTACATGATTGCGGCGTTTCAGCGCTCTTTCGGGGTTGCGAACAGGGCTGTACATTGTAGGTCCATTGACCAGCCCTACCAAAACGGCGGCTTCTTGAATATTCAAATCAGCAGGATTTTTTTTGAAAAATGTTTGAGTTGCAGCTCTTATTCCGAAAGCATTGCTGCCGAATGGAACTGTATTGAAATACATTGCAATTATTTCTTCTTTGGTGTAGCTTCGTTCTATTTTTACGGCTGTAACCCATTCCTGCAATTTTTGTATTGTGCGTTTTATTTTATTTGTCGAGCGTTCTGAAAAAAGGTTTAATGCAAGTTGTTGAGTAATAGTGCTTCCGCCACCGCCGCCCGCTCTGTTGCCTCCGATAACAGTTTTCACAAAAACGCGTGCAAGACTATTAAAATCTATTCCCGAATGACTGTAAAAACGAATATCTTCTGTTGATATTAGAGCATTTACAAGATGCGGCGAAATATCTTCATAGTTTACAGGCGAGCGATTTTCAACATGAAATGTTCCAAGCGTAACTCCATCGGAAGAAATAATGCTTGTAGCAAGTTTGCGCTGAGGATTTTCCAAATCTTTGAATGAGGGCAACGAGCCAAATACGCCTGCCATTACCAATAAAATCATTAATATCAATAAAATAAACGGAGCGAAGAAAATAATCCTGCACCATTTAATTATTTTATTTCTTGAATTTTTCATAAAATCAAATTTAATAATCTGCAAAATTAACAAAAAACCTGATAATATCGAAATGTTGTCGAAAAATACCGCAGGCAAATGCCGTAATGAAAATACATATTTGGCTTATTCTTTTTTAATTTGTAATTTTGACAAATTTAATTTTCAAATTATGAAAAAATTAGCTGTTTTGACAGGCGCAGGAATAAGCGCCGAAAGCGGAATATCTACTTTCAGAGATTCCGATGGACTTTGGGAACAACATAACGTTATGGATGTTGCAAGCATCGAAGGATGGTACAAAAATCCCAAACTTGTACTTGATTTTTATAACGAACGCCGCAAACAACTTGAACAGGTAGAACCAAATGCCGCACATAATATTTTGTACGAACTTGAACGATATTTCAATGTTTGCATCATAACTCAAAATATTGACAATCTGCACGAACGTGCTGGCAGTACAAACATCGTACATTTGCACGGCGAACTTACCAAAGCGCGTAGCGTTGCCGACGAGGATTCTATTTACGACATCGGCTACAAGCCAATAAACATCGGCGATACAGATAAGCGCGGCTCGCAACTGCGTCCACATATCGTATGGTTTGGCGAAGCCGTTCCAATGTTGAATGTTGCAGCAAATAACGTGGCGCAAGCCGATATTGTTGCCATAATAGGAACTTCTCTTAATGTTTATCCTGCGGCAGGACTGGTTAATTACAAACAAAACAATGCTCATGTATTTTTAATAAATCCAAAAGATGTGAATGTTTTTTATACTCAAAATTTGACAGTAATAAAAGAACCCGCTACAACTGGCGTAGCAAAAATGCGCGATATTCTTATCGAAAGATTTTTATGAAACCTTTCCAAGTCTGCATAACTGATAATTCCATAGAAAAACACATTCTTCTAATATACGCCAGCAAATAAAACATCCCGCACAAATGCAACTTGTGCGGGATGTTTTATATTTACTCATTTATTTAATCATCCCCTATGCAATTACATTCAAAGTTGTAGTTCACTTCGTATGCGCCTAATTCTATATTAGTTTCTTGGATACGGGGGTTGCTTCGCGAACCTTCGCAAAGACGCGCTGCGCTGCGTCTTGCTTCGTCATTGCGCTACACTCAGCGACAAAGCAATCCAGAAAAACAAAAAAAACCATTCCCCCCTCAAAAAAAATTTTTTTTTAACATTCATCTCCGAACGTTTTTTGTCCTATAATTTACATTATGTTAAGTTTGCAAAAAAGGGCGTTTTTTTCAACGCCCTTTGATGATTCATGTGAGTTTACAAATGTAAAATCTCATTTTTGAATTGCACACTTGCACGTTTCATTAAATAGCGACCAACTATTTAACGGCGCAAAGTTTGAGTATATTTTTTTTATATGCAAGTAATGTTTATAACTTGTTTACAATTTGTTTATATTTTTGTTGTTCGGTTTTATTCCGTTTTTGTGTTTTGTTCGCTGCTTTTTTTTTCTTTTTTTTTATTTTCTTTTTTGGTTTTTATTGATTTTATTGCTTTTAGAACTGTCGGTACTATCAATAAAATTTCAGCGATTTTTTGTAAAATTTTTAACATAATTTACTGTTTTTGTTGTTTGTAATTTAATTTTTTGTTTGTTAAAAAAAAAACGTGATGTATTTTCACGTTTTCTTTGTACGTTGCGAGTTTTGTTAACCAACTTTTGGTGCGTAAAAGTCTGCGTCCTGACCGCTCGGATAACTATCTATTGCGTTTTTTGCGCCCTGTCCTGTTGTGAAGTAATTGTACTGTTCAAGTCCATAATCTGACAGTTCTAAAATTGCTTCTTTACGGTCGTAACCTGAACTTGTTTTTTCTGTTACTATTGCTTCATATCCTAATATCTGGCAATCCGTGTTTTGATTAGGTACAGCGTTTAATGTAATGTTTGCTGATGTGCTTGTTGACAGTGTCAGTGTTAATTCGTTTTCAGATATTCCAAAATATTCGGTTGTAATTGTCCTTTCGGCGTTGTTGATATGTATTCTGACCGCGCCGTTTAGTATTGGTTGGTTCAAATCACCGTTGTTTAGCAGTATAATAAAACTTATTCGTATATTTTCGCTTAACTGCGACCAAAGTTTATTTATTTCAAATATAACTGATGCTGTAGCAGGCACGAATGTTTTATTAACTGTTATATCTATGCTTCCTTTGGCTTTAGATATAACAAAGGGTGCTGCAATGATTTTTTGCAATTCAATCAGATCTCGGGGGATGTACGGTTGTATCAGTGCAAGGTTTTGTTTCAGATAATTTTGGTATCTTGTTAACTTTTTTGTACCTGTGGTTGTGTTGTCCCACAATGCGATTGCGTTTGCTTTGAGAAGTACTGCAAAAAATAAGATTGCGTTCATAAATTTTGCTCGGTTTGTCATTTGCGATTTTGTGCGCGGGTTTGCGGGGTGTAATACTTTTTCTCGCATGATTGTTTCACCCATTCGTTGGTAAAAATTGATGTTTCCTGCGCTTCCTTTGGCTTTTCCTACTGCCAAACTGTTTACTATTGCCATTTTTTAAAATCAATTTTTTGTAAAATTGAGAAAACTTTAAGATTAATATTATTGCAAATTTGTTGCATTAAGTTTGTTTATTTTTGTTTTTAACAGTTTTTATTATTGGGAGTGTGTTTTATTGTTTTGTTAGGTTGTAATTGGCGAATAAAAGTCTTCTGCTTGACCGCTTGGATAACTATTTATTGCTTCGGCTGCACCTTCGCCTGTTGTATAGTAATTGTACTGTGCCTGTCCGTTCGGTGTAAGTTGCATTATTGCTTTGTTTCGGTTTAACTTTCCTTTTTGCAGTTCTGTAAGAATGTGTGTATATGCTGTTATTGTTAATATCGTTGGATTTTCAGCATATATTGTTATTGCAGTTGTATTTGGTTGTGGTGTAGATATTGCTACAGTAACGTCTTGTGGTTTTATTCCGAAATATTGTGTTTGTACGGAAAATGTTGCTGCGTCTATATAGGATCTTATTACGCCGTTGTCGGTACCTTTATTGTTGTTTACATTTCCGAATTGTACGATGAAACTTACCATTGTGTTTTTCGGAAAGTTAAAAATGTTTGCGTTGATTGTAAATATTACTCTTTTTGCTGTGTCGTTGTATTCTTGCGTTACTATTGTAGATGTTTTTCCTTTTTGTTTACATACTATAATAGGCGCTGGGATGATTTTTCGTAGTTCAATAAAAGGTTTAGGTATGTACGGTTGTGTAATTGCAAGATTTTGTTTCAGATAATTTTGGTACCCTGTTAATTTTTTGGTACCTTTTGTTTTGTTTTCCCATAGTGCAGATGCGTTTTTGCTTATTAGAACTGCGAAAAATAAGATTGCGTTCATAAATTTTGCTCTGTTTGTCATTTGCGATTTTGTGCGCGGGTTTGTTGGGTGTAATACTTTTTCTCGCATGATTGTTTCACCCATTCGTTGGTAAAAATTGATGTTTCCTGCGCTTCCTTTGGCTTTTCCTACTGCCAAACTGTTTACTATTGCCATTTTTTTAAATCAATTTTTTGTAAAATTGAGAAAACTTTAAGATTAATATTATTGCAAATTTGTTGCATTAAGTCTGTTTATTGTTGTTTTTAACATTTTTTGTATTTTTGAGTGTGTTTTATTGTGTATTAGCGTTGTATGTATTTATTTTGTATTCAGACTGTAAAATTAACTCCTGTTTTACTTAACAGGAGTAACAGTGGTTTGTTGAGTACCTACTTGCTATTGTTACAGTATGTTAAAATGAAAAGGGATTGCAAAGGGATTGTATATTGTGTTTAAGTGGGTTTTTTTTCGTTTTGCTGGGTTTTATTTTTTACCTGTGGTTTTATACCTATTTGAAAAGATAGTTTATCTGCGTTTAGAAAAAGTTGGTTTTTTGTGTATTAACCCCCCCCGCCCCCAAAATTGGGGGAGCGGTCTGTATGAAACATGCAAGGTGTATTATTTTGTTTGCTTGATTTGTTTGTTAAATTTGCTACTTGCTTTTAACGTAATTTAATACTACACATAGGTACGTTTAACTTTATTTAACTAACATTATTTGTATAGTGTAATATTTTACACTATCTTTGTATTGTAATAAATTATTATATAATAAATTAAAAAATTGTAAGAAAATGAAAATTAAAAAACTTAAAGTAAAAAAGTTTGAAAAACTTTTATTGGAAAAAACTGCAAAGATTGTAGGCAGGGATGTATCAATTTCTGATTTTGAGGTTGAAGAGTGGGATAACGGTTTAGAGTATGCTTCTTTACCTGATTTGTTTACAGGCAGGATTATTGCGGTTCTGTATGATAGAAATGAAATGGACAAAGAAGAGGGTGCCGCCGATATTTCTTTCAAGTATGTCGAATATTTTGATATTGATGACGATGCAAAGTAGAACTGAATTTTGTAAATCCCTTTCGGATGCAAGAAAGGCACGTAAGTTTTCTACTTATTGGCTTTCTGAGATTAGCGGTGTCAGCCGCGAGGAAATCAGCAAGATAGAGCATGGGCGGCACAGTACAGGTATAGATAAAATTTTGAAATTGGTTTCTGCTATGGGCTGTAGGCTTATCATTGAGGAAATTAAACACTTGGACGGTTAATTTATGAAAAGGCGGCGTTTGCCGCTTTTTTGTTTTTTTGGAAGCCAAAGTTAACACCCCAATTTTGCCAGATGGCGTTAGTGCCGTTAGGCACAATTAAAGAACGTGTCGGGAGCGGACGGTAGGACGCTACCGAGATGCTACTCGCCAGATGGCAAATTGGGGGTGGCAAGCGCGTACTGTCGGTTATAACGTGTTGCTTGGATGCTCGCGCGCGGCAGTATGCAGTTTCGGTGTATGCCCTGCAGCATTTGGTTGAAGATGTGCACTGTCAGTTCTGCAGGGTTCGCCGTTTGGTGTTGGTATGTATATTTGCAGGTGATGATTTGGTTTGCGTTGTTGTGTGGTTGTTGATGGTTGTCGGCGAGCGATGATTATGAGGATATCTGCCCATGACAGCCCGAGCTTGCGAGCGGCTGTGGGCAGGTAAACACGGCGCAAGCGGGCGGTTATGAGCGTGAAAGGGGCGCGGGCTGTTGGGTGTTGTTGTATGTGTGTATTGTTGTTTACTGTTGGTTTATTGTTGTTTAGCAAAAACAGACCGAAATTCCCGAAACGCGACGGCATTTAGTTGATTAGAAGATGCCCGCTGCACAATATTAGGCGCGCCCAAGACCCAGAGCGTAGAAAAGGATATGATGTTGTTGTGTGGTTGTTGATGGTTGTGTGTTTTTGTTGTTGGTTGTAACTTTGTTGCGCCTTTTTCGAAGCGGCGGGGCTGTAGACGTTTAATAGGAGCGATGGCAGTTTGATTAACGCAGGCAGTATGCAGCCAGCCCGCCAAGACGCGGAAAAAAAAATAAAAACAGTCATGCACGTAGTGCATACCTTTTAGCGGCTTGGCGGGCGGCGGGGCGTGTGCTGGCATGTATTTAGCGGTTTTGGATTATATGTTTAAAATATTAACCCCCCCCGCCCCCAAAATTGGGGGAGCGGTCTGTATGAAACATGCAAGGTGTATTATTTTATTGTTTCGATTATTGCATTTATGATGATTATCATAATTGCTATTATTAACACTACGGCTGCTGTTTCTTTGTTTATTCTTGAGTTTCTGTACTGCATTGTTTGTTTTTTTGCGCAAAGATATAATAATAATTATGTTTGCGTGTAATTAATTCGATTATACAGTTTGCCGTTTGGTGGCAAATTATTTGGTTTAGGCTGCATTGTTTGCATTTGTTGATTGTTGGTTTTAGTTCTGTAATTGTGTGTGTTTGATTATTGATTGTTATTTCAATATTCGGTTTTGCGCTTGTGTTCATTTTAATATATTTTTTTGATTGTTATTATTTTGTTACAGTTTTTGCAACTTGTTATTGTTTTTGTTTTTGTTTCGTGTGTTTTTAGAACTTTGATGTTTGTGTAATTGCAATATTTGCATTTTGCTTTGTATATGTGTTTTTGTTTCATTGTTTTATTGTTTATTATTTTCGAGTTCTTGTTTTTTGTGTTTGTATAATTCTTCAAAGTTTAATATAACTTTGGCTTGTTCGTCTGTGATTTCGTCAACATGGTCAAATCCTACCCAATCGGGATAATGTCCCCAATCCATGTATTTAATGTAGCCTTTTTCCTCAATTAAGTAGTCGGTGCCGAGAACTATTATTTTTTGTTTGAGTTTTTGAATATACCACGTGATAAATTCTTCGTAGTAGCCGTTGTCGTTCATAATTTGGTATGCTAAATCTTCGTGTTTAGCAAATTTTTCGCACCATGTTATTTTTCCCTCGGGGGATACCCAGCAATCTTTTCTCATAATTTTATTGTTTTAATTGTTTTGTATAAGAATTGTTTGTTTTTGTTGTTTGTGTATTTCGCTAAAAAATAATATAATCCATGCTTGCTTGTTTGTGGTTTTATTAATATTACATTTAAACCATTTGTCAGAAAATTGCCAATCCATGTATTTAATGTAGCCTTTTTCGTCAATCAAGAAGTCGCTATTTGTATATACATATCCTTGTTTACGCTTTTCAATGTTCCATTGTTTAAATTCTTGGTACCATTTGTTGTTTTTTACAATTTGGCGCGCTATTTTTTCGTGTATGTTATTTTGTTGACACCATGTTATTAGTCCTTCGGGGGATACCCAGCAATCTTTTGTCATAATTTTATTGTTTTAATTTAATATCCAGTTCGTATGCAACTTGTTGCAGCAGTTGTTCGTTTGTTACATGCTGTTGTTCGTCAAAATACAGTATCAGATAGTTTCTTAAATTCGATGTTTTCAGCCTGTAATTTAATCCGTCAAACATTTCGATTTCACTTAATTCGTTAAATAAAGTTTCGATAAAATCTTTATATTTTAATCTGTTTCTAAATTCGTCAATCAATTCGGCAATTGTATAACCCTCGATTGAAATGCAACTATATTCTAAATTTGTAACCTCTTCGGTTAAAATTTTAATTTTTTTTTCTAACTCTGCGATATAATCTTCTATCGCTGTTATTAATTCTTTTTTATTCATAATTTTACTGTTTTAATTGTTATTTGTTATTGTTGATTTTTGAGTTCTTGTTTTCTTTGTTGGTATAATTTTTCAAAGTGTAACATAACCCGCGCCTGTGCGTCTGTGATTTTGTTAATGTCATATCTAAACCAATCGGGTTTATATCCCCAATCCATGTATTTAATAAAGCCTTTTACGTTAATTAAAAAATCACTTCCGCTACCTTGATACTTCCATTTGTGATTTTCATTGTCATAATACATGTATTCTTCATAATACCAGTTGTTGGCTTTCATAATTTCGTATGATAATTTTTCGTGTTCAGCAGTGTTTTCGCACCATGTTATTATTCCTTTCGGCGACACCCAGCAATCTTTTGTCATAATTTTATTTTTAATTTATTTAAAATATTATTCTGTTATAAATGTTATTTATTGTTTGTTTTTGTTTTTCGCTTGGTTCTTTGAAGTGATTTAACCAGACAAAAATGTATTGTTCGGCTGTGTATTTTTTGTTTGTTTTTTTTATTGTGAGGTCTGAAAATTCTGCTATTTTTTTTGCAAAGTTGATTAATGCTGGTTTTTTTTTGAAATAAAATATATTATGGTCGAGTGTAGCAAGCGGGCAAAGCATACAGCCGCAACGTTTTTGTCCTTGATTATAAATGTTTGGATAAGGCAGTTTGTTTTGATAAATATATTGCCAAACGTCTGTGTCTTTCCAATTAATTATTGGTCTTAACATTAATTTGTTTTGTGATTGTTCTGTGCACTCGGATATAAATATGTCGTTATATTTTTTTGTGTTTTTTTTATATTTTATTCCGAACAGTTTTCTATTTTGTCTGCCTCTGCTTTCGTAGCGTCTAACGCCTGTAATTATTGCGTTTTGTGATTGTTCTTTGTAATATGTGCAACAGTATCTTATTTGTTGTGATGGAAGTAATTTTGTTTGTTGTATAAGTTTCAAATAATGTGTTGGTTTTTTGTGTATCTGTATGTCTGGATAATTTTGTTTTATGAAGTTTACAATGTCCATATCTTCAAATGCATAATTAAATATGGGTGTAAATTTTATGTTTGCAAGTTTTGTTAGATGATATATTACGATGCTGTCTTTTCCGCCTGAAAATCCGAGTTCTAAATTTAAATCTTCGAGTTGTGCGATGTGTGCAAATTTTTTGATGTTTACGATTGCTTCTTGTACTTTTAGTTCTAAAAACATATTTTGTTGTAAAGTTTTCATTTTATTTATTTTTGAATGTTTTTGTTTTAATTTTCGTTTTGCGTGTTTTGTGTTTTTGTTTCTGTAATGCGCTTTTTGTTTTTTATTTTTTTGTTTTTCGTTTTGCGCTTCGTTTTGTTTTTTGTTTCTGTAATTCGACTTTTGTTTTTTTGTTTTTTTCATTCACGTAACCAGTGCTTTTTTTTGCATGTTAGATAATATGTTAATCCCGTTATATGTGCTGTTATGTCTAATGCGTGGTTTAGAACTGTTATTTGTTCGGGGTGTCTGTCTGTGTTTTGTATTATTTTCCAGAACTTTTTTATAAATATTCGTTCAGATCTTTTTGCGTCCTGTTGTTGTGTAAGGTTTACAATTTCTTTAAATGTTGATTCGTGTATATTTATTAAGTTTATTCTTTTTAGTCTGGATTTGTTTGTGTCTGTGCTTATTTGTCTGAAATCAAAATATTTTTCATAAAAGTATGAGTACAGGTTTGTTGTATATTCTGAATTTTCAAGCATATTAAGATTTATCGGGTTTATTTCGCCGTTTTCGTCTACAATTTTTATGTTACCGTGTATTGCAAATTCTAACCTGTGTACGTCGGTGTCTGTTTCGAGTTTGCATTTTTTCCATTTGTCAAATATGTATTTTTTAAATTTTACTTCTTTGAGTTCTAATGTTTTGTTGTATAGGTTTGTTGTTATTGTACTTGTTGGTGAACCAAATTTTATACCTGTGTATGTGTGAATGTTTTGTTTTTGCTGTCCTTGTGCTTTGTATTTTCCTTGTCCGTTTTTTATGATTTTGTTTGTAAAAAAATCTGTGTAAAATTGTTGTACTGTACAGGTTTCAAACTTATTGAAGTCTGCGCAAATATCTATTCTTGAAATTCCGTTGTATTGCAGTTTCAGTTCTCGTATCAGTTGATTAAGATCTTTTGTAAAGTGCCTTGTGTAAAGTGCAAAGTTTCTTATTTTGATAATGCATGCTGTTTGGTCTATTGTTTTTAGGTGTGGTTGTGATACTATTTCAAAGAGATGTATTTTTTCACTGAGTTTTTTATCATATACATACGTTAATCTGTTCCATTGCCGCGTTGGTAGTTTCGCGTCTATGATTTTATAGCGCTCGGTTGAGTTTTCAGGTATTATGCCTGAGCAATATATACTTAACCAGTCTATTGAAATAACGTATTTATTCATGTTTTTGTTTATATTTCGATGAATAGTTCGTTTAGATTTATGAATAAAGGAAATCTTTCGGACTTTCCTATTATAAACGATTGTGATTCACTGTATATGGATATGTGCACAATTTGATGTAGCGGACGATATTCAAAAACTCTTAGAAAATGTTCTTCTTTTATGTTTAGCAGCAATTTTTGTATATTTTCTTTTGATGCCAGAAAATCTGCGGATAAACACATGTCATGGCGCCGTCTGTAATTTCCGTCAAAGTATTTATTTAGAACTTCGGATCTGTAACCGCTGATAAGATACAGGTTGTAATCAATAGTTCGTTTAAACATAATGTTGTTGAAGTGTGCAAGGTTTGGCAACCATTTGTCGGGTATTGTATTATTAATTCCGTATTGTGTTGCGATTCTTGATGCTGAAAATTGTTCGGGTGTGTAACCAAACAAATCATTCATTAAATTTTTTTCTTTTTTCATTGTGTGCAATTGTAATTAATTTATAACTTGTTTTTGTTGTCTTTTGGGAAAGGTACAAGTTTACAATTGTAAATGAAAATTCCGTTTGTCACATAATTTACATTATGTTAAGTTTCGGGAACAGATTATCAGCGAGTTATACGTTTTTTCGTGAAAAATATTTTTTTTAGAAAATTTGTAATTAATTAAAATTTAATTACTTTTGTGTTTCCAAACTTAACATAATGTAAATTATGGGACAAAAAACGTTCGGAGATGAATGTTAAAAAAAAAATTTTTTTT
>JAISNL010000153.1 GCA_031276235.1 Prevotellaceae bacterium | reverse complement strand
TGGTAAAGAGACATGTTTAAGTCATTTTTGTTTATGAACATTAATTTATTTTTTATCTATTGTGTAAATTGCATTGGCTTTAATGTCAGCCCAGTTCAAGCACTGGTAATATCATATATTGTATGATGATACAAAAACGCAAAACAGTTGAAAGCTATTTTTTCACTCTTCTGAATTGGCTACGCCGATCTTCGGTTGCTTCATCTTTCGGGTTAGCAATGACGCCTAAAAGAAGTAGCACGTCTTTGCGAGCGTTGGCGAAGCAATCCTGAATTTTATGTTTTTATCACTTCCAACTGTCAACTGATTTTTTTCAGGTTTATTTGTTATACCTTATTTATTTTTCATCTATAAGGAAAGAATTAGTTATCAACAATATAAAATTATAATTGGTTTTTTGTCGGTCAGTAGAGAAAAATATTTATATTTGCATCGAAATTAAATAATTATTAATTTAAAAAATTATAAAGTTATGAATATAAAAACTATCTTTTTACAGGTTATTGCATTGTTTGCAAGCATCGGTTCAATGTCTCAAACCAAAAATGTAGATATTGACAATCTGCGTTTCAGAGTAGAATACAGAAGTACTCCCGAAGCCCATTTAAATCCTGTTTTATTCATCTATTCGACTCAAGTAAAAGCGACCAAAAGCACCGAAAATCGAGTTTCGTTAGATGAAATAAATAGCGTTATAGGCATTGCAGGACAACGCCGAACAGATGATATTGAAAGCGCCGATGTCAATATTGTGCTTGAACTTGGCGACCTTGTTATTGAAAAGAGCGATATTGCTGATCGTGTAGAAGAAACCAAAGACAAAAACGGGAAAATTACTTCGGTCAGGCATTATTTCAGAGTGAATGTTGTTTACAGTTTCAGCGGGCTGTACAAGATTTTCCAAAGAGAAAAATTACTTCATTCGGCAACTGTGTACAATAACACTCAGCAAACTTACTCTTCGTCCGAATATTCTTCACGAAAAGATGCTTCCGAATATTGGCGCAATAACAAAGATGTGTTAATATCGCAATTTATATCTACACTGTCGAAACAGATTGCTCAGCATGCAAGCAATTACGCATCTCAAAAGTATGGATTTCCGATAGTAAGAACCACAGATGTAATAAAAACGATGGATGAAAAAAAACATCTTGAAAACGAAACATTCAAAGAAATGTGCAATAAATTGAAAGCGGAATTTGACAAAATGACTCCCGAAAACAGTGTGAACAAAGATAATCTTATAGAAATAATAGATTATTTTAAATCGCTACCTGCTAAATATTCTGACCCCAAACGAAAAGCCGATATAAAAATCAGATATGCCTCTTATTATAATTTATGTAAGATTTATTATTATCTTGATGAACCGGGAAATATTGCTGAATATGCCGACTTACTGATACAAAATGAATACGACCCAAAAGATGGTGAAAATCTGAAAAAAGAAGCCTATCAACTTAAAATAGTACTTTCAAGAACAGAATTTCATACACGCCATTTTGACCCTTATGCTTATTTGGAAGAATAGGAGCAAAGGTATTAAATCGTAAAATACAACAAGGACAGGTTTTGCCTGTCCTTGCGTTTTTTATGCGTTGTGAAAAATTATTTCTTTACAAATCGTTCCGTAAGTAATGGAATGATTTTATGAACATCTCCTACGATGCCCAAATCAGCAACCTGAAAGATTGGTGCATATTTATCTTTGTTTATGGCAATTATAAATTCAGATTCTTCCATTCCCGCCAAGTGCTGTATCGCTCCCGATATTCCACAGGCTATATACAAACTGGGTCTTACTGTTTTTCCTGTCTGTCCTACTTGACGTACATGTTCCATAACGCCTGCATCAACCATTGCCCGCGATGATGAAACTTCTGTTTTACCTCCTATTGCGGCGGCAAGAGCGCGAAGTTTGTCAAAGCCTTTTTCGTTTCCAACTCCTCTTCCGCCCGAAACAAGTATTTTTGCTTCGGTAATATCAATCATATCTTTCTTTTCTTTCACCGTTTTTACAATACGTACACGGAATTTAGACCTGTCGAAATCTATTGATATTTTTTCTGTTTTGCCTTTGCGAGATTCATCTTTTTCGCGTGCGCGCATAACTCCGGGGCGCACTGTTGACATTTGCGGGCGATGAGCGCTGCACAAAATTGTAGCCATGAGGTTTCCTCCGAACGCGGGGCGCGTCATTAGCAGTTCGCGGGTTTCGGATATTTCGAGTTTTGTACAGTCAGCCGTAAGTCCTGTTGCAAGACGCGCCGAAAGTCGCGGTCCCAAATCGCGTCCTGTGATTGTTGCGCCAATAAGTACTATGCCCGGTTTTTGTTTGTTTATTATTTGGCAAATTGCCTGAGTATAAGGCTCGGTATTGTAGTATTCGAGTTCCATGTCATCGGCGCAAATTACGGTATCTGCTCCGTAAGCAATCAATTCGTTTGCCTTATTTTCGATATTGTATCCGAGTAAAATTGCCACAACTTTTTCGTTGAGGCTGTCTGCCAAATCGCGTGCTTTGCCAAGTAATTCAAAAGATACGTTTTGAATTATTCCTTCTCTCTGTTCTATAAAAACGTAAACATCCTGATATTCTGAAATATTCATTTTCGTTTTAATTGTTAGATGATATATTTTTCTTTCAATTTGCTCATAATGATACCGACAGCTTCTTCGGCATCTGTTTCAAACATTTCGCCTGCTGCTTTTACGCCGCGTGTAAATGCTTTATACACTCTTGTAGGCGAGCCTTTAAGTCCTACTTTTTCTTCGCTGATTCCAAGTTTGTCGAATCCCCATATTTCAATTTCCTTATCACAGGCTTCTACAATTCCGCGCACCGACATATAACGAGCCTTGTTTGCCGAAGCCAAAACAGTAACAACGCATGGCGCATCAACTTCTATAATTTGATAGCCGTCTTCTGTTGATTTTTTTATTGTAAAAGTTTTTTCGCCATCGTATTCAAGTTTTTCGAGATATGTTACCTGCGGCAAATCAAGGTGTTCAGCTATTTGAGGTCCAACCTGTGCGGTATCTCCATCGATTGCCTGTCGTCCGGTAATTATCAAGTCGAATTTTAATTGTCGCAGAGCAGATGCCAATGTATTTGATGTAGCCAAAGTGTCGGCGCCGCCAAGTTTTCTGTCGGTAATCAGGATTGCTCTGTCTGCTCCCATTGCAAGGGCTTCGCGCAAAATATCTTCTGCTTGAGGCAAACCCATTGTGATAACTGTTACGTGAGCATTATATTTGTCTTTCAGTTTTAGCGCCTCTTCCAAACCTCCTTTGTCGTCGGGATTCATAATGCTCGCCACGCCATCGCGTATAAGTGTGCCTGTGGCAGGATTAATTTTTATTTCCGTAGTATTGGGAACCTGTTTTATACATACTATTATATTCATCTTATTATTACAGTGTTTAATTTTAGTATTCATAATTATATTATCATTTCAATAATGCACCGGCAATTACCATGCGTTGGACTTCGGATGTGCCTTCGTAGATTTCCGTAATTTTTGCATCTCTCATCATTCGTTCTACAGAATATTCGCGGGTATAACCGTAACCTCCGTGAAACTGCACTGCTTTTGTTGTAACTTCCATTGCTGTTTCTGCCGCAAAAAGTTTACACATTGCTGCGGCATCTGAATACGGTATATGACTGTCTTTTTTGAATGCCGCCGAGCGTACAAGCAATCTGGATGCCTGAATTTTGGTTTCCAAATCGGCTAACTGGAACTGTGTATTCTGAAATTTACCCAAAGGTTTGCCGAACTGTTTACGTTCTTTGACGTATTTTACTGTTTCGTCCATTGCGCCTTGTGCAATACCCAGCGCCTGCGAAGCAATACCTATGCGTCCGCCGTCAAGTGTTTTCATTGCAATGCCATATCCGCCGCCGATTCGTCCAAGAAGGTTTTCTTTTGGAATTACGCAATTTTCAAAAATCAATTCGGCAGTAGCAGAGCCGCGAATACCCATTTTTAATTCTTTTTTGCCAAATGAAAATCCGGGTGTTCCCTTTTCAACAATAAAAGCCGAGATTCCTTTTACTCCCTGCGATTTGTCGGTCATTGCAAAAATGATATAAATCTGCGCATAACCTGCATTGGTAATAAAAATCTTATTTCCGTTAAGAATCCAGTTATCTCCATCTGCGACAGCTGTTGTTTGCTGTGCTGATGCATCGGTTCCTGCGTTTGGTTCGGTAAGTCCAAAAGCGCCGATATATTCGCCCGATGCCAATCTGGGAATATATTTTTGCTTTTGTTCTTCGTTGCCGTTTTCCAAAATCGGCATGAGACACAACGATGTATGAGCCGAAACAATAACGCCTGTTGTAGCGCAAACGCGCGATAATTCTTCTATTGCAATAGAATACATGATATTGTCGCCGCCTGCACCGCCGTATTGAGTTGGCACAGGGATTCCCATTATTCCTGTTTTTGCTGCTTTTTCGATTGTTTCACTCGGAAAACGTTCCTGTTCGTCTATTTCGGCAGCAAGCGGTTTTACTTCTTTTTCTGCAAAATCCCGTATCATTTGCTGAAAAAGTTTTTGTTTCTTATTAAGATTAAAATCCATATCTGTTAAAATAAAATGTTTTACATTCGTTTATATTGTTTGCAAAATTCATTTCAATGAATGCGACCATTATACTTTATTCGGCATAATTTTGTTATCTGTCGTTCGGATTATCAGCGCCAACTATCGTTTGGCGCTGATTCATTTGCCGTTTCGCTCATCGCAATGCAAATTATAGACTGTGCCGTCTGCGTAACGAAATGAAACAATACAAAATTTAAGTTTGTTTATATCACATTTTTAACCCGCTTAAAGTATAAAACACATTGGCTAAAACTTCTGCAAAGGTAATATTTTATAAATAATGCCGGCATACTTAAAAATATTTTTTTCGGACACGGCGTAAAAACCAATAATCCACAGTTTATTCAGCATGTTTTTTGCGCAAATCGGATACTTGGGAAGCATTGGGGAAAAGATAGTGCCATACATTGTATATTTTCTGCATATATGGAAATATCATGATTTTCAGGATTGGTTACGCTACGTGATTATGTTCTTACGCTGCGTGATTACGTTCTTACGCTGCATGATTATGTTCTTACGCTGCGTGATTACGTTCTTACACTGCGTGATTATGTTCTTACACTGCGTGATTACGTTCTTACACTGCATGATTACGTTCTTACGCTGCATGATTATGTTCATTATTATAGAGCAAAAAATGTTTTGCCATATAATAATGGAGAATAAATCAGAGCATCTCTCTATGCAGGATAAAGTACTATGGTGTCATACAATTTATGAACTGTCAGAAAAGAAATCGACAAAATATATAAATAGACAACCGTCATTTATTATTCTTATACAATTATCTGTTTATAAAGAAAATAATAAGCAAATACAAAACGACTAATTAAAATTCATCAGATTTGTCAAAATTTTAGACTACTTTTGCACTTTAATTTTCAAAAATACAAAATTATGTTCATAGATAATTCAATCAGTTACAAAGTGGCAGATATTAATCTTGCCGAATGGGGACGCAAAGAAATAGATATTGCCGAAAAAGAAATGCCCGGATTAATGGCTATCCGCAAAAAATGGTCATCTCAAAAACCTTTGAAAGGCGCTCGAATTATGGGTTCGCTGCACATGACAATTCAAACAGCCGTGCTTATTGAAACGCTTGTCGAACTTGGAGCAGATGTGCGCTGGTGCAGCTGTAATATTTTTTCTACTCAGGATCATGCGGCGGCAGCTATTGCAGCAGCAGGAATTCCTGTATTTGCATGGAAAGGAGAATCTCTCGAAGACTATTGGTGGTGTACGGCAATGGCATTAACTTTTCCCAACAGCAAAAGCGCAAATTTAATAGTTGACGATGGCGGAGATGCTACTTTGTTAATACATAAAGGCTTTGATGCCGAAATAGATGCATCTGTAACAGATGCTAAAGCAAACTCTTACGAAGAACAGGTTATCAACAGCACTATAAAAACAATTTTAGGCGAGGATCCCGACAAATGGCATCGTGCAGTAAAAGAATGGAAAGGCGTGTCGGAAGAAACAACTACAGGAGTACACCGCCTGTATCAGATGAAAGAAGCAGGCAAATTGCTTGTGCCTGCAATTAATGTTAACGATTCGGTTACAAAAAGCAAGTTTGATAATTTATATGGTTGTCGTGAATCGCTTGCAGATGGGATTAAACGCGCAACGGATGTTATGATAGCAGGCAAAGTAGTTGTTATTTGCGGATACGGCGATGTGGGTAAAGGCTGTGCGCGTTCGATGCGTGCTTACGGTGCGCGCGTGATTGTTACCGAAATTGACCCGATTTGCGCTTTACAGGCGGCAATGGAAGGATTTGAAGTGAAAACCGTAGAACAAACTCTTGACGAAGCAAATATCTACGTTACAGCAACAGGAAACCGCGATATTATTACATACGAACATTTGAAAAAAATGAAAGACCAGTCGATTGTATGCAATATCGGACATTTCGACAACGAAATTCAGGTACAGCAACTTGAAAACGACAAATCAATAAAGAAAACTCAAATAAAACCACAGGTAGATAAATATACTTTCCCCGATGGACATTCAATTTTCCTTTTGGCAGAAGGACGTTTGGTAAATCTTGGATGCGCAACAGGACATCCTTCATTTGTAATGAGTAATTCATTTGCAAATCAAACTCTTGCACAAATTGAATTATGGACAAAAAAATTGGAAATTGATGTGTATCGTCTTTCTAAAAAATTGGATGAAGAAGTAGCCCGCCTGCATCTTCAACAACTCGGAGTTGAACTAACAGTCTTATCGCAAAAGCAGGCAGACTACATAGGAGTACCTGTTGACGGACCATTCAAAGCCGAACATTACAAGTATTAAATGCGCCTGATTAATACAGGTTGCGTTAAACATAGTTAAAAATAATGGCGTAAATGCATCATTTACGCCATTATTTTCATCTAAATAGCAAACGAGAAAAATTATATATGAAAAGCGATAAATACATATTACGAATTAAACAGTTGATATTTATAGTGATAACAATAACTTTGTTTTGCGTATCATGCGTTAACGATGATTTTAACCCGAATGTTAATTTGACAGAAGATGTTGTGATTGCAAATGAAATAGAAACAAGCATCAAAGCAACAGGCATTATTTGCAGAGAAGTAGAAATAATATCGGATAAAATGAAAATGGGACAAGCCCTGGGCGTGATTATAAATGAAGAACGAAACGAATGGGAATATGACTTTAATGCAGATTTGCTATCGGGAAAGGTTGTTGTAGGATACCCAGAACAAAATGAAAATGGCAATGAAACAAAAAATATTGACTGCTCCAAATTAAAAATTCACTATTACGAAAATATATGGATATTTATGTATGGTTCGTTGAGCATGGAAAATATCGGGACGTATGCGGGCGATAAAAAATATAACATTAAAACAAAAGAATTTGGATACGCCGATACCGAAAAATCAACGGTTCCCAATATCATGGCAAATTCGGAATATGTTGCAGATTACATATTAGAACAGGAAAACGAACAAGTAATATTTTCAGGTTCAAGCGACGGATATAATCAATTGTCGGGCGATTACAAACAATCAATAACAAAAAATATTGTAATTGAAATGCCTGCGGTTAAAATCATCAAAGGGAAAATGAATATTAGTATAGATAAATATGGCGAAAATTTTCCGATAGAAGTAGAATATTCAGAGCAGGGACGAACGATTAAATATAAAGGCTACATGAAAACAACTTATTACGATAATTAATAAAAAATAAAAAAATTATGAAAAATACATTATTAAAAGCCACAGCAATATTGCTGATTTTAGCAGGAGTAGTTGCCTGCGGGAAGGAAAAGGAAGATGAAAATCCTTACCGTAAAAATATTATTGGTAAGTGGAAATTAATAAAAATAACAAGCAGAGATGCAAATGTTTATGATGGTATTGTTGATACTGTTGATTATTCTAATGAAAATATTATTTATGAATTTTGTGCCGATAATAAACTGATAATAAATGGATATGTTGAAAATGATTTCAGTTCAGGCGAACATTATTATTCATATCAACAGTTAA
>JAISNL010000139.1 GCA_031276235.1 Prevotellaceae bacterium | reverse complement strand
AGTTTGAGTATGTATTATGTGGATGTTCCCGTATATGCAGGATACAATATTCCTGCAGGCAAAGTTTCATTTTATGCTCAGGCAGGTCCTTTTATAGGATTCAAACTTGGTGAAAGTGTTAGTAGCGACTCCGATAATGGTGGAGCAACAGAAAGCGGATTAGGTTCTCTGAATGCAGGATTGGGCGCTATTTTCGGAGTAAGCATCAACAAATTCAAGATTGAACTGGGATATCAGCACGGACTTGTGAATGTTTTAAAGGAGAAAACAGAAGGAGTTAAACTTAATATCAGTTCAATATTTTTGGGGATTAATTATGTATTTTAAATTTATGCTTTTTAATTAATAGAACATTTTTCAAGAATTAACAGTTGCTGTTGAAAGCAACTGTTAATTTGACTTGATTTAAAATTTATTGCAATGAAACGCTTTATCATTTTTTTGTGTTTAGTTATGCTTGTTCCAACATTATATTTATTGGCGCAGGAGAAAAAATTACGCGTGGCGGTGTTTGATACAAACGTATCAGGAAAAGGCTTTGATGAAAGCGCAGGTATTATTATTCGCGAAATGGTAAGTTCTGCAATAGTCAATACGGATAAATACATCATTATTGAGCGCTCGCTTATAGATAAAATTATAAACGAACAAAAATTTTCCAATTCGGGCATTGTTGATGACAGTCAGGCAACAGAACTTGGAAAACTTGCAGGCGCCAACAAAGTAGTTTTATCCGTTTTATCGGCTGCAGGAGACAGAGGCTTATTGAGTTTGAAAATGATAGACGTGCAAAGTGCAAGCGTAGAAAGCCAGAAAACAAAACTTGTAAGACAGTCTGAAATACTGGATGTAATAACCTCATTGACGCTTGAACTTGTAAGCGAGCAGACTCCTGATGTAAAAAAACAAACTGCCAATATCGCAAAAACTGAAACAAAATCAAATCCACCGACATTAGAAGAAAGCATTACGCTGGAATTTGCGGGATTCAAATACAATAAAAATCCCAATGCAACAATTTATGTAGATGATGTGAAAATTGGAACAGGAACGCTTAACGAGGGATTTTCAGTATCTTTTGCCAATAATAATCAAGACAAACGCGAGGTTAAGATAGAATGGAGTGAAACAGTTGATACAAAAACTTTTTCTATTAAAATAGGCAAGAAAAAACGTTTTGTTTTTGAATACGCCAAAACAGGATTTGGCTACGCATTTCAATTAAAAAAATAAACAGTATTTAATTTAAAACAGAACAAACAGGGCGTACCCCGAAAAACCTACGAGTAGGGAAAATAATAAAATTACAAATTAAATGTCCGTAGTAAGGACGGACGTAAAACAAAATAACAGATGAAAAAAGAAATTTTTAAAATAGCCATAATGTCGCTGGTTGCAGCATTAATGTTTATTGCAACACCAGAAACCGCTTCGGCGCAGGTAAGCAAAAAATTAGAAAAAAAACTGCAAAAAGAAAAAGACAAAGAATACAAAAAGAAAATCAAGGAATACCAAAAAGAAGGATGGAAACTGACAGGCAGTTCACGTACGCTTGAAGTAGCCTTGCTAGAACATTACTACAAATTGGCAGAAAGCGCTCAAAACAAGGAAATGGCAGGAGAAGTATCGCAGTGCAAATCTATTAATGTATGTAAACAGTTTGCATTAAACAACGCACAAAACAACTATGCAGCGAAAGCAAGCGGAAATATAAAAGGTCGTACGGAATCACTGTTGCGAGCAGACGCCAACATGCCTGAAACTGAAATAGACAAATTTATGTCGGCTTACGAAAATATAATTAAGCAGGAAGTAGGCGGCGTGCTTACAGAAAGTTATTCAATAATAAAAGATAACGGTTCGACCAAGGAATACAAAACAATTTTTATTTTGAATGAAGAAAAAGCAGTTCAGGCGCGCGCAAAGGCTCTGGAAAAATCTCTCCTCGAAACAAAAATAACCATAAAAGAGGCTGAAGAGATTTCCAAATTTGTAAATGAAGGTTTTAATATTGAATAAAAAACATGCGGTTAATTGTAAGTATATTACTTTGTACGGTATTTTCACAGACTCTTTTGGGACAGGAAAAACCTAAATGGCTTGACGAAGATTTACGAGAATTTCAATTTCCTGCAAAAGTGTATTTCACAGGTTTTGCTTATCGCTACATATCATCCGGCGAATCATTGCAAGATGCTACTAAATCTGCAGCAATAGATGCACAGGCAGATTTGGCAAAAAAAATTCGCGTACTGATATCGTCAAAATCACAAAGTAAGATATCTGCGGTAAGCGTAAACGGGCAATACAACGAAAATGAAAGTTTTTTAAATCATGCTTCAACAGAAACCAGCGCCGAAGTAGCAGGCATTAAAACAGACTCGTATTACGATTCGAACACACAACTCGTTTACGCTTTTGCATACGCCGACAGAAACGAATTAGTCGGCTATTACAAAGCGCAAATTTCGTTTATTATTCAAAAAATAGAAACCGCCATAAATGATGCACAACAATTTGCAGAAGACGGAAACAAAATGAAATCCAAAAGAGCGTATGAAGCAATAATTCCCATTTTCAAAGAATTGGATTTTGCTCAATCGTTACTTATTGCCGTTGAAAGCAAAGAGTCTGACGAAGCGCAAATACCTTTGTCGTTAGCGTTACAGTCGCAAATTACACAGGCTATAGCAAGTTTGCAAACTGCTACATTGTTATATGTAAAATCAACGGAAATGAATTTAGGGAAAAAAGTAGAAATACTTGCTCCAAAACTGAAATCCGAATTAGCCAAATTAGGATGCGGTTTCAAACCATTGCAGGATGAGTGCGATTACGTGCTTAATATCAATGCATCTTCTCGACAGGGCAACAGTCTTAACAATATGTGTTTTTCCTATTTGGATGCAGAAGTATCGCTTATGGAACAAGCAACAGGGAAAGAAATATATCACAATAATTTTATCGATGTCAAAGGCGCGGCTCTCGACTATGAAAAGGCAGGTCGTAAAGCATTTGAAAATATTATATCTCAGATTGTTGATAAATTAAAAATAATTATACAATAAATCAAATTAAGATGAAAAAAATTTTAACTTTTTTAATTTTGTTTGCAACTTCATTTGTTTTGTTGCAAGCACAGGAAAACAAATTACGGGTAGCGGTGTTTGATCCGTCAGCTTCAGGTAATATTATTGACGAAGGCACAAAGGTAGTTGTACGGGAGATTATAAGTTCTGTATTTGTAAATACAGGCGATTATATTATAGTAGAACGCTCATTACTTGATAAAATTATGAGAGAACAGGCATTTTCCAATTCTGGAGTTGTTGACGACAGTCAGGCAACCGAACTGGGAAAACTTGCCGGCGCCAATAAAGTTGTATTGTCGGTAATTACGCAAACAGGCAATCGCAGCATGTTAAGCGTAAAAATTATTGATGTTCAATCGGCAACAATTGACAAGCAAAAAGCAAAAGTAGTAAATGCCAATGCTTTTTTAGATGAAATTGAACCGTTAACGCGGTCTTTATTAGGCGAAGAGGTAGAAGCAACGAGACAGACAGGCAACATGAATATGAATACAAATACGGAATCCGCGGATGAAAGCAATACTTATACTCAAACATCCGCGACCTACAACAGCGATGATGCCATAAAACACGTTGCCAATATGATAGACAGAGCATGCAAAAATCCGAGAAAATATAAAACCGATGAAGAAAGACTCAAATCGTTGAGTAATTCAAAGTTAGAACCGATAGAACAGTTTATAGTTTCTAACAGTATTGCGCCCATAGAGCCATCATCCGTAAAAAATGATGAAGTAACATTCTTTTTGCGCTCAAGATCTTTAAGAAAAAAAGTAGGATATTCGTTATTCACTGGTATATCATTAAAAAAAGTAAATGATTGCCTGTTTTTATTTTTGGATGGACAATTAATCGGTTTCGGAACAGCAACTACAGGATTTTTGGTAACTGTGCCGAGAGATAAAGTTTTGGGACGGCATATTCTTTCTTTGCACAGTTCTTCATTTTCGATATTGGAAACATCAATAGATTTGTCAGCAAAAAATTATTATTTAATGGATTGGGATGATAAAAAAACAATTGATATTGTAAATTGAATCATAAAAAAA
>JAISNL010000094.1 GCA_031276235.1 Prevotellaceae bacterium | reverse complement strand
AAAACATAATCATAGCGTTCCTGCAAGATTGATATAAGTTCTTTGAATCTGTCGCTTAACAGCAGTTCGGCTGGATTTGGGGGAAATTTCCCGACCGGAAGAATATCCAGATTGGGATTTAGCCATTCTTTCACTATCAATTCGTCGGGATTGGAACTGATACCGCTGAGATATGCCGACACTCCCGTCTTGGGCGACTCGACGCAGGCGCTGATGAATGCTTTGCGCAAGTCTAAATCGACAATTATCACCTTCTTGTTTGTCAAAGCAAAACTCATCGCCAGATTCAGCGAAACAAAACTTTTACCCGAACCTGTGTTAAACGAAGTTGTCATGATTACTTTTGCGTTGTTTTTTGCCGTCATAAAATCCATGTTACTGCGTATCACACGAAATGCTTCGCTGATGTAATCTCGACTGTTATCTTTGACAATGAGCGCAGAAGAGAGAACATCCTTTTTTGATTTTTTCTTCTGTCGGTTGAAAGGAACAGAGCCAAGAAACGGAACAGTCAAATTGTCGGTAATGTCTTTTGGACCTCTTATTCCGGTATATAGTAATTCGTTCAACCAAAAGACGGCGAAAGGTATTAATAATCCGGCTATCAATGCAGCCAATAGGACCATTCTCGACTTGGGGGAAATGGGAAATACGCTTCCGTCGGCTTCATTAACGATTCTGAAATTACTGACAGTTACAGCTCCAGCCAGTTCGTTTTCGATACGTTTTTTCAGCAAGTATAAATACAGCTCTTCCTGAGTGTCCAGCCGACGCTTGATAGGGATCATTTCCTGTTCTTTTTTCGGGACGCCGGCGATATTTATATTTGTCTGTTCTTCTCTGTGTTTTAATCCTTTAATTTGCAGATTCAATACCACTATCAGGTTATCAATGGAACGTATAATTGACTGTTTCATTGCAATTGAAGCATTAGAGAGTTCTATCACTGCCGGCGATTTCTCCGAGCCGTTCTCTATCAATCGCGCTCGTTTAAGCATCATACCATTGTAGTCCGATATTTGAGATTCAACGGGCGAATTGTCTATTCCCGAATTTGAGGGAATTAAATTATTGTTATTCGCCGGATTGGTGAGATATTCCTTGATAAATTCCGCTATCGACAATTGATTTTGCAACTCGAAAATCTGTTTATTGTATGTGGATGATTCGGACATGAAAATTTCGGTGGATGCCTGAATATCTGTTGCCATATTTTCGCTTCGATATTCGGAAATATCCCTGTCCACCGCTTCAAGTTCCCGTTCAATAACATCGAGATGCTCTTTGATGAAAGCGGATGCTTTTTCGACTATCTGATTTTTGTATATGATATTGTCTTCATTATACACTGCTATCAATGTATTTAAAATATCTTCAGCCCTTTCAGGGACGTTGTCCATCAGCGAAAGAGTTATCACGGTATTCGTCTTATCGGCGCTCGCATTGATTTTCAAAGATTCTGCGGTGCGATTTAATCCGGATTTTGTTACATATATCGGAATATTCAGATATTCTTCCGGGTTATACAACGTAGGAAAAATGACAATTCGCCCAACAGGAGTATCGGTCGTGTCCGACATGTGTGCCTGTACGGACATGTCCGGCAGTTCTTTCCCACTTTGTGTGAAAGTCGTCAGTTCCACCTCTTCCGGAGAAATCACATTCAACGTAAACGAAAAAGACTCGCCTTCTTCCGAATCCGGAAAACTAATCGTTACGGGCGAATTACGATAAAGTTCGACCGTCTTCAATCCGGATTTTATCATGTATTTTGTTGATAAATTAAGCCGTCTGACTACTTCCTGCCTCATCCGTTTCGATTGCAACAACTCCACTTCATTGTTTACATTTGATTTTGGAGAAAAGAAATTCAGTTCGCTTAAAACAGCCATTTCGTCCAATCCGGTATTTCCCTGTTTCGCATCCTCTTTTATCATTATCTGGGCAGTGCGTTCGTATATTTTAGGCGTCGCCTGCAAATATAACACAGCGCCGGCAAGACACAGCATTACAGACAGTAAAAACCAGTACCATCGTGATTTTATCAAATTCAAATAATCGGCAATACTCATTCCGCTTTCTTCACTAACCCTTGATTTATTATATCCTTCCCTGGTCATTTATGTATTAATTTAATTATTTAAATAACAGCACGCCTAACGATGTTAAAAACGAGGCTATAGAAACCCATAAACTTATTTGTTGTGCCTGTCCCGCATTATTGGTTTGATTAGCCCTGTAGCCGTTTGGCGTTACATATATTATATCATTCTGTTGGATATAATATACGGGCGAATCAAATACATTTGCAGCGCGCAAATCTACTTCGTGAACCGTTCGGTTTCCATTTTTTTCACGGACAACTTTCACATTGTCTCTTCGTCCGTAAATAGTGAGGTCGCCGGCCATACTCAGAGCCTCAAACAAGGTGATATGGTCGCCTTTTATCTCATACGTTCCCGGGCGTACGACTTCTCCGTTGACCGTTAACCGAAAATTAACGAACTGTACGGTAACAACAGGGTCTTTAATGTAATTCTCGGCAATAATTTTTCCCTTAACGAACTGTTCCAATTGATTTCTCGTCATGCCTTCGATATGTAACTTGCCCAACACAGGGAAATCAATATCGCCATCTTTATTGACGGTATAAGTCAAAATACGTTGCTGTCCCATAGACAATTCACCCGCTCCTTGATAGGATACGGCAGGGAGATTAAACGGCAAAGCCAGTTCCGGCTCTTTACTGGATACTACAATGGATAACATATCCTGTGGTTGAATTGTCAGTTCCGGAACTTTAACAAGTTTATTCACATTACTTAAATCCTGCATATACACTATTTTCTTCTGTGAATTGCATGCGGATAATGTTACTGTCAGCAACAGTAAATATTTGACAAATCTATTCATCGTCTGTATTCTTTATTTACAATCTATTTTTAGTTCTTAACTCTTAACTTCTCAATACGCTTTTCTGTCTCCTGCTATCATCATAAAAAAAGTTCTTATAATAATTTCAATATCAAGCGCCATCGACCAGTTTTCGAGATACCAGATGTCTTTTTTGATACGACCTTCCATTTCTTCCAATTTATTCGTTTCGCCCCGGAAACCATTGATTTGCGCCCAGCCCGTAATGCCGGATTTCACAAAGTGACGCACCATATATTTATTGACCAATTGTGAATATTGATGTGTATGATGAAGCATGTGCGGACGGGGGCCAACAATCGACATATCGCCTTTGAGGACATTGATAAATTGCGGCAATTCATCGAGATTCGTCCGGCGAATGAAATCGCCTATACGTGTTTTGCGTTCATCATTGGCTGTCGCCTGTCGTGTATTGGCTTCTCCGTTACATTTCATACTGCGAAACTTGTAGCATTTGAAGTTTTGCCCCTTTAATCCCGTTCGTTCCTGCACAAAGAAAACAGGCCCCGGCGAACTTAACTTAATCAATATTCCAAGTATCAGATAAATCACCGGAAACAAAGTAGTCAAAAATATCAAAGAAACAACCACGTCAAACGCTCTTTTAAGAACGGCATTATGTGTATGACTTAATGGAACCTTCCTTATAGACAAAACAGGGATATTGCATATAGTGTCCATAACAATGGGTGTATTGGTATAATACGAAATGGACGGCACTACATGAAAATTAATAATATTCTGTTCTGCAAAGTTCAGGAAATCAAGAATCTTTTTTTGAGCAGATAATGGCAGCGTACAGTAAATTGTTTCAATCTGATGTGCTTTGATATATTCTTTTGCCTGTGCAAGCGTTCCCAATATATGTTCATTATCCTTTTGAGTAAGATTATCATCAAAAAATCCAAGTATTTTTATTCCAAGATATATGTTATTACTAAGCTCGTTGCGTATTTTTCTGCCGATAAGGCCGGCGCCCAAAATGACCGCCTTAACAACGGATTTGCTTCTGCTGAGAAAAGTAAATGTGATTGCCTTCCGGGTAAACCAGTGCGCAAAAAACAATAAAATGTACGCAGAAGTGTAAAATACAAGTATAAACAGGCGGGATATTTCTTCCGAAGTTTTTGTAAAAAACAGGTATCCCAACATGATTATTGTTGTTACGAGCAGGCGATAGGCATTATGTTCCAAAATCTTGGAAATAGTTAATTCCCTGAAATTTTCAATGGCTTTTATAATGGTAATGCTTAGCAAATATCCGAGATTGATAATTACACACAGATACAAATAACTGTCTCTGTATGCCAGGTTCATAAATTGCATCAACAGAAAATACAGCAGATTTAACAGTATGATATCTTCTACAACAAATATAAACAGGAAAAAATCTTTATAACGCCATATACCTTTCATAAGCGGTTGTGAATAATTAGTATATCGGTGTTTTATTTTTAATAAACCACCAAATGGCTAAAGTTACACAATGCAACAGCGAATTATGTAACATTGCGGCATACGCGCACTCATTTTATGATATAAATGAGATTAGCAGCTAATTTAGTAGGCCCCACATAATTGTAATAATCATATCCCGGAAATTTATATCCGTCTCTTTGATATGTATTATACTTCAGATGGGCGTAACCGATACTGAGGACGCCTTCCAGCGCCCATTTTGCATTCAAGCGCCAATTGTAGCCGTATGAAAAGCCCAGGCCGTATATGTTGCCCTGTTTACGGAAATCAGGCATAAAAGAGAGGTGGAGGTTAAAAGGAACGGTTATGTGGGTATCAATAAATCCCACATTAACATAAAGATAATGCACATGGAAACCAAAATAATGCCCTTTCATCGGTTTGTCCAGCCAGTAACGCAATTCCGGCTGAATTAAAAAATGCTGGAATCTCGCATGTGCGCCGAATTTCCATGGATTGAAATTTGACGCAATATCAAGCGACAATTTATCGCTTAAAGCGGTTTCTACACTCAAATTCGGTGTAGTAAGCAACCAATACAGCGCATTGGTCTTGATGACTAATTTCGGTGATTCCAAATCACCTGCCGCCGGCTGTTTTCCCTGGGAGAAACACACATTTGCATATAGTAATGCGGTGAAAATAAATAGATAACGTTTCATAAGTAATAATTAAATATTTTAATATTAGATTTATGGCCGCAAAGGTACAAAGAATTTTTCAACATTTGAAAAAAAACATTGAACATTTGGAAAAAAATGCCGGAAAACATAAGAGAGATAAAAAAAATCACACAAGAGATAAAATAAAAAAATCAACTTTTAAAAACCGTTTTGCAAGAGATGAAAACCGTTTCACAAGAAATGAAATCATTTTCGGAAGAGGTATCGAGGAAAAATCAGGAGAGATACGGTTGGTTGCTCCTGAGATGGCGATTCGTTCTCCTGAGATAAAAACGGTCGCAAGAGAGATAAAAAAAATCTCTTGTGTGTTTTTTCCCAAAATGGCATTATTTACGTGCATTTGCCCTGCTGTTTTCCTTGAAAAAAACGATGTCATAATTGTTTTAGCTTTGATACGATTTTCATAGCCAAGCTGATATACGGATTAAACCCATGCGAACGATACATGCGTATATCTTCTTTCCATTTATGCCATTGCGTTTTTAAGGAAGTGCTTAATCCGCCCATTTGCATCCGCACAATATATTTGTTCAAATAATATACATTAAACCGATGGGCATATAATATTCGTACCAGCATGTCGCTGTCGGCGGCGATTTTATAGGATTCGTCGTACAAGCCGCACTGTTCATATTTCTTGATTCATTGCATTTTTTCCTTCAAAACACACAGACATTATTCATTTGATTTATTCATCGGAGGTAGTTGTTCTTGATATTTCCAGATTATTAGTGCAAGCCGAAAAGCATTCCAGTAGCGTCGCCAAAACCTTTTAGGAGATTGTATAATTCTAAAAAACCATCCGAGGAATAATTTGTCTACCCACACAGGGATAACAGCTTGACCTCCAGTTAGAAATGCAATTGCCGCGCCTATACAGAAAATGCAGGGACGACCGCTCAAATTTCGTTTCAAAAACAAGCCCAAACGTTCTTGTACTCCGCCACCAAGTCCTATCATTATAACATCAGGTTTCTGCGCTTCAATTTTTGCGAGAAGCTGCATGTCGTTTACCGTACCTTTACCATAAAACGGAGCAACGTAAAAATTCGTTTCCTCAAGCGCTACTCCTTGAGTCTCCAGCCATCGACAAGTGCGTTGCTGCTCTTCGACAGACGGCATCACCCAAAACAACTTTTTCCCGTTTCTGAAATCATCCCGCTTTATAAATTCCCGCAGAAAAGCAACTCCGGAGTTTTTAGGAAGCCATTTACCAGTACGTAATAACCATGCAATAAGCATAAAGCCGGAATCGGTTATGACTAAATCAGCAGAAAGTAACGCTTCACGATAGGCGGAAGATTGCATAAAATCTTTTGCCAATGCCGGAGCGGCAGGGACGACAACAAGTCCTCCCTGCACCGCTTTATCAACATTACATTCAATGTTGCCGACAAAAAAATCAATCCCTAAAATACGCTGTAACGGTTGAACCATTTAGATTAGCCAATATTGTATATCGAATCTTTTGATGCTCCGCTTGTAATTTGATCATAAATCCAAGCGTATGTTTTTTCCATACCGTTGTATAAACGGATATCCGGAGCCCATCCAAGCAATTTTTTGATTAAAGTATTATCGCTGGAACGTCCGCGAACACCCTTCGGCGCATCTAAATTATAGATACGTTCAACTTTTATTTTTGCAATATCTTCCACGATATCAACCAGTTGATTAATAGAAACCATTTCATCGCTTCCCAAATTGAGAGGTTCAATAATTTCGCTGTTCATGATGGCTTGTATTCCTTTCAGGCAATCGTCAATGTACATGAACGAACGGGTTTGAAGTCCGTCACCCCATATTTCGATTTTATGATTACCACTCAATTTCGCATTGATTATCTTTCGACAAATGGCGGCGGGAGCTTTTTCACGTCCTCCGTCAAATGTACCAAACGGCCCATAAACATTATGAAAACGAGCAACACGCGTAATAATTCCAAAATCTTCCCTGAAATGACGACACATCCGTTCGCTAAACAATTTTTCCCATCCATAACCGTCTTCTGGCATAGCCGGATAAGCATCTTCTTCCTTTAATCCGGGATTTTCTATTTCAGTTTGTTTATATGCAGCATACACACAAGCTGATGAAGCATAAAAGAAACGGGGAACACCCAACATATGAGCCGCTGTAAGTAAGTGAGTATTAATTAAAACACTCAGCATACACAACGCTTTGTTATTTTCAATAAAACCCATTCCACCCATATCGGCGGCGAGGTTATAACATTCATCGGCTCCTTGAAGAGCGATAATACAAGCGTCCATGTCTTGTAAATTGAGCACTAAGTTTTCGGCTCCTTCATGACGCTGATACCATGCGGTTTGAGGTTTACGATCTACTGCACGCACCTG
>JAISNL010000011.1 GCA_031276235.1 Prevotellaceae bacterium | reverse complement strand
AGGTCTTCCTTCCATGGAGTTCCGAAAGGAGGATTGGAGATACAAAAGTCGTATGTTTCGCCGCGGTGTCCGTCCTGCGAAACGGTGGAACCGAAAGCAACATAGTCGCGCTGCTGATTGTTCAAGGTGTACGAAAAATGACGTAATTGTCCCGAAATCATCATATCGGCTTTGCAGGTGGCATACGTGTCGGGTTGCAGTTCCTGTCCGAAGGTGTGAATCTGTACGGTTTTCTTTTTCTTTTCGGCAATGGCGAGTATTTGTTCTTTGGCAATGGTGAGAATGCCTCCTGTTCCGCAAGCGCCGTCGTAAATGCTGTACGAAGTGCTTTCAATCCGGTCGGCGACAGGAATAACTGCCAAATCGGAAAGCAAGTGTACGTAATCGCGTGGAGTGAAATGTTCTCCGGCTTCGGTGACGCTGTTTTCTTCATTGAATCGACGAAGCAGTTCTTCAAACACCGTCCCCATCGTGTGATTATCGACGCCCGGCATGATTTCTTTTCCGTTGGCGTCAACGAGCGGGTTAATGCCGAGATTTATCGAATCGTCGGAAAATTTGTCGAGAATCGACCCTAAACGATTGTGTTCGGTGAGATTGTCAACTTGTTGCTTGAGTTTGAATTTGTCTATAATGTCCTGCACATCTTTGCTGTATCCGTCCAAATATTCCAGAAAATTCATTTTTAGACGCATCGGGTTGGTTTCGGAAGTAAGCGTTTTCATTGTAAACCGCGAGGTGTTGTAGAACGGATACTTGGTGACGGTCATCAATACCGGCGATTGATTGGCGATACGCTGTTTGTCTAAGTTTTCTTTCTGCCGCAACACAGCATCTTTTGTCGGCTCCAAAAGAATATCCAACCGACGCAATACCATCATCGGAAGAATTATCTTCTTGTAATCGCCTTTGTTAAACGCGTGTACCAATACATCATTGGCTATATTCCAAATAAATGAAACTAATTGATTGAATTGTTGCGTGTTATTTGTCATGTCCGCTTGTTAAATATTTGTCGTTCGAGCATTCTTTCTGCAATTGCTTTATTCGTTCTGTAATCATCGTATTGGTATGCCTTTTTTATTCTAAAACGGTAAATCATCATTTTTAATATTGTCTGTTTCTTTCTTTTCTTCGATAGAACTGACATTTTCAGACATTTCCCACTTTGAAATAACATCAATAGTTTCATTCAAAGGTTTGTTTTCATCTTCTATTTTATCAATTTGTACGACAATAGGCATTTCGGCTAATTGTCCTGCAATTATACACACGCCTGTTGAAAGTATCGGCAGCGATTCTACCGAAACTTTGTCAAGGTATGAAATGGCTTTGCCCACCATTTTAATATCATATTCATTCACAAGACGGTGTATAAAATAGTTATGAAGTTGTGAAATAATAGTTTCGGATATGTCTGATGGTCTTTGACTTGCAATAGTCATAAATACACCAAACTTGCGTCCTTCTTTTATTATTTCTTCAAAAACTTCCAGACGATAATCTTTCCAACTTTCACTTTCCCTGTTAGATTGGTACGAAAGTATATTGTGTGCTTCATCAACAATAATATTCAGATATGATTCTTCTTTCCCTTTTTCTTGCTTGGCTTTATGTTCTGTGTATAATTTATGAGCCAAAAACATTTGTAACATCTTTTTTGAATCAAGATTTACATTGTTCAAATTAATTATAACAATATTATTTTTATCCCAGAAAGTATTTGCCTGTCCAGAAAAGTCAAAAAGTTTTTCAATATCACTTGCTATGCTATCCAGTTTATGTATAGCTGGTTCAATATGTTCTTTTTGAATATCATTACCAAGTATATCATAGACAATACGGATATACATTACAGAAATAAAGTTTCTTATAAAGTTATTGTCAGAAAGAACAAATTTATCTACTTGCTTATATAAAGTAGTGTTTTCAGATAAGGCAGGATTGCTCTGAATGTATTCTTTCGGACTACTATTCTTAATATAGTATCCCACACTGTCTTTATTGTGAAATTCTATATCATTTGTCAAACTCACTACAATCCCATTATCCAGTTTTTCAGGCAATATTTGCTTTATGTATTTGATTAATGTTTCGGATTTTACCTTGTCTGACATGCATAGAATTTCTTTAATTTGTTGTTTCAATATATTTTTGATATGATTTTCTTTTTTCTGCTTATTATCGTTATTTCGTTCAATTTTTTTATATAAAGCTATACATCTCTTCATAAATGGTCTTTGTGTTTTCTCAGTAGCGTTTGCGAATATACACAGCAAGTCAAGATTTAAGAAATCTTCATTTGTCAATGGTAATTTATCCCTCGTTTCGTTTTCTTCTATTTTCCTTGTTGAAAGGTTATAAATTTTCTTTCCGGCAATAATTGTCTTTCCGCCTGCATATTCGCCGTTAAAGTCGAAAAACAAAAACTTTGCATTTGTTTTGAAGCTGTTATTATTTTTATAATTTTCAAATAGCTGTCTATACAATTTAGATAAGGTATAAGATTTTCCGCTACCAGTGTTACCGAAAATTCCTATATGACTTGAAAACAATGCACTAACGCCTAATTCTATCGAAACAAACGAATCAGAAGCCAATGTGCCGATTTTCAAAGGAATATCTTTGCTATTTTTGATAAAGTAATGAATTTCTGCAAATTCTTCCCCTGTAAGCAAATAACATTCATTGTCAATCAGAGGTAATTCTTTGATACCTCTGCAATATTTATCACCCTCAAAATATCCCAACAATTTGACAAAAAGCAACCTGTCAATCCTATCTTCGCGTGAAGAATAATTAGAGTCTTGTTTTTCCTTGCTCGGTTCGATACACTCTTTTTCTACTTTACCAATTATGGGAATAAATCCTTTCAAGATTTTCACATAACTGCCAACCGACACATTTTTTATCAATTCACCTTTATAAATCAAGTGAGAAGAATTTTTCTCTCTATCGACTTTGATTCTGACTTCACGCCCATCTACAGAAGAAACGAACCCCACCTTAAAGACAGATTGAAATAACACTATATCGGAATTAGTTACCATAATTTACAGGTATTTCTTTGTTAATGAGTGAGAAAACTTCGTTTATCGTTGCCAAATCAAAGTTTGTAATAGAGTCAATGATTTTCTTCTTTTTGGTTTCTTTATCCTCAACCTTATTGTTCTCTTTGAACTTTGACGGAGTTACAACAACAATATTGCAGTTACTTGCTTTCTTCTCAAAATCATATTTTTGGTTATCATCGTAAGCAAAAATCACTACCAACAGAGTAGGATTTGTGTTTGCTGCTCTCAAAGTTATTTCTCTAATATGCTCGTCCGCAAACGAAAAGCCCATAACAAACAAGACGGAATTTTCTTTTTCCAATGAATTAGAGTACATCCGCATCAACTCGTAGAAATGAATATCCATTACTGTTTCACTGAACTTTTGCTTGGTAGGATTGACCATAATAAGTTTGAGGTAAGATTTACGAAAGTCAGTGTACAGAGTAGCGAAATCAATGGCGCTATTTGATTTATCTTTAATCAATTTATCTGCGTCTGTCTGCATTTTTGATAACTCTGCACTATTAACAAAATATTTGCTATCTATTTTTTTTAGTTCCTCATCAATATCTTTTACTTGTTTTAATAAGTAATCATTGATAATTATGTTATTCTCTTCTTGCCAATTTATTGAGCCGTGCATTTTAAGCAGATTGAAAACAGGTATTTCAAAAGTATTTTGAAAGTGCAAACTTGTTTTACTGTATGATTTTTGAAAATTCCCTTCATCAAAGACCTGTTTTATACTGCCCTTAAATCCATCATTAAACTCAACTTGAGTTTGCTCAACTGCCTTTTCTACGAACATATCAATATTAGTTGTGTATATATTTAGTTGTTTTGAAAGCAGTTTATTTGCTCGTTTGTTAAATATATCGTTCCAAACAATCAGAATTTTTTTGTAATTTTCTATAACGGCATCAAAATCAGTTTTATTACTAATTGTATGATTAGGTAAAATGATTTTCGTAAAATATTCTTGGTAAATTGAGGATTCAATAATCGCCTTTATTTTATCATCAATAGTTTTATTCATTGACAATTCAGTAAGTAACTTTTCAATATCGCCCAAAGTAGCAAGATAGGGTTTTGACAAACCACTGCCAAATAAAAAATTTATGTTGGCAGACTGAATATATGTTCTTAATTTACTTATCTCCATATCGTTATTCTTTTTTAATATTTTCTGTGATAGTATTCAATGCTTTATCCACTAATTCTTGTTCATCTTCTACAACATCTATAATCTTGTTGCCAAGCAAAAGAGTTAAATGTTTTCCTTCTCTTGCTTTGCGCTTCCATCGTTTTATTTTGCAATAGGTGACGGCATCATTTTCCATCATTTCCTCTACTTCCCTTTGTGGCAGATTGAATTGTTCACTTAATCGTTTTATCTTCTTTATAAATGCTATACTTGTAAATTTAATGTTCTAAAATTTCCAGCAAAGGTATGCCTTTTTTTGTTAATCAACAATAAAACCGAATCCATTATTTTCTATTGTGTATTTTTTTATCAATACTATCTTTTTTACTTTGTTTTAGACCGATTTTTTTATATTTACGTCTTTATTGTAAAAGCGCTTTTATGTTGAAATTAATAAAAAATAAAATTAATGAGTTGGAAAGTATTATTGAAGAATATCAGGATCAATTGTTTTCTTTTGCATTTTTCAGAGTTGGTTCGTATGACATTGCGCAGGATATAGTGCAGGATGTGTTTCTGAAATTTTTTCAGAATAAAAAAACATTAGCATCTGTAGAAAACGTAAAAACGTATCTGTTTAAGTCAATATCAAATGCCTGTATGGATTACAAAAGAAAATACGGTAAAATTAAAACGATAAGCATTGAATTTGCAAGCAATAATGTTGTAGATGAAGAAAAAACCGCTGAAGAAAAAATGTGTATTGCCGAATTTGTAAGAATAGAAGATTTGATGAGCGAATTGTCTGCCGAGCAAAAGGAAGTGATTAAACTGAAATTTGTTGATGGACTTAACTTTGTAGAATCGTCAAAGATATTGAATGTTTCTGTAAATACGGTCAAATCTCGATACAGATATGGTATGGACAAATTAAAACAAACCGATAAAATAAAAGGAAAATATTATGAATGAAATTATTCCAAAAATAAAACCTTCTGCTCCCTTATCACTTAAAAAAAATGTTATTAATAAAATTAAAATGGAGAAGAAAAAAATGAAAAAAAATGTACTGAAAAGATTATCAACAGTAGCGGCAATACTTGCAGCATTATTGATGTTGCCGTTTGTATTCACTGCAAACAACGAAGCAAAAGCAGCAATGGCTTTGATAGGCGAATCTATTGACAACTCGGACGATTTGAAAACTATGGCTGTAAAATTTCTGATGTTAACTACGCCAAACGAAAATTTTGAAGATATAAGAGCAGACGGAAGTATGGTAGAACATACATTTACTATATTGTTCGGCAATCCCAACAAATGGAGAATGGAAAAATCGGGCAGAACAGCCATATATGATGGCATTAATTCATATTTGTGGTGGAACAATTCTCATGTAATGGCTAATGGCGCTTGCGGATTTTTCGGAGATTGGGAAACGTTTTTAGATCCTCAAAATATTTTGAGACGCGAACAGCAATTAGCCCAAAATGACGGTTCTGAAATAACGATGAAAGAAACCCGCACGCAAATAATTCTCACAATACAGTCAAAAGCAAAAGGCGATTTTACTAACAGTTACAGCAAAAATTCAACGATTGCAGAATCAGACAACAGGCGAATTTATACTTTCGACAAAGAGACCAAATTGATACAGGCTATGCAGATACAAATTCTTTACAACAATAAATATCATACGGTTTTGGAAACAACATCAATTTTGTATAACGTTTCGATAGATAACAACAAACTTTTGGAACGTCCTGAAAATGCAGAATGGACAAATTTGAGCAACCCGTTGAACAATGCCGCATTGACAGGTATAACATCAAAAGAAGCGGCAAAATTGATATTTACGGCATTGGCAAATAAAAATATCGAATCGATAAAAGAAGCATTCACAGGCTGGAGTAAAGAATCAATCGAACCATATTACGGGCTGGAACTGCTGGATCTCGGAGATTCGTTCAATTCAGGCTTGTATGCAGGCGATTATGTACCGTATAAAATAAAACTTGCAAACAGAAAAACAGAAAAAGGCAACATTGCTTTACGCAACGACAATAAAAATAAAGTGTGGATTGTAGATGGAGGGCTTTTTTGATAACCATTTATTCAAAACGGCAATAGTGCAAATTACAAAATCGGCAAATCTTTTATTGATTTGCCGATTTTGTATTATTGGCTTATGTAATTGCTCCTCATTCATAAAACGAACCCTTTGCAAAACTGTTAAAGTATCAAAATATTGAATTTGCGTATCAAAATATTGAATTTGCAATAATTTGATAACAAGATAATTGTATTTATATGTTTGTTTTCAAAATAAGCTTTCACAAAAGTATCATAAAATATTTGCATGTTATTCCGAAAATTATATATACATTTGGGCAAAATTATATAATATAAACTGTTGATTAAATAAAATATTCGATGAAACGTTCACAAATATTTACATCTTTAATGTTATTTTCGCTTATAATAGCATGTTCGGAAAACAAAAAAAGCGATGCGTATACAAAAACCATACCGGTAAAAACCGTTACAATAAATTCAGCAACAACGCAAACATCGCGCAATTATGCAGGCGTTGTAGAAGAAGAATCCGCTTCGGCGCTGAGTTTCAGCATATCGGGTAATGTTCTTAAAGTTTATGTTGCCGAAGGGCAAAAAGTAAGCAAGGGAACGTTGCTGGCTCAAGTATCAACCGAAACTTTGCAAAGCGCCTGCGATGCAGCACAGGCAACGCTGAAACAGGCTGAAGACGCAATGCGGCGCATGCAAACGCTCTACGACAACCAAAGCCTGCCCGAAATAAAATATATAGAAGCCCAAACTAAACTTGAGCAGGCAAAATCGACGGCGCATATTGCCGAAAAAAATATTGCCGACAGCAAACTTTATGCGCCATTTGATGGCATTATCGGAAAACGGTTGATTGATATAGGCGAAAATGTTATTCCGGGCAAACCTGTATTTACTCTTTTGAAAATAACTTCGGTGAAAATAAAATTTTCCGTTTCGGAAAACGAAATATCGAATATTGACAGATACGGCGAAGCAACTGTTAGAGTGGCGGCGCTCGGCGATAAGGAGTTCAAAGGTTTTGTAACCGAAAAAAACATAGTCGCCAATAATATCACGCATACCTACGATGCAAAAATAAAACTTGGCAACAGTTCAGGCGAATTAATTCCCGGCATGGTATGCCGCGTGATGCTGAATAAAAATCACGATAGCGGAATATTTGTATTGCCTAATAATTCTGTACTTGTGTCTCACGATGGGCATCATTTTGTGTGGCTTGTAAAAAATGGCTGCGCAACGGCTGCCGCAGTAACTGTTGGCGAACTCACCGACTTCGGCGTGATTGTTGAAAGCGGTATCAATGCAGGCGATAAAGTGATTGTGGAAGGCTATCAAAAAGTAAGCGAAGGAATGAAAGTAACAGAAATATGAAGTTCATAAGATTCTGTGATATTTTTTTAGGAGCATGGAAATAAAAACAAGAAAATGAAAAGAAATATAATAAGTTTGGCAATGAGATACAGCAAAATAATGCTGCTGATAGTTGTTTTGCTTGTAGGATTGGGAATTTTTGGTTTGATAAAAATGCCAAAACAGGAATTTCCGCCGTTCACCATCAGGCAGGGATTAATAGTAGGCGTTTATCCGGGCGCTACATCCGCCGAAGTAGAAGAGCAACTTGCCAAGCCGCTCGAAAAGTTTTTGTTCACATACAAGGAAATAAAAAAAGACAAAACATATTCGATGTCAAGAAACGGAATGGTTTTCATAATGGTTGAACTCAACGACAACGTGAACAACAAAGATGAAGTATGGTCGAAGATAAAGCATGGACTGTCCGATTTCAAATTGCAACTGCCTGCAGGCGTTATTGCGGTTATTGCCAAAGACGATTTCGGAGATACTTCCGCTTTGCTGGTAACGATTGAATCGGACGATAAAACATATCGCGAACTTGAAACGTATCTTGACAAACTTGAAACAAAACTGCGCCGCATAGAATCCGTTTCAAATTTGCGCCGCTACGGATTGCAAAAAGAAAAAATCAACGTTTATCTCGACCGCGACAAGATGGCTATTTACGGCATAAAATATAATTTTCTGACAACAAATTTATTTGCTCAAACATTGACCACGGCAGGCGGAACAATAACCTGCAACGGGCAGGAATTTCCTCTGCATTTTGCAGAAACATTTTCTACCGAAAAGCAAATTGCCGACCAGATAATATACAGCGATACTGACGGACATACAATACGACTGCGCGATATTGCACGTATAGTTCGCGAATACGAAACTCCCAACAGCTATATTACCAACAACGGAAAGGCGGCAATAATACTGTCGATGGAAATGAACGAAGGCAACAATATCATTGCTTATGGCAGAGAGATTGACATGGCGCTCGACGAATTTCAAAAAGAACTGCCCGCAAGCGTTTCGATGAAACGCATTGCCGATCAGCCGAAAGTGGTTGCCGATTCGGTTTATTCTTTTGTACGCGATTTGTTCATATCTATAATTGTTGTAATTCTTGTTATGATGATATTGTTTCCTTTTCGTTCGGCTGTTGTTGCGGCTACATCCATACCGATAGGAATTTTTATTTCAATAGGCATAATGTTTGTCATAGGGATTCCTCTTAATACGGTTACGCTTGCCGCCCTGATTGTAGTTTTGGGAATGATAGTTGACAATTCGATAATAGTAGTGGATGCTTATCTCGAAAATCTCGACAATAAAATGTCGCGCTGGCATGCGGCAATATTAAGCGCAAAAAACTATTTCAGTTCCATACTGCTTGCAACGCTGTGTATCTGTATAATATTTTTTCCGTTGCTGTTTATAATGAAAGGTCTGTTTCTTGATTTTCTTCGCAATTTCCCGTGGACATTAACCATTTCGTTAATGACATCTTTGATTGTGGCAATGATTTTTATTCCTTTTTTAGAATATATTTTGATAAAAACAGGATTGAAAGCGAGACAGAAAAATAAAAAAAAGAAAACTTTCAACACGCTGAATTTTTTGCAGCAAATATATAATAAAACCTTAGACCTTACATTTCGATATCCTTATTACACAATTCTTACCGGAATATGCACAATTATCGTATCCGTTGTTATTATGTCGAATATCAGCGTTCGCATGATGCCTTTTGCCGACCGCGACCAGTTTGCCGTTGAAATTTATCTTCCGCAAGGCGCTTCATTGCAGGCAACGGCAAATATTGCCGACAGCATGAGAAACATCCTTTCTGCCGATGAACGGATAAAATCTATTACATCATTTACAGGCATGGCATCGCCGCGTTTTCAAAATTCGTACACTCCTAATTTGCCTTCAACACATTATGCACAATTCATAGTAAATACGGTATCAATACAGGCAACGCGCGATATTCTTGATGAATATGCAAATAAATACACCGATTATTTTCCAACTGCTTATGTGAAATTCAAGCAACTTGATTCCCAAAATGTATCAAATCCAGTAGAAGTCCGTTTTACAGGAGATGAAATTTCCGTATTAAAACAACATGCCGACAAGTTTGCGTGCGAACTGCAAAAAATGGAAGGCTTGCTTTGGGTTCATACTAATTGCGAAGAAGCGCTTCCTGTAATAGAAATGAAACTTAAACAGGAAGAGGCTGCGCGGCTTGGCATCAGCAAAGCGCTTGCATCTGCAAACATAGCAATGAATTATGACGAAATACCTGCCGGCACAATCTGGGAAGGAGATTATCCTCTTGCCGTAGTATTGAAATCGGATAAAAAAAATCCGCAAACATTAGATAAAATCGGCAGCGAATACATATCAACGGCTATTCCCGGAGCTTCCGTTCAATTGCAGCAAATTGCAGAAATAAAACCTGCATGGTCGCCGGGGCAAATAGTCAGGCGCAACGGAGCGCGAACAATAAGCGTTATTGCCGATATTGCAAGAGGCTACAGTCAGTCAAAAATTATAGCAAAAATAAAGAATATGGTAGCCAGCCATGTAAAGCCGACTCTACCCGACAATATAGTAGTGGATTTGGGAGGAGTGGTTGAAAATGACGCAGAGGTTGTTCCGCCTATTATCAGCAGTTTGCTGGTGTCGGTGCTTTTAATATTTTTCCTTTTGCTGTTCAATTTCAAAAAAATAAGCATTGCCGCTACCGCGCTGCTGTCAATACTTTTGTGCCTGCTGGGAGCAGCAGTGGGATTGCTGATTTTCAATCTGGAATTTGGATTGACCTGCGTGCTGGGAATTATTAGCCTTATGGGAATAATTGTACGCAATGCAATAATAATGTTCGACCATGCCGAAAATTTGCGGAAGCGACATCATTTTACCGCACGCGATGCCGTATATGATGCAGGAAAACGGCGTATGCTGCCGATATTTTTAACATCGGCTACAACAGCCGTAGGCGTTATTCCGATGATTTTGAGCAACAGTTCGCTGTGGACGCCTATGGGAGTTATTATTTGCTTTGGTACTGTTGTTGCAATGATTCTTGTGGTAACAATTTTACCGGTTGTATATTGGAAAATATATGGAAATAAATAAAATGAATATGAAAATATCAATAATAACGATTATCGTATTTTGCTTGTGCACATCAAATGCAACAAGTCAGGTTTACAACCTCGAAATGTGCAAAGCAAAAGCAATTGAAAATAATTTGAAAATAAAAAACGCCGAAATAGACATAAAAATAGCGGCGCAAACCACAAACGAAGCATTTACAAAATACTTTCCGCATGTGGAAGCAACAGGATTTACGTTCAAAGCCAATCGCCATACATTTCACAAAGACTTTGATTTTTCTGCATTAGCGCCAATACTGCCTGCTTTGGCAAATCCCGTTTCTCTTAATTTAATGGAAAAAGGAAAAACCGCAGGCATAATAGTTACACAACCTGTTTTTGCAGGCGGGCAGATAATAAATTCAAATAAACTTGCTAAAACAGGCGAAGAAATAACAGTATTGAAACGAGAACTATCCGAAGACGAAATAAATGAAACAACCGAAAAATATTTTTGGCAGATAGTCTCGCTTAAAGAAAAATCAAAAACAATATCAGCATTAAAAGAACAGCTTGAACATTTACGCAAAGATGTTGAGATGGCTGTAAAGGCAGGAATTGTGAACCGCAATGAACTTCTGCGCATAGAATTAAAACAGCATGAACTGAAAAGCGAAGAATTGAAACTCAATAATGGAATAAACATCACGAAAATACTGCTCGGTCAGCATACAGGCGAAATGTCGAATATCTTTGATATTGATATTGATTCATTTCCATATCCAGAACATCCTTCAAAATTTTATATTGAAGCCAATACAGCCGCAACCCAGCGAACAGAATATAAACTGCTTGATAAAAACATAGAAGCAAACAGGCTGAATGTAAAAATAGAGGCGGGCAAACGACTGCCGACAGTTGGCATAGGCGGCAGTTATGTTTATCATAATTTTGCTGAACAGACAAATACTTTCGGCATGTTGTTTGCAACAATTCGTATTCCAGTTTCCAACTGGTGGGGCGGAACTTACGCTGTAAAACGCGCAAAACTGAAAACCATGCAGGCAGAAAACGAACGTACAAATGCCATGGAATTAATGACTGTAGAAATCATGCAAGTATATAACGAACTTGAAGAAGCGTACGAACAGGTGATTTTAGCAAAGCAGACTGTGTCGGTGGCATTGGAAAATTTGCGTTTGAACGATAACTATTACAGAGCGGGCATATCAACGCTAACAGACATTTTGGATGCTCGGTCGCTGCTGCAAAAAAGCAATGAACAATATGCAGAGTCGGCGTGTAATTATCAAATAAAACTTGCAAAATACAAACAGATAACACGGCAAAAATAAGCAGTTCCACGAAAGATGCAATCAATCGTTTTGTATGAATGCTATCTTTTTAGTTCTTAACAAAACAAACGCTCAAATTAATAAAATATAACACCCTCCAATATTGAACAGGCGATGATGAAACCTGATTTTCACCTGATTTGAAAACAACCAACATAGGTTAATGAGTAAATGAGTGATGAAGTCGTGACCGTTGGTTTATTGCGGCTATTAATGTTGTTGTGTAGGGGAAATTAATTAAAAATGAGGTTTGTTATATCTTATTTATTTTTCATTTCTAACGGCTTTGCAAAAGTTTCGTTTTATCAATTCATCGCTGCCTTTCCAACAAACGCTAACTGTCGGTTAAGAAACCGACAGTTAGCGTTTTAAAATTCATCGTTAATCGTTTCTACTTCGCCTCATTAAAAAGGCAAATCATCTATTTCTTCTTCCGAATTATCTACAAAATCATTCACCGTTGGCGATGGAACAGCCTGATAATTGTCAGTCGGTTGAGATGCTGTTGCCGGTTGCTGATTAGACTTTTCATCCGAAGACTGAACTCGCCATGCGCGTACGGTTGTGTACCATTTTCCGTTGAATTCTCGCGAATCTATATTCACGCTTATCGTTATCTTATCTCCCAACGTTATTTTTTCGAGGTCTCCTATTCTTTCTCCTCCAAACGATATGCAAATCTTTCGCGGATATTGCTCGATAGTTTCGATTATGGCATTTTGTATGCTCCAAGGTCCGCGAGCGTTTTCGCCTGATTGTATATCCAATTTCTGTATCAGTTTGCCTGTGATGTCAAGAATCATTTTATTTTACGATTTTTAAAAGTTCAACTTCAAAAATTAATGTTGCATACGGTTCGATAATAGTTCCTTGTGCGCCTCTTTCTCCATAGGCAAGGCTATCTGGAATAAAGAGTTTTATTTTCCCGCCTTCATCTATTATCTGTATTCCTTCCGTCCATCCTGCGATTACTCTGTTAAGAGGGAAATTTACTTTTTCGTTGGCATCAAATTCGCGACCATCGATAAGCGTACCTCTGTATTTTACTTCAACTTCGCTGTCGGCAGTGGGATACTTTCCATTTCCTTTTCTTTCTATTTTATACTGCAATCCGCTTTCGGTAGTGATTACGCCCTGTTCGTTTTTGTTTTTTTCGAGAAATGCCTGTCCTTCGGCTTTGTTTTTTTCATGTTTTTTTGCCTGCATCGCAGTCATAAAATTTTGAATCAGCGTTCTGTTTGCCGCAAGGTCTATTTTTCCATCGTCATTGTACATGGCTTTGAAACCTTCTACAAATTTATCAACATCAAAACCTTCGATATTAAAGGTTTTAAGGCTATTGCCAACATCTATACCTAATGCATAAGATACGTTTTGTGCATCGCTTCCTCCTGCCTGTTTGATTGCTTCATTTTGAGGATTTTTCTGTGTGTTTTGCGCGCATGAAATTGTTGAAAAGAACAATGCGGCAGTAACTAAAATTAAAATTTGTTTCATTTTCTTTTTGATTTGGAATTGTTAATATTATTATTGATTATTTTTTTAATTTCTACGTTATATATCAAAACCATGTTGGGTTTTATTTTAGATGTTATCCATGGATCGATGCTGTTTCCGAATGCAAGTTCGCTGGGAATATACAAAATGAATTTTGAGCCTTCGCCAAACAGTTGCAATCCTTCAAACAGTCCTTTTATTAAGCGATTTTCGTAAACATAATATGCTTTGTTTTTGGAATCTTCTATAGTATCGCCGTTGATTTGAGTGATTGTTATATCGAGATATGCGCTGTCGTTTTCTGTTGCTTTCATGTTGTTTCCTTCGATTATTACTTTATATTGCAATCCGCTTTCGGTGGTGATAACGCCGTCTTCATTTTTATTTTTTTCAAGAAATTCACGACCTTCTGTTAGTCGTTTTTCGTTTTCCCGTTTTTCGAGTCGCTGTCTGTATCCAATTATGTAACTGTTTGCCTGTACTAATGTCATTTGCAATGTTGTCGTATCGTTTTTCAAAATATCTTTTATTCCCTGTTTTGTATATTTCAAGTTTAATTTGAAAATATTTGTTTCCGATAGTTGATGCGACCAGATAGCGCCGACCATGTTTGTCAGATATTGCTTTTCCTGTTTTGAATAAACTCTTTGCGGCGATTTTTGCAAAAATTCTCTGAATTGCATCGACAATGTATATATGTTATTTTCGGCAGTAACCGGTTCTTTGATTTTATGTTTCAGCGCTTTAATGGCTTCGTTTATATTTACGGATTGCAAGCCGTCCATCAATAGTTGCTGACCCCACATAACGCCAACGCTGTAACTTATCGAATCAAGTTCGCTTGACGAACTGCCCAACCGCGACTGACAGGAACTGACCGCCATAATGCCTGCCAAAACAGCAATAAAAATGTATATTTTTTTCATATTATTTATGTGTTATTTTACTTTTAATTAATTTGTTTTTAATTTTTCAGACTGCAAATATACAAAATTATCATTTTGTTTTAATATTAATTTTCTTTTTTCAATGAATAATAATATTAAATCAGTGATTAAGAATATTATATATTTGTAAATATTGTTTCGTTATTGCGACTATTTATAAATTTTAATTGACTATATTTTAATTTTTTTTGTTGCACAATGAATCTGTAAACTAATTGTTTGATGCATGAAATTGATATTCTGTGATTAATTTTACACATTCATTTAACAATAAACATTCAATCCATCAAAGGCAGCGAACACATTTGCAGGCAATTCGTTTTCTATTACTGAATGTAAATCAAGTTGATGCGAAATATGTGTGATAAATGCACGTTTGGGACTCAATTTATCAATAATTTCAAGCGCTTCGGGCAAACTAAAATGCGATAAGTGCTTTTCTCGTTTTAATGCATTAATTACAACAATATCTGCATATTGCATTTTCTTTAATTCTTTTGGTGAAATTTTGTTTGCATCTGTTATATAACAAAATTTATTTATTTTGAAGCCTAATACAGGAAGCAGATGATGATATGCTCTTAACGGAATAATTTTAACATTATCAATATTAAAACTGCTTTCAGTGATTTGATGAAATATTAATTTAGGAACTCCCTGATATTTACTTGTATCGAAAACATAATAAAAAATTTTGCGCAAAGATTTTTTTACTCGCGTTTCCAAATATATGTCTATTGCCTTTTGATTTACGTAGTTCAACGCGCGTACATCATCCAAACCGCCTACATGGTCGAAATGTGCATGAGTAATCAGAATTGCATCCAAATTTGTAATGCCGGCTCTCAACATTTGCTGACGAAAATCAGGACCTGCATCAATCAAAATCTTTTTATCATCTGTTTCAACCAAAATCGACGAGCGCAAACGTTTGTCTCGTTCGTCGGCAGATTTGCAAACCTTGCAATTACAACCAATCATTGGCGTTCCCTGAGATGTCCCTGTTCCTAAAAATGTTATTTTCATATATGAAAAATCATAAATTTTATTGAATTTACAAAGGTATTATTTTTTTTGTAATTTTAACTGTTTATGTACAAATATTAAAAAAGGTTAAGACAGCAAAAGCGATGCATCATTTGGTTGTATATTTGCATCTATAATAGAAAATGAATGATGTTTTTTAGATATAAAATATTTTGAAAGATGAAAAAGAAAAGATTTGCTTTAGGATTTGATGATTTTTTGGGTTTGAGAAATAGAAAAAAGAAATTTCCCTTTTTAGTAGATATGAGCGTTGCCGCATGGCGGAATATTTCTCGTACTGTCGTTTCATTCACCGAAATGACGCTTGGTTCAACTCTCAATGCGTTGATTAGATTTGAAATTTCACATCCTTATTCGAAAGAAACTCAACGCCGCAAAGATGAATTTCCATTTGCTGTTGACATGCAGGAAATGTGGAAAAAATTAATGAAATCGATGAATAATATGAAAACGCTTCAAAAATTCCCTAAAAATCAATTGTTAGCTGGCGATTCAAAGGCTTAGTATTTGTGTTCGAAATTGTTAGCCCCATTAGTCGTATACTTGTCCGTTCGGTTTTGATACTTGAAAGTATTTCTTTTGCATTAGTCAAAATTGAGTGGAAATCAATGATATAATCATCAAAAGTTTTGCTTCGCGAAATCTGTTCAAAATCATGAAATTTTATTTTTAGAGTCAATGTTTTACCTGTAAAATTTGATTCTTTCAACCGTTCGTCAAGTTCTTTTGAAATGTGGTAAAGTTCGGTTATGCGCTCGAAGCGTGTTGTGAGATTTTTTGCAAATGTACGTTCAGTTCCTACCGATTTCCGTTCGTAATAAGGACTGACTTCGCGTTCATCAATGCCTCTGCATATATTGTAATAAAATTCTCCTGCTTTACCGAATAGCCGTTTAAGTGTAAATGTTGATAATCGTTTCAAATCCAAACCTGTATGAATCCCGAATTTGTGCATTCTTTCGGCTGTTGATTTTCCTATTCCGTAAAATTTTTCAACAGGAAGTTTTTCCAGTATTTTTTCGGCTTCATCTGGAAGTATGACGGTAAGTCCATCAGGTTTGTTCATATCCGAAGCAAGTTTTGCCAAAAACATATTGTACGAAACGCCTGCCGAAGCCGTAAGCCGAGTAGTTTCAAAAATCTGTTTACGTATTTCTTTTGCTATAAGCGTTGCCGATTTTATTCCTTTTAGATTTGATGTAACATCAAGAAATGCCTCGTCAATAGAAAAAGGCTCAATCAGGTCGGTGTATTCGCTTAATACTGATTTTATTTGATTTGAAACTTCTTTGTATTCGGCAAAATCGGAATGAACAAATATCAAATCGGGACAAAGCCGTTTTGCTACAACGCTCGACATCGCAGAGCGCACTCCGAACTTACGCGCTTCGTAACTTGCTGTCGAAACGACTCCTCTGTCTGAATCTCCACCTACGGCTATGGGTTTTCCGCGCAAGTCAGGATTGTTTCGTTGTTCAATGGCGGCAAAAAAGGCATCCATGTCAATATGAATTATTTTGCGCATATTTTAAATAGAAAATTCAAAGATAAAAAGATTTTTTTTAATAAGCGATTTCTACCAATTCACAACTCAAAACTTGCGACAGGATGTAAGGCAGACTTTATTAAAAAATGGCAATTTCATACATAATACTCCTCATTTAATCCCGTTATTTTTGCGTGAAATATTAAAAAATAACTTAAAAATGAATTGTTTGAGAAAAATTATTATTATAGTATTATAGAATTTATGAAAGCAAAAAAAAAATTGAATAGTGTCATATATGGTAGATTCAGCATCTGAATACAACTTGGTTTGCAAAAAGAATGAAATTTTTGCATAGCATTTCAAGTAATTGTGTTCTTTTGCACTCTACCTTGATATTTTTCATTGTAATTATTATTAGCTACGAAATATCAAGATTTTTTCAAAATGAAATTGCGTTATAATTAGTTAAAAACAAGATAGATACATGATAAATCTATGTTTTTTGTCATGTGGCAAAGTTGATTATACAATCTTCATGCAAAAATAATTTATACTATATTCTGCAATATCATTCGCATATAGTTAACGGTTTAATGGAAATCGCTGCATTTTCAACATATTGAAACGATTCGGAAAAACAGTTAACAAAGTTTTGATGCAATAATGAATCATTTTTTGCCATATCAAATTGAAATTTTGTTTCGTATATTGCACTATCCAAAGATACTTTTTCTGACCAGTTACTTGAAATGAATAATAAATCAGTTGCTTGTGCATGTAATTTACAACTGTCGTAATGTAGTTTTATTTTTTCAATTTGAAAGTTCATAAGATTTGTATCTTTTAAAACGATAATATTCATATCTTTTAATTCCAATGATTTAGTTTCTAATTTTGAAAGTTTCTCACAATTTGTATCTCCCAAATGATAAGCTAATATAGACTCAATTTGCTTTGTTAGCAAAACGCTAATATACATATTGATATTCATATATTTCTTGAAATCAATATTTGTTGACGTTATTTTATCTGCAAGAAGTACCTTGCCGCTAAAAACTATATTTTCCAATCTGCATGAATTGAAAAGTATAATAATAAAGCACACATAAAATATTTTATGTTTCCTTACTACTGTATTGGCAGCAAAGGCAAGTATTACCGTTATGAGGGCGAGTTTTTTCATAGTAAAATCTACATTTTATTATTCATACGGCGGATACATTTTCATATTTTTCATTGCTTCACTTGGCGGATAAGTAATTACAGGGATATCATTTTCATTTTTAAGATTATTAATATCTTCCAAACTTAAATCATAGCGCTGTAATATTTTATAATCCTGCTGAATTATTTCCCACTCATATATGTTTACCGTATCTTGACTGAAAATGTAAATAGATACAGTATCTTTTGGAAAACCTGAAATCCATATTTCATAACTATATATTGGGATAGACCAACTAGTGTTAGTAGTATTAGGTTTTGTTGTATATCCTACTTTCTCTCTATCAAAAGATATTGTTGTATCGGGATAAACATAACTTCCTGAAGATACATAAAAACAAATATCGCTATTAGAATTATTTTTCATGGAAAAACCAATAAAATAATCCATGACAAGTTCACATTTAGAAGCCGTTATCAGTAATATTACAATAATTATGATTAAATATATTTTTTTCATAATAATTTTAATTTATTCATTTTACCACATGACAAAAAACACAAATTTGCCATATAACTATCTTATTTTTAATTAATTATAATACAATTCCATTTTGAAAAAACCTTGATATTTCGTATCTTTGTGCTTTATTTACAATCAATTACAATGAAAACGAAAAATATCAAGGTAGAGTGCAAAAGTACACAATTAATTGAAATTTTATGCAAAAACTTCATTCTTTTTGTAAAACATGATGCAAAAGATACCTGAAATATCTATTAAAACAAATTATAAAAATCTAATTATTCGTATATTATCAACATTTGACCTTGCAAAGGTTTCTATTTATGATAGTGTTTGCTTGGGCGTATGTTGTTGGAATTTTTGAACATGAAAACATCAAGCAAATCAAAGTCAAAAAACACGGAAATCTTGCTAATAGCCTATTTAAGTATGATTTACAGATTATCGCAAACACTTTCCTTAACCTGTTTACACTATCCAAATTCGACATCTTTAATTTTTTGTCATGTACTTAGAGAAGCGCCATAACATAATAGTTTAAAAATTTAATGTACATTTGCAAATACAAACACTAAAGCATTATAATGATGAAACGTAAAAAATTATTTTTTATATTGATTTTTACAAGTATCGTGGCAATTGCCTGCAAACAAAGCAATGAAAACAGGAACGTAATAACAGGAGCAGAACAAACCGAAAAATATTTGCCTTTGCTGAAAGGCAAAAAAGTAGGAATAATGGGCAATCAGACATCTGTTGTCGGCACAAAACATTTGGTAGATGTTTTGCTTGAAAATAATGTGGATTTGAAATTTGCATTTGTCCTCGAACATGGATTTAGAGGAACGGTTGAACGCGGCGAAGACATAAATAACGAGATAGATTCTAAAACAGGTCTGCCGCTGTATAAACTTTACAAAGGAAACGACAAAGCCGATTCTATCGTCAACTCTGTTGATATATTGATTTTTGACATACAGGATGTAGGAGCGCGTTTTTATACCTACGTTGTTGGTATGCACCGATTGATGCAACTGTGCGCAAACAACAACAAACCGCTTATTATACTCGACCGACCCAATCCTAACGGAGAACAGGTGGACGGACCTGTGCGAAAAGATGATGCGTTCAAAAGCGACATAAGTTTTCACAAAATAGCTATGGTACATGGATTGACTGTCGGCGAACTGGCGCAAATGATCAACGGCGAAGGCTGGCTCGACAATGGCGTGAAATGCAACATTACCGTTATTCCATTGCAAAACTACACGCACAGTACGCCTTACGAATTACCCGTAATTCCTTCTCCAAGTTTGCCAAATCATCTATCGGTCAGATTATTTCCTTTGCTGTGCCTGTTTGAAGCAACCGATTTCAGCATTGGCAGAGGAACGGATTTCCCGTTTCAGGTAGCAGGATATCCGAATCCAATATTCGGCGATTTCACTTTTACGCCCGATTCACGTCCCGGAATGGTTAATCATGTAGAGCAGAAAGGGAATTTATGCTATGGAATAGACTTGCGCGAATTAAATCCGAACAACATAAAATTTTCATTGAAATATATACTTGATTTTTATAAAAAATCACAGCAAATCAGCGGTTTTAACTTTTTTGCCCGTCCCGCTTTTTTCAATAAACTTGCCGGCAATGCAGAATTGCAGGAACAGATAAAAAACGGACTCAGCGAAGAAGAAATACGCGCTTCGTGGAAAGAAGAATTGACCGAGTATAAAGCTATGCGCAAAAAATATCTTTTATACGAAGATTTTGAATAAGGCATCATTGTAGTATATTTAATATGAGAAAAATTAAATGTGACTGAATGAATTGAAAATATTTTTTAACTTTGTATAATACTATTAAATAAATTTTTATGAGTTTAAAATTAAGACTTACAATCACGCAGTTCCTCCAATTTTTTATTTGGGGAGCATGGCTAATATCATTCGGCAAATACATGTTGAGTTTAGATATGGGTAAAAATATAGGAACATTATTTGCCACAGCTGGTATTGCCTCGTTTATAATGCCTACTATTGTCGGAATTATTGCCGATAGATGGATTAATTCCGAAAGATTATTAGGCATATTGCATTTGCTGGGAGCAGGTTGTCTTTTTATGGCATCGTCTTCAAAAGATTTTGACACTCTTTATTTGTATATGTTTTTAAATGCTTTGGTTTTCATGCCTACCATAGGCTTGAGTTATTCAGTTTGTTATAGCGTAATGGCTAAAAACAAAATGGATACTATCAAAGATTTTCCGCCGATTAGAACTTGGGGAACGGTAGGGTTTATTGTTGCCATGTGGATAGTAAATCTTTCAGGTTGGGTAACAAGTTCAAACCAATTATTATTAGCAAGTTGTGCGGCTATTTTTCTTGGATTGTATTCGTTTACACTGCCGTCATCGCCTCCTGCAAAAGTACAAAAAGGAAGTTCTTTCATTTCAAAATTGGGACTTGATGCATTGGTTTTGCTGAAACAAAAGAAAATGGCTGTTTTCTTTTTATTTGCGGTTTTATTGGGTGTTTGTCTGCAAATTACAAATTCGTATGGAAGCACATTTTTAGACAGTTTTTCTATTGATTTTCCAGATTCATTTTCAGTAAAATACGATATTATATTTTTATCTTTTTCGCAAATATCAGAAGCCTTATTTATTTTAGCAATACCGTTCTTTATGCGTAAATTCGGAATAAAAATTGTGATGCTTATGAGTTTTGCCGCATGGGTTTTACGCTTTGCACTTTTTGGAATCGGCGATCCGGGAAGCGGAATGATTTGGCTTACATTATCAATGATTATATATGGCATGGCTTTCGATTTCTTTAATATTTCGGGTTCATTGTTTATTGAAAAAGAAACTCCATCTCAATTTCGCGCCAGCGCGCAAGGCATGTTGATGATGGTAACAAACGGTTTGGGTGCGATTATAGGTAATTACGGAGCGCAAGCGATTATCAATCATTATACTGTTAATAAAATAACAGATTGGGCTACCGCATGGTTTATATTTGCCGCCTATGCGCTGATAATAGGAATTTTGTTTGCAATATTCTTTAAATACAGACGTGAACCCGAAATTAAAAAGGAACGATTAGTAAAGAATTGAAAAATCTCAATTGTTCGTGAGCAAATCTCAATTGTTTGAGAGTAAATGTTAATTGTTCGTGAGCAAATAGCGATTGTTAGAGAAAAAATTGCAGATGTTTTAAATATTTTACCGTTAATCTAAAAAAGATTTCCTATCATATAATGACAATTTTATAATATATTCTTAATATAATTGATTAATTAACAAATCAATAAAATATATTCATATTATAGTAGGTCGGTAATGATTAAAATAATAACTATCTTTGCAAAAAAATATAAATATGAAAAATATATTCGCGTGTACATCACATTGTTGCATCATCGCAAAGTTATTTTTAACTTTTTTCTGTATTATTTTAAACGCAAGTTTTATAAATGCTCAAACTCGGCGAGTTTTTAATATAAATAATGAAAACAGCCTTCAAAATCTTATCAGGCAAGAAAAACATCCATCTTTAAAAAATATGTTTCCACAGGAAGTTGAAAATTATAGACCATTTGAATATAATCTGCAATTAAAAAATTTCACTTCTCAAAATAAGGGC
>JAISNL010000009.1 GCA_031276235.1 Prevotellaceae bacterium | reverse complement strand
GTCCACCGTTCACAATTTGCAGATTACGAATTTTCTTAATGTAGCGGCTTGTTTCGTCAAGTTCTATATAGTCGGCTGTTGCAGCAATGCCGTTGTTAAAGGCAAGAAACATATGCGGTTTGTTGCGAATGGTATCTCTAATACCCTTGTTTATTTTTCCTGTGAATTGCAGAAACGAGCGCACATTATGCTCTAATAGTCGTGCGCCGTAACGCTCGTACAATTTTGCCAAACAAGTACCGGGTATGATTGCAATATATGTCCGATAATCAGTATTTTGTGAGTTCGCTGACAGACACGGAATTTCAAAACTGTCGCCCTCGAAATCGTCAAAATCAATTTCTATCAAAACGCGGGATTGTTCGGAAATTTTGTACAGATAGTTTATATCAATTACCCTGTAAAATACCCTGTAACAACCTATTGTATCGCTTAGTGGAAAGTTGCCTTTGTACTCGCCGTTTGTCAAAATAATTACATTGACGCGCACAAGATTTTCTTTCAAATCTTGAAAATTAGCCAAAGTATTGGCAAATTCAAAAATCGGCGACGATTCTGCAACTTCATTCACATAATCTTTTTCAACTACTTTTTTGAAAAAATTTGTTATTCTTGTAGTTGCACGGTCAATCTCTGCCTTTGCAATGGTCTGACTGTTTTCGGAAAAATCAAAAATAGAAATAAACAAATCTACCGTTTCGTAATTGTCCGATATCGCATAAGCATTGATTTTATGCTGATTGCGTGTTCCTAACGCTTTTTCGTCGTATGCAACAGCGGCGTTTTCTGTTTCACCTGCATCTGACAAAATATCAACGGCAATGCGGGTAAATGTCTGTTCCTGTGTGTCGCCGTCCTCGTTGCCTGTCTGCATTGCAATTACATCCTGCATTAACGATTGGTAGAATTTTTCTATTTCATTCATAACGATTTAACTGTATTAAAAAGTTGGTTTTCAGAAATTGAATACTCATCACACATTGCAAGTATGATTGAGTATTTTACATCGCTCACGCCGCCGCGCAGTTCGTTTTCCCTGATTCTCGGAAAATCGTTTTCGATTTTATAAAAATTCTCGTTGCGGGTTTGATAAAATCTGTCCTGATAAAACGGCGCGTGCTTGTCTAAATATTCGGTTTCAAACAATTTAGCATTGAAAAGCGACAACGCAGGCGTGTCGCTAATGAGCGATTCACGGATTACGGCGATTTTCTGACAAAGCGTTTGACCGTTACCGTTTGATACTTCTACCGAAAAATGATATAAAAACAGGTTTTCAAGCAATGTTTCGTCTAACTGCCTTTCGCCGTTAATGGTAACTTTTTGCAGATTGTTGAGGTGGTTTTTACTTCGACAGCCCAAGTGCTGCCCTGAAAATCGCGCATTGCCTTATCAACGCCAACCCAAGTATGCAGCACATCGCAGGAATTGGTGTCGGGCTTGGCGAAAAACTTTTGTAAAAAGTGCTGCTCGGCGTAAAGTCCCTGCTGCTCGGCGGGCGTTAACATTATCGAATTGTTTTTCTCAAAAAGCGTTTTCCACTTTTCTAACTGATTGACAACGGTACGGCTAATTTTCTGCTCGGTGTTAAGTTTGATAACCGACTGTATCAGATTTTCGCACAGTGTTGCGAAAATGTCGCGGCTGTTCGGGTGCAACAGTTGGATTATCAGGAGACGGGAATTTACAAAAGTAGTGTCAGCTAACAACATAACTTTCAATTCCCGCAGATTGTCAAAAGAAGAAATATCAATGCGAATGTCGTTACTGAATAGTTTTATCAGGAAAAACATCTGCCATTTGAAATAATTTTGTACCTTTGCGGCATGAAGCATAGTGAAATTGTATATGCGGAATATATTAAAAGTCAGACAATTGACTTTTTAATGAATGATATTCCCGATAATCTTTATATTGGAAATGAGGTTATGTATGGCACGAAACGAAAACTGATTGACTTGCTGATATTAGACAATAATAAACTGATAGGAATAGAAATAAAAGCAGATAATGACGATTTGAGGAGGTTGCAGGAACAAGTGAATGAATCAAAAAAAATCTTTGACTATATTATTGTTTGCACTACATTTGCCCATTTGGAAAAAACAAAACAGATATTGCCTGACGACATAGGAATTTTCAGTGTTAATGAACAGGGAATTAAAAAAATCAGAAAACCGAAAAGGCAAAAATCATTAGATAAAACCGAATTGCTTTTTTCCATAAACTCTAATTTTTTGAGAAAAAATTTGTCTTCGACTACACACAATATAAATTCTGACGAGGTCAGACAGCATTATATTAAGGAAAGTATAAGCAAAATACATAATCTTTTTTTTGATTATATGCAACAAAAAGTACAATCAAAATTCAAACTTTTTTTACAAAATCGAGGAGAAGTTACCCACATTGACGATATTCCTTTGTTGTCTTCTTCCTTATATATTCAATAAAGAATACAAGCGTTTGACTTGTTGTGTAATATGGATATTCATTCTTACGGAAATCCAAAAACGGGGCGTGGAAGACGGCGCACCACCTTTTGCACAAGTGTTTATCTGCTGTATTCCCCAATTATTTCCTAAATCTGTTGGAAATTTGTCATCTCTGACAACGGACTGTGCTACTTGTGTATATGTAGTGGCATAAGCGGAAATTCCCTGCGGTCTTCTTTTCTTGTAATAATAAATGCTGTCCTGTAATGCGACATCAATTCGGGGTATCCAACCACGCGCCATTGTTATAGTGTCATTTCTTTTGGGATTTATAGAAGCGTAATCACCATAAATTATATTTGGAATTTTATTGTTTACGGCATTGTATATCTGTATTTCCGCCAAACTGAACGTGTCACTTTCAACATCGCCTAAATCCGTAACATTATTAGGAAAAGAGGTTGCCGAAACAATAAATTTCACATCAACATTCGTTAAAATTGACTTGATATTTTGTATTCGTGCAATTGCTTTTTCTGCAAAATTATTTTGCGAGGCTTGTGGCGTATATTCGCAGTCAATCATAATATACAAGTTTGTATCTTGAAATTCGTTTTTTAATAATTCAAAATCATCATAACAATTTTCATCTAAAATAGAATTACGATACAATATAGAAGTGAAATTCTGCTTTATATTTTGGACTTGCAATACCAAATTCTCATTAAAATTCTCATCTTCAGTATTCAAAAGTATTGTAGGAACAATTTCTTTTAAGGTATTTTCTGCTTTTATTTGCAATAAAAAATTAATCCAATTTTGATAACCGTTTGCGTAGTTATACAATTCTTCTATTTTGGGCGAAGATAATGCGTCATCAGAAGTCAAGTCAAACGCGACTTTTTGCCCGGCAAAAGTTTCTTTTAACTTAGATAGCCTTTTGTCAAAAGGATAAGGGTCAATTTCATTTTTTATCTTACGACCGCGAGTAATTTCAATCAGAGGGAATATCTGATTGAGAATGCTTTTATCAGAGTTTTCAATAGCCCGAATCTCCGCCTCACCTGTTTTTATTATGACAGAATACTTACACATTGCCTTTCAATTTATATCCTAATGAAATAATACGGTATTTCATTGCCGAGGCAGAAACTTCAAATTTTTCTGCCAATTCTCCAATATTTTTAATGCCCTGATTATCGACAAAATCTCTGACTTTGTCTTCGGGCATTAACAATTTGGCAGCAAACTCATTCGCCATATATTCAATAGAATCCGTTTCGTTATTTCTGAAAAATGTAGTATCAACAATATCTACATTTTTGTCTTTATGTAAAATGTAATGTCCCAATTCGTGCGCCAATGTGTACCGTTTCCGATTTCCGTGGTGCAATTTATTAACGCCAATAATCCATTTGCCGTTCACATTTCTAAAATATCCTGAATAATTGGATTGCATAGACTCTTCTCGCAATTCAATATCAGGGAATGTTTTTATCACTTCCTCAATATTCAAGGAATCGCCCGAATACAATCCTTTGTCGAAAGCCATTTTTAAAATACCTTCCACTCCTGTTATCAGTTCGGGCTCTTGGTATTTTGTTGAATTATTATTTATTCTTTGTCCTCTTAAGCCCATAATTTTACTCCTTTATTTCTGATTTTGAATCTACTGCATCAAAAAGAAGATTTATATTTTCTTCTATATCAATCTGTTTGTGTGTTATATCGTCTATATTTTTGTCAATAAGTTCTTTGTCCGCTTTTGTGATTAAATCATCTTCAAGCCGACCTAAAATATCTCCGATAATATTCTCATAAAAAGATTTTGAATCTTTCAATTCCTCTGCCAAAGAGGATTTTAGTTCTTCTTTCATTCGGTCTTTTGTTTCTTCTATTTCTCTTCGCGAAGTAACTCTAATTCCGTAAATGCTGCCAACTGTAAACAGGACGAACAAACCAATGAGAAAAGCAACCAAGGTACTGTAATAACTTGATATGTGAGAAGTATATTCTTGTGGTGTCAGCAGTACGCCTTTGTTCTCCAAATCCTGCAAAACAGCAATATGAGAACAAGTGAGTGAATCATCTTTCAACGAATCCGCAGTCACGATTTCAGGATTTACGACATAAACTGCTTGATAATTAAATGGTTTTAGCCAAACCATTATAGCAAACAGCACAAGAATAAGTATTGTAGCGCCGATAAAACCTGATAAGATATGAATTACTTTCATTGTCAAAATATTTTTGCTAAGGTACTAATTTTTATTATTTCTCGAATATCGTTTCCAAATGCCACTCCAAAAACTCCTGCTTCGGAAGATACTTTTGCGGCATCTGCAATTTCACTTTTTCAATCGGCGCAAAGTATTTAACAAAGTAATCTTTACCTTTGTTTTTCTGCAAATTAACTGACAGCACCACTTCGTAATTTGCGTTTATGCCAATCAATCCCTTGTCAAACGCCTTATCATACAACGCAGACAGACAAATTCCATTTTCAGGATTTAACCGTTCCTGTTCATTGGCAGCCCACGGAATTATGTGGCTTGCAAACAGCAAATCAGGAATATCAATGCCTGTAATGGCACATTGGCGATTATAGTTTGCCAAAACCATTAAGCGGAAAACGCTTTGATTGACACGAGTTTTGACTTCGCGGATTTTCGTTTCGCCTTTCAGGTCTTTTATATCAAAAAGCAGTTCATTGAACTTTGTTTCGATAGTTTGGTTCTGCTTTTCGGCCAAAATCTTTTCGCTTTCAAAAACCAATGTCTCTCTGTTGTTGGAAAATTCATCCCAAATCGGCTGACACTGTTTCAGTCCACCAACCATTCCTTTCACGCCGCGTTGTTGGTGGTAAGGATCGCACGAGGCAAAATTTACCAACCGAAGCGTAACGGAATTAACCGACCGCCCCATCAGGTTGGCAAGTTCTATGATTTCGGGTGTTCCCTTGTGCATTTTGCCAAACGGCAGTTTCAAATACAGATTGAATGCCAAAATCATTTCCTCTCGTGTCCAAAGATTACCCCTCATAACTGTTCCCATTTTCCATTGTTAAAGTAATGTATTTCGGTAACGCCCGAATTTGGCTGTTCTTCGTCTAACGGATCAAAGGAGTTATTTTCAACGCTTAATCCTTCGTAATAAAGTTCACCATC
>JAISNL010000173.1 GCA_031276235.1 Prevotellaceae bacterium | reverse complement strand
CGGCGCAAATCGAAATCCACGCAAGCCATTTGAAGAGTTGGCTCTCTTTGCGTTCCGACTTTTTTTCTATTTTAGAAGTTACGCTAATATCATTATGCCTGTAAAAAGTATCATTTTTTCTTTATTTGATATGTAATATTCAACTTTTTTATAACTTTGCAGACATATTTTTAAAAAAAATTATGTTATGTATAATTTCATTATTTTTATAGTATCAATTTTATGTATAATTATTGGTGCAATTGTTAAATTATCAACTTATAACAAATATGCAATAGTGTTGTTTATATTAGGATTAAGCGGATTTATATATCTTTTAATTCGATTTGTTAGAAATATATTGCATAAAAATAATATTTAGTTACGAAGAATACTATTATCATGCATCAACCAGCGTTGCCATTTTGTGGATTTACATTATACGCATTAAACAGTAAATTGACAAATAACAACAACCGACAAATAATTCATAAACAGTAAATTTTAATCTGTTGTGCGTTTTAACGAAAAGATACCGAAGAGTACACAACCTGTTTATTTTTAGTTTTTGTCTAAAATTTTACTGAAAATATTTTTTATTTGTATGTGATATTCAAATTTTTTATAACTTTGCAACCGAATTTTATGTACAAACGAATAAAAAAATAATATGAAAAACTTCAAACTTTTCGATATTCTTTTTGGCTGGATTGCTTTTGCTATTGCAGCGATAACTTATCTCCTTACAATTGAACCGACTGTAAGCCTCTGGGATTGCGGTGAATTTATATCATCCGCATACAAACTCGAAGTAGGGCATCCGCCGGGAGCGCCTTTATTTGCAATGATTGGACGCATTTTCTCATTATTTGCGCCTTCGGTGGATAAAGTCGCAATGATGTTAAATTCGATGTCAGCTCTGGCAAGCGCTTTTACCATTCTTTTCCTGTTTTGGTCGATAACTCATTTAATGAAAAAATATTTCGGCAAAAAAAATAACGAACTTACTTTGTCAGAAGCTATTGTTACGCTTGGTTGTGGTATGATTGGCGCATTGGCTTATACATTTTCGGACTCGTTTTGGTTTTCAGCGGTTGAAGCCGAAGTTTATGCAACTTCATCTTTATTTACAGCCGTAACTTTTTGGGCGGCGCTTAAATGGGAAGAAGTTGCCGACACGAAGTATGCCAACCGCTGGCTGATTCTCATTGCATATCTCACGGGGTTATCAATAGGAGTTCACTTGCTAAACTTGCTTGTAATTCCCGCAATAGTAATGATTTATTATTTCAAAAAATACACGACAACAGTGAAAGGCGTTGTAATGAGTATTATAACAGGCGGACTGATTTTAGTCGCTGTACTGTATATAATTGTTCCATGGGTACCTCGAATCGCATTTTGGTTTGATTTTCTGTTTGTAAACGAATTAGGATTGCCTATAAATTCAGGAACACTGTTCTTTTTAACAGCATTTGCAGCAATGCTGTCGTATTTGATTTACTACACTTACAAAAAAGGCAAAGCTCTTGCAAATACAATTGTTATTTGCGTTGCAGTAATTTCTATAGGGTTCAGCTCGTATGCAATGATACTTATACGTTCTTCGGCAAACACGCCAATGGAACAAAATAATCCCGACAACATTCGTACATTAATGAGCTACCTCAATCGAGAACAGTACGGAGACTGGCCACTGTTTTCAGGACCATATTACAATGCTCCGATAACAGGCATGGATGTTGATAACGTTTATGTGAAAAACCAAGATAAATACGAACAGCTTCAAGAAATTCCAAAATATATTTACGACAAACGTTTTACAACCATATTTCCACGTATGCACAGCCGAGATGCTCAGCATATCGATGCCTACAAAGAATGGGGTAACGTGAAGGGACGCCCTGTCGCTGTTGCTGCAAATACAGGCAGAGGCAATGGCAGTACAATAGAAATGGTTCCTACTTTCGGTGAAAATTTAAGATTTCTATTTTCCTATCAAATAGGATGGATGTACTGGCGATATTTCATGTGGAATTTTGCAGGACGGCAAAATGATTATCAAGGCGATGGCAATTGCCTGCGCGGAAACTGGATTTCAGGCTTCAATTTTATTGATGCACGATTAGGACCGCAGGATGAATTGCCTGATTTTCTCGCAAACAATAAAGCGCGCAACAAATATTACATGTTACCCTTCTTGCTCGGAATACTTGGCGTTATGGTACACTGGGCGCGCAACAAAAAAGATTTCAGCATTGTGCTAATGCTGTTTTTTCTCACAGGCATAGCTATTGTAATTTATTTGAATCAGTCTCCATATCAACCGCGAGAGCGCGATTATGCCTATGTCGGCTCGTTTTATGCCTTTGCCATTTGGATAGGAATAGGCGTGGCAGGATTGTATGAACTTATAAGAAAATTATCGCCAAAAACAATAGCCGCCAGCTTATCAATAATTTTATCAATAAGCGTGCCGTACATTATGGCAAAAGAAAACTGGGATGACCACGACCGTTCGGGACGCTACATTGCAGCCGATTTCGGTAAAAACTATCTTGAATCGTGCGACAAAAACGGAGTTGTATTTACGTATGGCGACAATGATACTTTTTGTCCCTGGTATAGTCAGGAAGTAGAAGGTAACAGAACAGATGTGCGGGTTGTGAATACATCATATCTTTCTTCAGACTGGTATTACGAACAGTTGCTGCACACATATTACGATTCACATGCATTGAAACTTACCGCTACTCCCGACAAAATCATAGCATCAGTCAGAAATATTATTCCCGTCAAATCCGATGCAAACAGTACATGGGAACTGAAAGAGGCTCTTGCTATTGTTATGAGCGATGATATACGCGCAAAAACCATGACAAATTATTCGAATAAACCTATCAACTATTTTCCTGCAAAAACAATGAAATTAACTGTTGATAAAAATAAAGTCAGAAAAAGCGGCATAGTGAAAGACTCAATAAGCGACGATATGATTTACGACCAATTGACTGTAAATCTTCCTCAAAACGGAGTACAAAAAAATACTTTGGCAATACTTGATATTATTGCAAACAATTTTGACGAACGTCCCATTTATTTTGGGAAAACAATACCTCAGGAATTTGTCAATCTGTTGAAAAACAATATAAAATCGGTAGGTTTGGCTTATCTTATTACACCCGAAAAACTTACTCAGGAAACATCTTTCGATATAGAAAAAAGTTACGACCTGTTCATGAATAAATATCAATATCGAGGACTGAATGACCCGAATGTTTATTGGGATGACGTTGCAAATCGCACTACTACATGGTATCGTCAAGGATTTATTGACCTTATCAACGCACTGATGAGAAAAAATGACAGAGAAAGAGCAAAAGCGGTTTTAGACAAAATGGATGAAGTATTACCGCTTCCACCAAAAATGTATGGAGGAAATGAATATGCTACAATATATTTCAGATATATTGTAGGCGATACGGTTCAAGCCAACGAGCAACTGGAAAAGCGATTTAACACAGTAGAAAAAGAACTTGAATATTTTGCCCACCTTGATATTGAAAAACAGGTAGGTATTTCCAACGACATTGCAGACAATATAAATTCAATGAAAAATTTTGTAATGCTGGCAAGCATGTATAATAAAGAGGCAGAAACAAAACTGACAGATAAATTAAATTTCTACAAAAAGACATTTCCCGATATTGTAAAAGCATATAATATAAGATAGAATAAAATAATGAGATGAATACGGTTGTTTATAAATTGCATACAGCAAGTATAATGAACAACCGTATATTTTAAAAATTTCAAAAATGCGATTTAGTCCGCCTAAATTTATAAAACGACTGTATCCGTCAGTCATTTGGAACTTCTACAGCGTTGAAGATGAGACAAGCGTTTATTTAACTTTTGACGATGGACCAAATCCTGATGTAACAACATGGGCGCTTGAAGAACTTGCAAAATACAATGCAAAAGCTACATTTTTTTGTTTGGGAAAAAATGTAGAACAGTATCCAGATATTTTCAATATGATAGTAAAACAGGGACACAGCGTGGGCAATCATTCGTACAGCCACGTAAAAGGATTCGGAGTAAGCGTTGGCAGATATGTCGAAGATTTTGATTTTGCCGAAGAATTTATTCAAAGCAATTTGCTGCGTCCGCCTTATGCGCGTTGTACTCCGCGACAGATAAAAATGTTGAGCCAGCGGTTTCATATAATAATGATGGATATAATAAGTCGTGATTACAGCAATAAAATCTCGCGCCGTCACTGTTTGCGAAATATAACAAAATATGTGCGAGCAGGTTCAATAGTAGGATTGCATGATTCGAAGAAATCAGAAAAAAATATTAAATATGTACTGCCTCGCCTGCTCGAATTTTTAAAAGAAAAAGGATTTGAATGTAAACCGATTATACTTTAAAATGTTATACTTCGCACAGTATAAATTCGGTAGTGTTATACAAAGTTAGAATTAATCAGTCTTCATTACGAACTGTGCATCTTATTGATATATAATAAAACATTAGCCAAAATATTTGAAAAATAATGCAGTATTTTTCCTGCGTCTGCGCCATATTTGCCAAAGCAGTGAGCAAAACGGCAATTTATTTTTTGTTCCTAATTATCGCTATTCGCAGTTTTTCGGGCAAATTCTTCGAGCATGAGTTTGTATCTGTACACATCTCTGCGCAAACCTTTAAATGTTAAAATTGTATCGGCATAATCCAATTCAAGCGAATCTTCGTACATGCGCGTAAATCTGTTAAATTTATTTTGCAGACGAAAGGTCAATATTTTATTTTCGTCGCCAACAAGCATGTATTTGCGCTGGTTAAACAGTTTTATTATTTCGCTTTTATCTTCATCTATTGGTTTGTTCAGGTATATTTTTATTTTTGCAAATCCTATAAATGGATACAGCGCAGCAAAAACAATTATCAGCACAAGCATTTCCAAAGGTCGTCCGTCTTCTAAAAAGTGCGACAGGCTTGCATTTCCCGACATCACATTTTTGCTCATAAGATATATAAATATCAATATTAGCGTCAGCAACAGTATTAAATATATTGCAAATTTAAATGTTCTTATAAAATATCGTTTCATATTTGTCTCGGTTTATTACAAAGCGCCTTTGTTGATGTAATTCCATGCAAGCGAAGCCGAACCAAGTATTGATACATCTTTGTTTTGCAATTCGGATGGAAGGATTTTTATCTTGTTTTTCCATACTTTAAGTATGTTTTTTTCAAAAGATGCTATTGTCGGGTCAAAAATCAAGCTGCCTGCTTTAGCCAGCCCGCCGAACAGAAATATTGCTTCGGGTACTGTGATTGCCACTGCATTGGCAAGCGCCAAGCCAAGTATTTCTCCTGTTATTTGAAACGCTTCTATTGCTATTTTGTCTCCGTTTTGCGCGGCTTCGGCAATGTTTTTTGCTTCAAATTCGTCAAGGCTTTTATGGCGGAAGATGCTGTCTTCATTGCTTTTTGCCAAAAGTTCCGATACTGTGCGTTTTATGCCTACTGCCGAGGTATAGGTTTCAAGGCATCCGTAACGTCCGCAGCCGCATTGCCGTCCGTTTTTTTCTACTATCACATGTCCCAGTTCGCCTGCAAGTCCATCGTATCCGTAAATCATTTCGCCGTTGGCAACAAATCCGCTTCCAACTCCCGTTCCAAGTGTAACGAAAAGGAAATCGCGCATTTTTGCCGCTCCGCCATAAATCATTTCGCCAATAGCTGCGGCATTTGCATCGTTGTCAAGTATTACGCATGTGTTTGGGAAAAATTTTTGCAGTTTTGCCACTATTGGCAAAATTCCCTTCCATGGCAAATTTGCTGCCAGCGCTATTGTTCCGTTATTATGGTTGCCGTTGGGCGCTCCAATGCCAATTCCTATAATTTCGGCATCGGCAACATTGCTTTCGAGTTTTGTTATCACATCTTTCAATGCGTTGATGTAATCGTCGAAGTCGCTGTAAAAAGGAGTCGAAATATTTTCTTCAACATATATGTTTCCAATGCGGTCAACCATGCCGAATTTAGTATTTGTACCGCCTATATCTATTCCTACAACTAATTTTTTTGTATCCATTTTTGAGTTTTTGATAATATTGTTATTAAATTTATTTAAACCGTATCGTTATTAAATTGTTCTGCTTTCTGTTGTTTTATAATTTTTTCCTGTTCTTTTTTGCGTTTGCGATTTTCCCATAACTGCAATATCAGAATTGCCGCTATCAATATTAAAGAGCCGAATATTGCTATCTTCAGCATTATTAAAGAATGTTTGTCTTCGGCGATATACATAACCAGCCAAACGATGCACATTCCCAAAAACATCGAAATAATTATTATCAGTAAAAGTCGTGTTATTCGTATAAACATTTTTTTATCTTTTTATTTTTCAAGCGTCAAATTTACTGTTTTTTTTGCAATACAGGCAATTTCAACATATTTTTATGATATAATAATCTTTTTTACCTTTCTGTATCAGAATATATTTTTTATTCAACAAATCGTTTTCGGTGATTGCTTTGTCTGTATTTTCTATTTTTTGTTTATTTATGCTCAAGCCTCCGCCTGCGACAAGTTTGCGCACTTCGCCTTTGGATGCAAAAATATTTGTGGCTGTAGCGAGCAGTTCTACGATGTTTGTTTGTTCGTCTATTATTGAGTGTGATATTTCGTACTGAGGCACTCCCTCGAAAACGGTTAAAAATGTTTGTTCATCGAGTTTTGCGAGTGATTCAAAAGTTGATTTTCCAAACAGAATTTGCGAGGCTTCTACCGCAGCATTGTAATCGTTTTCGGAATGAACCATACATGTTACTTCTTTTGCAAGCCGTTTTTGCAAAATTCTCAGATGCGGCATAGCATCCTGTTCGGCTGCAAGTTTTTCTATTTCTGTTTTGTCAATCAGGGTGAATATTTTAATATATCGTTTTGCATCTTCATCGCTCACGTTCAGCCAAAATTGGTAAAATTTGTAGGGCGATGTATAACGGGCATCCAGCCAAATGTTTCCGCTTTCGGTTTTGCCGAATTTGCCGCCATCTGCTTTGGTTATCAGCGGGCAGGTAAGCGCAAAAGCTTCGCCTCCTGCTGTTCGGCGAATAAGTTCTGTTCCTGTTGTAATATTTCCCCACTGGTCGCTTCCGCCCATTTGCAGTTTGCAGTTTTTGTGCGTATGCAGATATAAGAAATCATAAGCCTGCAAAAGCTGATATGTAAATTCGGTAAACGACAAGCCATCGCGAGTTTCTCCATTGAGGCGTTTTTTTACCGAATCTTTTGCCATCATGTAATTCACGGTAATATGTTTTCCGACATCGCGAACAAAATCAAGGAACGAAAAATTTTTCATCCATTCATAATTGTTAACTGTTTCGGCGGCATTGGCTGTACTTCTTTCAAAATCGAGAAACTTGGAAAGCTGTTTTTTTATTGCAGATTGGTTGTGCTGCAAAGTTTTTTCGTCAAGCAAATTGCGCTCTGTTGATTTTCCTGAAGGGTCGCCAATCATACCTGTTGCTCCGCCTATGAGCGCTATGGGCTTATGCCCGCAACGCTGAAAATGCCGCAACATCATTACGCCGCAAAGATGACCAATGTGCAACGAGTCTGCCGTAGGGTCAATTCCAAGATAAGCCGTTGTGATTTCTTTGTTTAATTGTTCTTCCGTACCCGGCATGATATCCTGAATCATTCCGCGCCATTTTAATTCTTCTACAAAATTCATTCAATTATTATTCATATAAATTTGAATGGCAAAGGTATTAATAAAAAACGAAAAATCCGTCAACTCATAAAATTTGTCTGAACTTTTCAAATAATTGATTAGAGTTGTGAGTTGTTTTTTTCACTTCTCTGGATTGCTTCACCCATCGACGAACCAACCACACACCGCGTCATTGCGAGGAATGAAATGACGAAGCAATCCCGAAAAGCGAAAAGTGAAGAGAAAAATAAAAAAATGACTTTCAACTGTCAATTGATTTTTCGTCATTGCAGGAACGTGTTCTGCTCAAAAATCGTGTTGAACAAATTCAAGTTAAATTCATTTAATCTACTCTTTTTTATATATTTTGCGCTTTTTTCAACTTTCAACTGATTTCAATTTACAGAAACCATTCCTTGTACATAAGGTATCCTGCTGCATTTTTTCGCGCCATTTCTATTGTTTGCTCATCTGCATCTTTTACTTTCTTTGCAGGAAGTCCTGCATACACTCCTGATTCGAGTACGGCATTGCTTAGCACAAGCGCTCCTGCGGCAATTATTGTATTGTCGGCAATGACGGCATTATCCATCAGAATAGCGCCCATTCCTACAAGCACGTTGTTGCCTACTTTTGCTCCGTGAATTATTGCATTATGACCGATTGAAACATCGTCGCCTATTTCTACAATTGAACGCTGGTAAAGTGTGTGGAGTACAGCTCCATCCTGAATATTTACTCTGTTGCCGACAATTATTGTGTTTACATCGCCGCGCAAAACCGTACCGTACCAAATGCTGCAATCATCGCCTATTGCAACATCTCCTATAATTACGGCTGTTTCGGCAATAAAACATCCTTTTCCTATTTTGGGGTCAAATCCTCTGACCGATCTGATTAATGCCATCTTTAATTTTGTAATTTTATTTTGGCGGCAAATTTACATTATATTTTCAAAATTCGTGAGCATACAGACAAAAAGACGCTGCGCTAATATAGAGTAGAGTCTTCAAAAAATATTCAGTCATTTCCTTATGAATAAAATTTATAGGAATAAACAATTTGCGAACAAATTTATACCGCTTGAAGTTTATCTCTGGGCTGCGTTCATTTAGAAACTGTTTAAATTTAGATGCTATTACTAATAAATCATTAGTCGTTCCTTACAAACAAGATTTATAAGATAACAAGTTTTTTCTGTTAATTTAAATTTGCAATTTATTATTAATAAACAACTTTAATGGTAAAAAACTGCTAATTATTATTTACCGAATATTTTCAGAAATAAACTTTTTTCCGACACTGTAATAATGCCTTGATATTTTGAATCAAAATACATGTTATTCGGAACTGATATGTTAATTTTTAATCTGTATCTGGTTTGTTCAGGATTAATTGCGTATATATCGGACACCGTACCTTCAACATTCATGTCATCAGCAATAATATTTACTGTTTGCCCTTTATGTATTTTTTTTGTGTCATCTTTTGTAATATCTGCTATTCCGAATATTTCGTAATTATCCGTAGAATTTACTATAAAAAGAATTTCATTTTCAGATACAAACTGTTTATTGTTTACCGAAAATAAAATATTTTTTACAGCGCATTTGCAAATTGTATCAATGCTGTTTGCCGTTTGCAAGTAAGCCTGTACACTGTCTTTTTGCGAACCTGAAGTGTCAATTATAACTGTTCCCGAATGTGTTGATTTTATCAGGTCTGCATTTGGTTTGGAGTGAACGGTTATTGATAATTTTACGGTTTCACGATATGGAATAATAATTGATATAACGAACAGCACAAGCAAGCTTACGGCAACAATGCCAATACCATAGCGAATAAAGACAGGGGGAACTTTACCTATGATATTTCGTACTTTTTCGCTTCGCAATTCTATGTTTTTCTTTTCACTGTTCATAAGTTAATTGCCTAATTCCAACTGGTTTTTCACTAATTCATAATATTTCCCTCTACTTGAGGTCAATTTTTCGTGTGTTCCGTATTCTGCAATTTCGCCTTTATCCAAAACTATTATCAGGTCTGCATTTTTTACGGTACTCAATCGATGCGCTACAACTATGACGGTTTTATCTTTGTAAAACCTGTTAAGATTTTCTACTATGATTTTTTCGTTATGTGCGTCCAAAGCGTTTGTCGCTTCATCAAAAAACAAAAATTGCGGATTTTTATAAACTGCCCGCGCAATAAGTATGCGTTGTCGCTGTCCCTGACTTATTCCCTGTCCGTCCTGACCTATAATCGTGTTATATCCCAATGGCAAAGCTTCGATATAATCGGCGATATTGGCAATTTGCGCTGCCTCGCGCAGTCGATTCACATCTATTTCTTCGTCAGAAGCGGCAATGTTGCGTGCAACAGATTCGGAAAATATATATCCATCCTGCATTACTGCGCCACATTCTTTGCGCCACCATGTGAGATTAATATCTTCAAGATTATCGCCGCCAACAATTATGTTGCCTTCGTTGGGGCTGTAATAGCCCAAAAGAAGTTTTACAAGCGTAGTTTTACCGCTTCCGCTTGAGCCTACAATAGCCGTAATTTTTGACTGCGGTATTTTTATATTTATATTTTTAAGAACATAATCGGAGCGTGCGCCATCATATTTGAAACAAAGATTTTTAATTGAAATTTCGTTATTTTTTATTTCAATTATATTTCGGCATTCATTTTCTTCGTTTTTGCGCGTATGTATTTCGGTCATTCGCTCAAGGCTTATGTTTACATCCTGCCACTGGTATGCAAAACTCATTATTTGTTCTACAGGACTGTTGAGTTGACCGATAATATACTGTACGGCAAGCATCATGCCGAGCGTGAGTTCTCCGCTGATAACCGATGCTGCCGCAAGTACTGTAATTATTGTGTTTTTTAATTCGTTAATACAAATGCTTCCTGCCTCTTCGTTTTGCTGCAGCGACAGCGACTGCATATTTACATCAAACAAATCGGCTTGCACATCTTCCCATTCCCACCGTTTGCGCTGCTCGCAGCCTTGAAGTTTTATTTCCTGCATGCCTGTTATAAGTTGATATACAACATTACGGTTTTTTGCCTGCTGTTCAAAATATTTATAATCCAATATCCTGCGTTTTTTTAGAAAAACCATAATCCATACGCCGTATAAAATACTGCCTGCAAGAAAAACCGAAAATATTTTGATGCTGTATATAAACAGTACCGCACCGAAAATAATAAATCCGAATACCGAAAATAAAAGACTTAAGGTTTGTGCCGTAAGAAAACGTTCTATACGGTTATGGTCGTCAATACGCTGCAGCAAATCGCCAAGAAGTTTGGTATCAAAAAAGTTCATTGGCAATTTCATTAGTTTTATCAGAAAATCCGATATTAATGAAATATTTATGCGCGTACTTATGTGCAACAATATGCGACGGCGTATAAAATCAATTACAGTGCGGCTAAACAGCAGCATGAGTTGAGCAATCAGCACAAGCCAGATAAAACTTAAATCCTTACCTGCAATACCTGTATCAACAATTGCCTGTGTGAGAAAAGGAAATACAAGCTGCAGCAAACTGCCAAACAGCAATCCAAGTACAAGTTGAACAAAAAAACGTTTGTATTTGATAAAATATTTGGATAAAAATTTTATTTTTTTTGTGGTTACAACTTCTCCCTTATTTTCATAAAAAGCGTTGACAGGCTCAAGCAGTAAGGCAATTCCTTTGTCTTCGCCGTTGGTTTTGGCGCTTAACCAGTGTTCGCAAAACTCATCCTGCGAATATTGAAGCAATCCGCTACCCGGATTGGCAACATAAACTATGTATTTTCCGCGCTTCTTTTTTATTTTATATACAACAACAAAATGATTTTGATCCCAATGCACTATGCATGGCAATATTGCTTTTTGTGCAAGCGCATCAAATGTTAAACGCCCGCCAATGGTGCGAAAGCCTGTGCGTTCTGCAGCTTTGCTTATGCCCAGCAGCGAAACTCCATCTTTTGCAATATAAGAATAAGTACGTAATGTTTCTATCGAATACGTACGACCGTAATGCTGCGCTATCATTTGCAAACAGGTTGCTCCGCAATCCATTGCATCTTGCTGCTTGATGAATTTCATTTTTGTTTATTAAATGTATTTATTTATTTCCTTTTAATATTGCCGATTCTATTTTTTCGTCATTTGCATTAATATTTATATCATCTTTTTGTTTGCCCCAGCGGAATGTTTTTCCTAATCTTATAAAAAATCCTTTTCCTCTCTTGAAATCACTTATATGTTGATAACGACTATAAGGTGCAACATTGGAATGATTAATTGTTGCACTTGAAAGGGTAGAAGTTGTAAACGGGTCGAAACATCCAATTCCTACGTAAAATTTTGGATGAACATAATATAGAGTTATTCTATCGCCGCCTTCGTTACGGTTTAAAGTTTCACCCCAAAACGAATCACCCGACTTATGATAAAAATTATATGCTAATTGCCATTTTTTATAACTAATGTTGACTTTGCTCCATAAAAAGAAAAATGTATTTGTATGTTTATATGTGTTACCGTAACTTAAATTTCGTGCAGTACCAGCACAAAGTGTAAGAGATATAAAATTCCACAATTTTTTTGTATTTATATAAAAAATGGATGCTAATTCATGAAAACTTTTATGATTTTCAACCGTTCGTATAATATACTTATCTTCTAAAAAAGAATTTTCCATGACAGGTTTTGCTGTATATTCATATTTTACTTCAAGCGACAAATATAGTTTTGTTGTTTCAAAATCATAACGAAGTCTGCTTTGATAATATTTGGGATTTACTAAATTAGGATTTCCTCTACGAATTTGCAAAGAATCAATAAACTGGTCAACATTGCTTAAATCAGATAAAGATGGATTTCTGTTATACGAAATCATAATACTAGACCATATACTGCTTGTTTTCGAAAAGGCATATTGACCGGAAAAACCCACATATAAATTATATTTTGTATTGTCTATATCACTTACAATATTGGAGTTTCTATATAGTGAAGAGACAACATCAATATACGATTTTTCTTTTGCAAGAGAAAAAGTTGCGGACAATTCACTTCTATTCACATCAATTTTGTTAGTTGCATTTTTTACTGCATTGTTATAAATATTTTTGGTTGTAATGTAACTATGTTTTAATGTCGCATCAAAAGTCATTGTCCAACCTGATTCTCCCATCTCAATATTATTTTCATACGATAGCGATGCATTATATGCCTGTTGTTTTTCGTCAACATCCGAATAAAAATAATTTTCTACTGTGTTGTCGTTAAGCATTTCTTTGTAATCGCGTTTATAATTTCGTTTAGCATAAGTACCTGAAAGATTTGCATACAACATTTGATGTTCGCCCAAAGGCTCTTGATAATAAAGCCGTAGGCGAGGCATAAATGCTGTATTTCGTGAATTATCCGTCATAAATAGCGTATCAACACTCGTATTTGTAAACAATTTGCTTTTGAAATTATTGTCAGGATAATTTTCAATTCTGCTTGCAAGAGACACATCAAATATCCGGTTGTTTTTAAAATAGTTATATGTAAAGTCTATATTATTAACCAAATATCTTAAACGCGCATCTTTGCCTAATTCTTTACGCTGTATTGTTTTGTCTGACAGATAAAATGTTTCTTCATTTTCTCTCCATTGCGATTTAAAATCTCTGAATTGCGGCATATACCATATCGAAAATTGAGATGCACCATTATAAAATTTTGAATAAAAATAATCTTCACCATAAACTACTGTTAATCCATTTGTGAAATCGGTAAGAAACATACCTCCTTTTTCTACCTGTTTTACAATAAAATTAAGTATTACAGATGCGCTTGAAAAACGTGCTGATGGGATATCAGAATATTCAACATTTATTATGTTTTTGGGGTCTATCCCTAGTATTTCATAGTTGTTAGCTTCGCGTCCGTTTATGAGCATTACAACATCGCCTCCACCAAGAACCGAAATAGTCTTTTTTACAATATCAACATCCAAACGTGGAAAATCAAAATTATCAAGCAAGAAAAAACCGTTGGGCGATTTTTCTATTTGTTCGGCAGTGGGAGTAACTATGCGTTTGCCATTCTTAAATGTTGTATTATTGCCAATAACAACAGATTCAGCAAGCGATTGCGCTTCTGGCAAAAGCATGATTTCGCCAACGTTTCCGTCAGTTACATTTATTGTCTTCGTTTGATAACCGATATAATTGAATATTAAACGTTTTATGGCAGTGTCAACATTTTTATGTAATTGAAATTTACCGGATTTGTC
>JAISNL010000148.1 GCA_031276235.1 Prevotellaceae bacterium | reverse complement strand
TGTACAACGTAAGCTTCAAACAGATTCGTAATTGGATAAACCGTTTTGATGCAGAAGGGACGCAGGGTTTATTGGATAAAGCCCGTAGCGGTCGTCCTCGTAAACTGACGGAAAATCATCTATATGAGTTGCAATCCGTATTGTTGGACAGTCCGGAACAACATGGTTACAATACAGCGAACTGGTCGGCTGCTTTGGTTAAGGACTTTATATCAAAACATTATGAGGTTGAATACATGTTAGCCAAGGTTTATCGGATAATGCACTCACTTGGGTTCAGTTATCAGAAGGCGCGTGGATTTTTTCCCGCGCGGAATGAACAACAGCGTGAACAAGCCAAAACAGATATAAAAAAACTTTAGACCAATGCGTAAACAGCAATGACACAGTTATTTTATTTCAAGACGAATTCTCTCTGAGCAATACTGCCACGCTTTCTTATACATGGGCGCCGGTTGGTGAACAGCCACAAATAGCCTGCAAACAAAAACAAAAAGAACGAGTTACAGGATTTGCAGCGTGAACCCGATTACAGGGCAGTTGACTGTTAACTTTGAAAAAAAGGGAAATTATTTAACATTCAAAAAGCATTTGAAGAAGGTACTTGCTACATATAGAGATAAAAGTAAGATAATCATGTATGTAGATAACGTTCGCTTTCATCACGCAAAAAGACTGAAAGGACTTTTGGATATACATCGCAACTTGGAAATACGCTATCTTCCTCCTTATTCGCCTGATTTAAACCCTGTTGAGCGAGTCTGGTGATATATGCGAAAAAATATCACACACAATCGTATATTTCAACTATGTATGAACGAATTGGAAAATTCTGGAGGCTGTTTTCCAAAATGCTTAAACCAAATCCAACTCTCAAAACTATTTGTGCAATTAATTTGTAGAGAGAATATAATACTAATTTTTCTTATCCTATTTTGCTATTTTTGAAAGAAAAGCATATCTTTGCAGGCTCAAAAAATTATGAAAGTAAACGGTAAACTTAAAATATTAGACAGGTATATAATACGTAAATTTATTGGTACGTATTTTTTTGCATTATTATTGATTATATGTATCATCGTTGTTTTCGACATGAGCGAAAAAATCGAAAAGTTTATAAATAATGTTCCCCTGTCAGCCATTATTTTTGATTATTATTTACGATTGATACCCTATTATGCAAGTCTGTTTTCGCCTTTGTTTGTATTCATCACCGTGATATTTTTCACGTCTAAAATGGCATCCAGCACGGAAATAGTGGCTATACTTTCGAGCGGAGTAAGTTTCAAACGGCTTTTATATCCTTATTTTATATCTGCATTCATACTGGCTACATTCAGCCTTGTGCTGAACCTGTTTATAATTCCTCCATCTACAAAAATACGACAGAATTTTGAGAACACATATATTCGCAGGGCGTACGTCAACAACGATAATAATATACATTTTCAACTTAATAAAAACGAGTATGTATATATGTCATCGTTTAATACGTTTGGAAGAGTAGCGCAAAAATTTTCGCTGGAAAAACTTGACAACGGCGAATTAAAATCCAAACTCATGTCTGATTATGCACAATATGACACAGTTAAAGGTTCGTGGCATGTTCACGAATATTTTATCCGCATAATTAGCGAAACAGGACAGGATTCGATTATAAAAGGCTACGACTTGGATACGGTAATAAATTTGAATTATGCTGATCTTGCTTCGCGCGACAATGTGGTTGAAGCAATGGATTTTTTTGAATTGCGCAATTACTATCAGCAGCAGGTTTTGCGCGGCGCAGGCAATACCAGTATCATTTTGATTGAACAGCATCAGCGAGTAGCAATGCCGTTTTCTACATTTATTCTTACTTTAATTGGCGTGTCGCTTTCGTCGCGAAAAGTGCGCGGCGGAATCGGTTTACACGTAGGCTTGGGAATAGGTTTGGGATTTACTTATATATTGTTCATGCAATTCTGCAAAATGTTTGTACAGGGCGGATTGACTTCGGCAGGCATTGCTATATGGATTCCCAATATGCTTTTTGCAATAGTCGCCTTTATTCTCTATAAAATAGCGCCCAAATAATATATAAATAGAGATTGGATATTTAAAATGTTAAATATTTAAATTTTTATAAAACTCAGCCATTATACAATATAGAGTAAGACTATCAAAGATTATGCACCTGAATAACATAAATTAGTGAATAAAAAATATAGTTCTGTATTTCAATATATTAAATTTAATTGTTGCCGTAATTTTGATAAATTTTAAATAATTTATTTCATTTTTTATATTTGTTTGACAAAAAAATTATTACCTTTATAGTCGAAAATAATAAAAAAAATGTTTTAACAAGTATATGCAATATATAATCAGTATATTAAGTTAGATGAATGATATAAAATTAAAGATTAATACAGCATTAATATCTGTATTCGACAAAAATGGACTTTACGAAATAGTAAAAAAACTAAACGAATTTGGGGTAAAAATTTATTCGACTGGTGGCACTTACGATTTTATAAAAAACTCGGGAATCAACGTTCAAACTGTTGAAGGTTTGACATTATATCCATCAATTTTTGGAGGACGGGTAAAAACACTGCACCCGAAAATTTTTGGAGGAATTTTATACAGACGCAATAATGCAAAAGATATTGAAGAATTAACGCAATACAACATTCCTAATATTGATTTAGTGATTGTTGATTTATATCCGTTTGAAGAAACTCTTAAACAGAATGTCGCCGAAAATGAATTGATAGAAAAAATAGACATCGGCGGAATATCACTGATTCGCGCCGCCGCCAAAAATTTCAATGATGTACTTGTCATCTCATCGCGAAAGCAGTATGATTATTTCAATAAAATATTAATTGAGCAGCAGGGAGAAACCACACTTGCTCAGCGTAAATATTTTGCAGCCGAAGCTTTCAATATTTCATCGCATTACGATACAGAAATATTCAAATATTTCAACCAGCAACAAAAGATAAATGTTTTCAAACAAAGTATTGAACATGCAAATCAATTGCGATATGGTGAAAATCCACATCAGCAAGCATCGTTTTTCGGAAATACTGACGAAGTTTTCAGCCAGATGCACGGAAAGGAAATATCATATAACAATCTGCTGGACACAGATTCTGCAATAAATTTAATAAACGAATTTGATGAGCCGACTTTTGCAATATTGAAACACAATAATGCTTGCGGCTGTGCATCTCGCAATGATATGACCGAAGCATGGAAACTTGCATTGCAGGCAGATCCAGTATCGGCATTCGGAGGCGTGATAATTACAAACAGAACTGTTGATGAAACCTGTGCTGAAGAAATCAGCAAAATATTTTTTGAAGTAATCATTGCTCCCGATTTTACAACGAATGCTTTAAATATACTGAAATCAAAGAAAAACAGAATAATTTTACAGCAAAAACAGTTCATGCTTCCGCAGAAACAGTTTAGAACAGTGTTGAATGGAGTTGTAGAGCAAGACAGAGATAACTGCACAGGCGGAATCCAAAATATTGGTTTTATGACAGACATAAAGCCAGATGAAACACAAATGAAAGATTTAGTTTTTGCCAATAAATTAGTAAAACATTCAAAATCAAATGCGATTGTACTTGCAAAAAATCGTATGCTTTTGGCAAGCGGCATGGGACAAACATCAAGAGTTGATTCACTGAAGCAGGCAATAGCAAAAGCCAAAAGTTTCGATTTGCCGCTTACCGGCGCAGTCATGGCATCAGATGCATTTTTCCCTTTTGCCGATTGCGTGCAAATTGCACATGAAGCAGGAATAAACGCAGTGATACAGCCGGGCGGTTCACTCCGAGACAATGAGTCGGTTGATTATTGCAACAAAAACAATGTTGCAATGATATCAACAGGCATACGACATTTCAGACATTAAATTAAAATATAAATAAAATAAAATAAATATTAAAAAATATAAGGAAATGGCATTTTCGTTACTTACACAAGATTTGGCTATGGACTTGGGAACAGCCAACACTCTTATTATCTCAAACGACAGAATTGTTGTAGATGAACCTTCAATAGTTGCTATTGACAAGCAAACAGGAAAACTGAAAGCGCTTGGACATGCGGCTCGACAAATGCAAGGACGCGAACATGAAGGCATTAAAGTGATACGACCTCTACGGGATGGAGTAATCGCAGATTTTGACGCTGCAGAAATGATGATTCGCGGAATGATAAAAATGATAAACAATAAACACCGCTGGCTGCAACCTACAATAAAAATAGTTATAGGAATTCCATCGGGAAGCACAGAAGTAGAAAGACGCGCAGTTCGCGATTCTGCCGAAAATGCAGGCGGACGCGGAGTTTATCTTATCTACGAACCAATGGCGGCAGCTTTGGGAATAGGACTTGACGTGATGGCGCCTACAGGCAACATGGTGATTGATATTGGCGGAGGTACAAGCGAAATTGCCGTTATTTCACTCGGCGGCATTGTTTGCGGCGAAAGTATCCGCACAGCAGGCGATGTTTTTACAAACGATATTAAAGAATTTATGCGTCAGGAATTTAGTGTGCGAATAGGCGAACGCACAGCCGAAGATATTAAAATTGCCGTAGGCTCCGCTCTTACCGAACTGGAAAATCCGCCGGCAGAATATATAGTTAGAGGTCCTAATATTATTACAAATTTACCTCTTGAAATCGGAGTATCATATCAAAAAATAGCAATGGCGCTTGACAAATCAATAGCAAGGCTCGAAACAGCAATCATAAATGTTTTAGAACAAATGCCGCCCGAACTGTATGCAGATGTAGTATCAAACGGTATTCATCTTACAGGCGGCGGCGCTTTACTGAAAGGACTGGATAAAAGATTCAGTAAAAAAATAGGCATTCCATTTATTGTTTCCGAAGATCCGCTTAGAGCTGTTGCTCGCGGAACAGGTCTGGCATTGAAAAATATAGAAAAACTTCCGTTTTTGATGTAAATAAAAATAAAACATAATGGCATCAATACTTCGTTTTTTGATTCGTTACCGAACAACAATTCTGTTTTTGATACTTGAATCTATAGCCATTATTTTGATATTCAATAATTCAAATTATCAAAAAACACAGTTTGCAGCTTATGTTGACAGTGTTAAAGGAAGTATATATGCAAAATATGCAGGTATAAAACAATATTTTACTCTGAAAGAAGAAAATAAAAAATTGATTGCCGAAAATCTTGAACTGCACAACAAACTGAATTATTATATAAACAGCGACACCATACGCAGCGGAACAGTACGGAATGTTGTGAACCGTCCGGCTTATACATACAAGACGGCAAAAATAATCCGAAATTCTACAAACAAACAACAAAATTTCATAATACTGAACATAGGCAGCAAACAAGGCGTACGCTCCGAAATGGGAGTAATTTCGAGCGACGGAAAGTTGATAGGAATGATTGTAAAAACTTCGCCAAATTATTCGTCGGCAGTATCAATACTGAATACAGGATTTATAAAGTTCAGCGGCAAATTGAAACGTACAGGCAACTACGGAACAATATCATGGAACGGAGTAAATATTAATCACGTACAGCTTCACGACATTATGCAGCAAAGCGATGTTGCAGTTGGCGACACGGTAACCACAAATCAGCATTCGGGAGTTTTCCCCGAAAATATTTTAATAGGAACGGTAGAAAAAATCAATATAAAAGATGGCATTTTTTATGAAATAGATGTAAAGCTAATTCAAAATATGAAATTGTTGCAAAATGTTTATGTTGTTGATATTCACGATAAGGATGAAATAAATACACTATTGAGCGATGAATGATTTTGTGAAATATTCGTTATGGTTTATCTGTCTGGTATTATTGCAGGAATTTCTGTTCAATAATATACAGTTCATACATTTTTTGTCGCCATACATATATATATTTTTGATTTTGATTTTGCCGTTTAACATGTATCCTGCGGCTGTCATACTTGTATCATTCGTACTTGGATTCAGCGTTGATGTAATTTCATCAGGCATTTTGGGCGCACATGCCGCCGCCTGTACAGCAGCGGCTTTTTGCCGCAATTTTATTATAAAAATCACAATACCCAGAGCAGACTACGAAAGCATATCCACGTCAACAGCAATGTACATAAAATTGAAAATATTTGTGCTGTATGCTTTTCTATTTGTATTTATGCATCATTTTATACTGTTTTTGCTCGAAACATTAACAATAGATAATTTTATATTCACTTTTGTACGAATATTAATCAGTTCTATCATCTCTACAATATTTATAATATTAATAAAACTTCTTTTTAACGGAGATATGAAACGTAATATACAATAATCCGAATAAAATTAAAGTAAAATGCGGGAAATTGAAAATAAAAATAAGATAGTTTTGTTTGCAACATGTTTGGCGGTTTTCATTATTATTGCAAAACTGTTTTACATGCAGGTTATAAATGATGAATACAAACAAACCGCAAAACGCAATGCTCTGTATTATCAAACTCAATATCCTGCACGCGGCTTAATATACGACCGACACAAAAACATTCTGGTATCAAATCAAACCATGTACGATATTACTGTAATCCCGCGCGAAATCAGCAGTTTTGACACTTTGGAACTTTGTAAAATCCTAAACGTAACCGAAAACTTTATAAAACAGTCGCTAACCGAATTAGCAAAAAAATACAAAAACAAAGGAATCGCTAATTATCAACAGACGCCAATAGTAAAGCACATTAGCATAGATGCATATACAAAATTTCAGGAAAAATCGTACAAATTTCCCGGATTTTACACGCGAGCCTACACAGCCCGAAAATATGCTACAAAATCAGCTGCCAATCTGCTCGGATATATAACCGAAGTTGATAAAAATGATATTGCCAGCGATAATTATTATCAACAGGGCGATTTTATAGGAAAAAACGGAATTGAAGCTCGATACGAAAATGAATTGCGCGGACAAAAAGGCGTGGCAATTTATACTCGAGATGTGTTAAACAGAATACAGGATCGTTATAAAAGCGGCGCAGAAGATTCGATGGCAGTTGCCGGACTGGATTTGATTTGCACCATAGATTCGGCATTGCAAAATTATGGCGAAAAACTGATGCAAAACAAAATAGGCAGTATTGTTGCCATAGAACCATCAACAGGAGAAATACTTGCATTAATCTCAAGCCCATGTTTCGACCCGAGTTTGCTTGATGAAGAAAACAGAGTAAACAATTACAAAAAACTTGTAGCAGATAGTTACAAACCTCTTTTCAACAGAGCAATAATGTCATCATATCCGCCGGGTTCGGTTTTTAAAGTTGCAAATGCGCTTATCGGTTTACAGGAAAATGTGCTCACGCCCGACACTTACTATTCATGCGCTATGGGCTATCACGTGGGCAGAAGCGTAGCCTGCCATTCGCATCATTCGCCTATTAACATGACACAGTCGCTAATGATGTCGTGCAATGCATATTACTGCCATGTTTTTCGCAGCATTATAGACAATCCTGAATACGAAAACATATACGATTCGTTTGATAAATGGATGGAATATTGCATGTCGTTTGGTTTCGGACGAAAACTCGACAGCGATTTGTACGGAGAAAAGAACGGACGGATACCAACTACAACAACATACGACGACCTGCACGGAAAAAACCGATGGAAATCATTGTCTATAATATCTCTTGCAATAGGTCAGGGCGAAACAGGCTGCACGCCATTACAGATTGCAAACTTTATGGCAACAATTGCAAACCGCGGACACTATTATATACCACACACAATAAAAGATATTGATGGCAAAGGAATTGATGCAAAATTTACGCAAAAACGCTACACAATGGTTGACACCGTAAATTATGAAAAAGTGATAGACGGAATGTATATGGCGGTAAACGCTATGGGAATGGGCAATACCGCAGGACGCGCTTACGTACAGGGGCTTGATATTTGCGGAAAAACAGGAACAGCAGAAAATCCGCACGGTGAAGACCATTCTACATTTGCCTGTTTTGCACCACGTAAAAATCCTAAAATTGCCGTTGCCGTATATGTAGAAAATGCAGGTTTCGGCGCAACTTGGGCAGCGCCTATCGCAAGTCTTATTGTAGAAAAATATATTAGCGGCACAATCACACGACCATACGAAGAAGAGCGAATTATTAATGCAAATTTGCTCAATAAAATCAAAATCCAATAATGAACAGACAACAAAATATATTGCAAACCCTTGACTGGAAAACAATCACAGTTTACTTAATCCTTGTTTGCGCAGGATTGATTTGCATTTATTCATCTGTTTACAATAACGAACACCCCAGCATCTTTGACATGTCGCAACGCTACGGAATGCAAATAATATGGATTGCCACAGCCTTTGTTATTGCACTTTTCATACTTTGTCTGGATATAAAAATATTTACAGTACTGTCCATTCCTCTGTATCTGCTTACTTTGTGCCTGTTAATTTTTGTTCTGGTTTCGGGACTTGAAGTCAACGGTTCGCGGTCGTGGCTGTCGATAGGCTCGATACGTATTCAACCTGCCGAATTTATGAAAATCGCCACAGCATTAATGGCAGCTTACGTAATAAGCGAACACGGATTCAAAATAAATTCGATGACTAATATTATCAAAATGCTGATAATTTTTATTGCGCCCATAGGATTGATTTTAATGCAAAAAGATACAGGTTCGGCGCTGGTATTTTCGTCATTTATGATTATGCTGTACCGCGAAGGCATGAGCGGATGGATAATTATAGGGCTGCTATATCTTTCCATCCTTTTTATAGTATCATTACTGCTGCCTGCATTTGAAACCATTTGCATCCTTACGGCGCTGTCAATGTTGATATATATTATACTTAACTTTAATATTTTGTGGAAAAGCATAAAAATTACATTCGTATTTTTCATAGGACTGATATTTGCAGTGTTTATACGCAATGAAGCCGATATTAAGATGGAAACGCAATATCTGATTTTAATTTATGCTGCAATATTTTTATCAATACTTTTAATATCATACAAAGGACGCATTTCAAAACTGCTTTTCGTTGCAATCTTTTTTTTCTCATCAGTATTTATAAGTTTTTCGGTTGATTATGTATTTAACAATTTTCTCAAACAGCACCAAAAAGACAGAATTGAAGATATGCTAAATATGAAAGTTGATTTGCAAGGCACTGGATACAACGTACATCAGTCGAAAATAGCAATAGGTTCAGGAGGTTTGTTTGGACAGGGATTTTTGCAGGGAACGCAAACAAAATTCAATTTTGTTCCCGAGCAAAGCACCGATTTTATATTTTGCACGATAGGCGAAGAATTTGGATTTATAGGATGCCTGATTGTTATTTCCTTGTATCTTTTGCTTCTGTTTAGAATAATAATAATTGCCGAGCGGCAGCGATTTGCCTTTACACGTATTTTTGCATATTGCACTTTCGGAATTTTATTTTTTCATTTTATCGTCAACGTCAGCATGACAATAGGATTGATACCTGTTATAGGTATTCCTTTGCCGTTTTTAAGTTACGGCGGTTCATCGCTTTGGGCATTTACAATTATGCTGTTCATTTTATTAAAGTTGGATACAAAACGTTGAAAGTGAAAAGTTGAGAATACAGGAGCGAAAATTTTCGCCCCTGCGTTGTTTTTCTGGATTGGCTACGCTTCGCTCTGCTCCTCGCGATGACGTTCATTATTAATTCTCAACTGTCAAACGCCTGCTTCCGCTAACAGCAACCTGTAATTGTCTTTATCGAAACAAACAAAGATAACTTTTTCAACAGTATCATTCCCTGTAAGAAAGTCCGCTACCGTGTGATAAGCAATGGCAGCGGCTTCAACTTTGGGAAAGTCGTACACTCCTGTACTGATGTTGGGAAATGCAATGGTTTTACAGTTGTTTTCCACAGCAAGCAATAACGAATTCCGATAGCAATTCGCCAATAGCTGAGGCTCGTTGTATTGCCCGCCGTTCCACACAGGTCCTACGGTATGAATGACAAACTTCGCAGGTAATTTTCCCGCTCCTGTAATCACAGCTTCGCCAGTTTTACAACCGCCCTGTTTTGCCCTGATTTGCTTACATTCGTCCAAAATGGATCTACCTCCGGCGCGATGGATTGCCCCGTCCACGCCTCCGCCGCCCAGCAACGAACTGTTGGCAGCATTAACAATCACATCTGCCTGAATTTTTGTGATGTCTCCTCTTATAATTTCAATTCTTTTCATGATACAAAGTTAGCAAAATAATGAAATAAGTGAATAGTTGAAAGTTATTTTTTCATTTCACTCTTCGCGCATTACATCATTAATCGGAAAAGCAAGAATAATGAGGTACGAGATAGTGATATATGGTTTATTGCGGATAAGTGATTATTTTGTCGGGGAAATCATCTCAAAATGATGTTTTCTTTTGTTATACCTTATTTATTTGTCATTTCTAAAAGCCTCAACGTTTAAGAAAATAACTTCAACGTTTAAGAAAATAACTTCAACGTTTGAGAAAATAACTTCAACGTTTAACAAAATAACTTCAACGTTTAAGAAAATTACTTCAACGTTTGAGAAAATAACTTCAACGTTTGAGAAAATAACTTCAACGTTTAAGAAAATTACTTAAAGTTTTAACAAAATAACTTAAAGTTTTAACAAAATAACTTCAACGTTTAACAAAATTACTTAAAGTTTTAACAAAATTACTTCAACGTTTAACAAAATTACTTAAAGTTTTAACAAAATTACTTCAACGCTTAACAAAATTACTTAAAGTTTTAACAAAATTACTTCAACGCTTAACAAAATTACTTAAAGTTTTAACAAAATAACTTAAAACTTGAGGCAAAAAGCCTCGAAGTCTGAGTTAATTTGTTAAAATTTGAGAAAACAACTGTGAACTGTGAACTATATTTTGATATTGAATTTCAAAATAATGCTTCCGGGAATACGGCGCATGAAACTTTCTATCATAGCATTGTCGGTGTACGAAATTTCGCGCCAGCGTTTGTCGGATGTATGCAGCATGTCGTTGCCAACTAATTGCAGTTCGTATTTCTTATTGGCAAAAGAATAACGGATATCCGCGTTCCAGTAATAAAAATTCTGCATCATTCTGCGTGCGTTGTTGTGTTCGTATGCAAGCGATGTGGATATATAAAAATTGTTTTTTCTGAACGAAATTTTCGCCGAATATCGCTGTATATCCTGTTTGTTTGCTATTGTTGTTTTGTAATAATTACGCAAAAATGCGGCGTTTAATTCGAAGTTAAATCCTTCTTTGTAACTGCTCAAAATTTTCAAATCGGCGGTTGACGAAGATGTTCTGTTTTTTATTTGGTTGCCTTCGCTGAAATACGAATATGTATTTTGCCTGTGCGTAATGCTAATATCTACTGACACAGGAGCAAACAAAAACTTTTTAGAAAATGATGAGCTAAGTCGAAAACCGTATTTATCGGGCGATGCCACCGTGCGCATTTCGTTTAACGAGCCTGTGCGGTAATAATCTTTTGTTGCTGAAATATCCGTAAATTCATAATTACCGAAAATAAAAAACTGGGTATTGTAAAACTGATTGAAATCATGAAAAGTTGCAGAAATATAATGGTTGTCTGCAAACAGTTTTGTAAAGCTGCCGCCGTTTGCATAACTGTCGAAACTGTTGATATAAATTCCCGAAACCAGATTTGAGATGGATGTAATGGCAGTATTTTTTCTGTACGAAATCGAAAATCTGCGCGTCTGTTTCGGGCTTATTGAAATTTCAAATTCGGGTTCTACGGCGATTTTGTTTTTATCTTCCTGTATTCCGATTATATTGTGATACAAATTCAGGTTTTTCAAAATCAAACTTGCCTTAAAGCCAAATACGCCCTGATTTTTTGTGATATTTGCGTTGAATATTTGATTGAAATATCCAAGATGCGAATCGTTTATAAAGTTATCATCGGCAATCTGTTCTTTTGCCTTGTCGGGGCTGTTTTCATAAAGCGATGATGTAAATCCGTTGCGCGTATAATTTATTCCGAGCGCAATTTTTATGAAATACGATGAGTTCAGTTTGTGCATGTATGATAAATCGGCGCTTGCCGTTTTTTGATTTGTGCCGTTTTGCTGCAACACATGAAACAAATCGCTGTAAGCCTCGATGGCAACAGGCAGCAAAAGCGAATCCGTTTGGAATGAATATTCTGCGGGAGTATTTTTGTAAATAAAATTCATGTTTGCAGTGATTACATTTTCCCTGATTTTTCTGATAGCCGTAAAATTATGCGTTGTATTCAGCGATTTTTTTCTGTTTTGCGAAGATGTAAACAAATCAATATTATCAATATCAGATGCTGATTTTGCGAGTGCATCGGTAAAAACTCCCTGATAGATGTACGTTGATGTTTTTGATGGATTGTAGGAGAGTTTCAAAAATCCGCTGCCTGTTTTGTTTCGTTTCACGTTTCCTGTCGATTTGGAATAATGTTCGTCTCCGTAAGCATTGAAATATGTATATTGGCTTTCGTCTGCATTTTTCAATTTTGATATATTGAAAAGTCCGTAAGAATTTATTTTTAATTTTTCGCTGGGTTGCGCCGAAATATTTAATACGGCAAGGCTGTTTGCGCTGCTGTATGTATTTGCATCAGCCGATGCCAAAATAGATACGTCCGTGTCGTCAAGCGTGAACGAAAAAGAACCTGAACCTGTTGAAAATTCATTCAGTCCGCCTTTCATTTTAATATATTCATCGAACTGCAAAAGACTTTCGCCAAGATTATTTCCCGACATGGTGATAGATGCCATGAATTTAGGCATTAGCCGTATGATGTTGTTTTTTGTGTAAAATTTATTTTGCACGCCGCCGGCAAGGCTAATGTTTCCGCTGATTTTTTCCCAGAAACTTTTGTTGACTTTTACATTTATTGCGGTTTTTTCGTACGACTGAAATCCTTTCATAATATCGTATTCGCTGTAATTGTTTACAACTTCAACCTTTTCGGCTATGTTTGCTGGAAGGTTTTGCAGTGGCACCTGCGTATTGCCTGCAAACAGATCTCTGCCTTCAATCAGCACGGCATCTACGTTTTTGCCCTGCGCCGTTACTTTCCCTGATGCGTCAACATTAATTCCGGGAAGTTTGTTCATCATTTCGCCAAGCGTAACTTCCGAACCATCGGCGTATGCAAGCGGATTGTAACTAACCGTGTCGCCGCTGAATTCTATTCCTTTATAATTTGCAGTAATTTTTGACGCTTCAAGAATGGCAATATCTTCTTTCAGTTTGAAATCAACATTAAGATTATTGTTGCCGAAAACCGCTATTTTTATTTGCTGCGGCAAGCATCCCGTGTAGTGCGCTTCAACAAGGTATTGCCCGTTTGGTATTTGAGACAGCATGTATGAGCCGCTGTTGTCGCCTGCAGCATATTTTACGACAGACGAATCTTTTGCCGACCGCAATAAAACTGTAGCCATGCCTGCGGGTTCGTTTTTTTCATTAGTTATGCGACCTTTTACGCTGTTGTTTTGAGCAAAGCCGTCCATGCAGCAAATAAATAATGCTGCAAAAAACAGTATTTTTTTCATCTTAATAATATTGAATAAGTATGTTTATTTTGTAATTTTTATCACCATGCCACCGTCCGAATTATCGCTTTGTTCCAGCGCTTTCATACGTTTTTCCACCATTTTATCAAATTCGTCTCTGCTTATTTTTTTGCCTTTGGCTGGAGCGATAATCTGACAGTCTTCCGTCGCATCAATCAATATTTCTGTTGCAACAACAGTAAGATTGTCGGATACCATTTCCAAAACAAGTCCATCCAAACCTGTGTAAACAGGACCGTCTTTTACGGGCAGGTTAGGACAAAACCATACCGCCGTTTCTTTTTCACCGTTTTTCAATATTGCTTTTGTGCATGTGTATCCCTGTATGTTTTTTGTAGAGTCGGTGAGTTCATATTTTTCTTTTTTCAATTCGCTTTCTATCAAAAATCCTTTTCCGAAGAAGTCTTTATACGATATTTCCTTATTTGTATTGTGATTTTTATAGGTAACGTCTTCGGGCGAATTGATTTTGATGTTTATGCCGCTCGAAGCATTTTCGTTTTCCTTTTTTATCGGTTTTAAAATACTTTCGCCGTTATTGTAGCACAGCAGACTTTTGGTTTTAGAATTTTTCGCAATTTGTTCTATAAGATTTTTGTCCAGCATATCGGCGTTTATCTGCATTTTGGGCTGTGTTTCGTAAATTACCTGTAATGTTTGCGATTTCGCAGTGTGTAACGAAGCTGCGCATAGCAGCGCTGTAATTAAAATTTTTCTTTTCATAATTTTCCTTTTATTTTTTGTTGTGTAAAATTTATTTTATTAATAGTTTGTCATTTTCAATTTGGTTTCAATCCAATTACTTATATCTGTACCCAAGTCGTTTTGGGCTGTCATTAGAAATTCTTCTGTTGTTTTTATTTTTTGACTTAAAATGTGTTTTGTAAATTCCGCAAACGCTTTTTTGCCGATTTTTTGTTCCAAATCGTACAGCAATACCGAGCCTTTTTCATAAAGCGCCGTGTAGGCTTCAGGTATCGCTCTGTCAATATTCCAGACAGGGCAGGAAGATTCCGCATTTACTCGATACGCATCAATATAAGAATCGAAAACATATAATCCTGCTTTTTCTTTTATGTAAAGCAACGTGCTGTATTCGGCAAAAGCCTCGTTTATCCAGTCATGCCATGTGCTTGCATCTGCATTATTCCACCAAAAATGCGCCATTTCATGAGCAATTCCATATCCTAATTTGGCAGTAAAACGGCTTGTTTTAATAGAAATATAATTTTTTCTACTGTATCCTCCGCCACCTTCAGTTGGGCAAAGAACAAATTTTGCATATTCTTCATTTTCGTTTAACTGTCCGTAAATATTTTTGTGAAAATCAAACACGTTTTTAAATTCAATAAAAACAGAATCAATGTCGGATTGCGGAAAATCTGTATATACCACTTCAATGGTTGTATTATTAATCTGTATTTTTTGAGATTTCAAATTTTTTGAGGCTATAATTATATTGTCGAAAGATTCCCATGTTTGAGCCATTTCCCATTGATTGTCTTTTTGAATAATGATACCCGAACCGCTTATTTTATAAGGTTCATCAATGGATATTTGTAATGATGAGGTGAATTTTTGGCTTGTTTCATGTACGGGATACCATGCCGTATAGTATCCTAATTCTATCCATTGGTCGGTAAAGGAACGTCCCCAGCCTTCTACGTTTTGCATGTTACATTCGTAGTTGAAATATATTGATTTTATTTCGGTAACTTTATCAGGATTTATAAGCGTCAACGTTTTGCCATCGGGAATATACATGACAGGAGATTTTGAAAGTATATCAAAAGTATAATTGACAGATTTGTCATTATATTTTATTTCATTTATTTTTGTTTTTCCCCATAATATCAAATCAAGGCTATCAGCGCTGTTAAAATCTATCGTAATAAAACCGTCAACTGCTACTGTTTTGTTTTTTACATTTATTTTTACGTTTAAATTGTAAGATTTTATTTCCTGCGGCGGTTTTTGCGTTTTTTCGTTATCTGATTTATTATTTACGCAATTCAACTGGCTGTTGTTTTCTTTTTTATTTTGTTTTATTGTTTCAAGCAAAGGTTTCCAGCGTTTATCATTGTGCAGCGAATACAAATCCGAATCTGTCATTATTGACAAATAATAATCGTATTTATTGACAGCCAGCCTGTGAAGGTGATAAAAAGCGCTATCGGGATAATTTGCCAAAGCCCAAGAGCAGGCTGCGTTGTATCGGTCGTGTATTAGCGCTTTGCCTCCGATTTTTTGCATTGCGGCTGAATATGTAAACGCCGACGCTTTGTATTCTGCAACTTCATACAGAGAATCGGCTTCGTTTACAAGTTTGTAATATTCATTTGGAATTTCCTGCGCAAAAACATGATTTATCGTAATCATGCTTAAAATTAACAGTACTGACAGTTTTTTCATCGTTATTATCAAAATAAATATGCTATTTTTCATTTTTGTTTTTATTTTTTGTTTCTACAATTATTACTCCTTTCAGAGCTTTTATTCCATATTGTTTAACAGCCTGTTCATCTTTCAAAACAGTTATTGTTCCTATTTGCGAACCCATTTTGGCAAATTCCTCAAATTTTATTTCTTTTCCATCTACTATTATCAATATACCCGGATCAAAAACATCTGTATATTGATCTGAATCCAAATTGAAATAATGGTTAAAATTCATCTTTTCAGCAGAATCGTTCCATGATTTCAAATAAAAATTCCAAGTCGTTAATGAGTCATTCCACGATTTGGAATAAAAATTCCAATCCTTTAAAGAAGCGTTCTGCGATTTGGAATAAAAATTCCAATCCGTTAAAGAATCGTTCTGCGATTTGGAATAATAGAAATGTGGTTTATACAGCGAATCCATATTGATTTTTTTCATGTCATTATTATTGAAATGAAAAGAAAACGCATAATTTTTCACCGAATCAAGAATAGTGTCGCAGGAAAAATACGTTAGCCTTTTTTTAGGGTCAACAGACATTAGCGAAGAATAAACTTGTGTCGCCGATTTTTTGTTTCCATCCTTACCTGTTTCTATGAATATGACATTCCTTTTTTCTTTGCCATCTTTTTGTGCAGTTATGCCTTTTTTAATAACGCTTATACTTTTTATTCGGCTTGAGTCAATATCGCCGATATTGTCAACTATTTCGCCATCAACAATTATCAACGCATCGGGATTTACGTTTTTGCCATTTTCCGTTTCTGTAAAAACAAAAACCGTATCCTGTGAATTTCCGTCAGGAATTGTGATAACGGATACTGTTTGCACAGCATCGTATTTGGCTGTCGAATCATTCGTTTGATATTGATTGAAAACTGTAACCCTAATCGAATCATCTGTGGTTTCATTTCTGTTGACTTTATTTTCTGCAATTAAATCGCTAATGCTGACAGATGAAATTTTTTCCATTTCGGTTTTTACGCGCGGGCTTGCAAATGCAGTTACAGCTGCGACAAGCATGGGCAATACATATAAATATTTTAATTTAGCATAAGGATTTGATTTGTTTTTTGACATCATTTTTATACGTTTTTTGAGTTTGCTTTTATTAAAATTGTTTGCCATCGCAAAAAGTTTTGCGCCTACGGCTTTTTTTATCAGCAACATTTGATATTGCTTTGCACTTATGCCTTTTTTTAATACGGTTTCATCGGCTGCGTATTCGTGAATAGTTTGCAGTTCGCGCTTGAACAGCCATGCAACAGGATTAATCCATTGCGTAATGCTGTAAATATGACATATCAGTAAATCTATCGAATGAAGTTTTTTGATATGTGCTTTTTCGTGAATAATAATTTCATTTCCGTTTTCTTCAAAATCCTTTTCGGAAATAACAATATATTTAAACCAGCTGAAAGGCGCAATACAATTGCGATGTACAATGACAGTAATATTATTTTCAATAGTTTGCCGCCTTCCGTTTTTTATATGTATGTAAAGTTTTATTGCGGAATAAATACTGCGAACAAGCAACAATATTACTGCTGCAATATAAATTAACAGTGCTGCATGAATCCATGTTATTGTTGCGGTTTTGGGCTGTTGCAACTGTTCCATGCTTTCCGCATTTAAAAAAGTCTCGGCTGATTGCAGCATCAGTATTAGATTTTCTGGAATTTCCGAAAGTTGCCGCTCTGCCGAAGATATTTCTATCAACGGCAATACCGTTGACAAAAACAGTATTCCCAACAAGGCTGCGCGGTTGAATTTGTGAAACGTTTCGTTGCTAAGCAAAAGTTTGTAAAACAGAAAAAATGCCGCCATGCATATTCCTGATTTGATTATGTAAACTAATATTGTTCCCATATTTTTTGAAATTTTAATCAGGATTTTTGCACATTTTCTATCAGTTTTTTCAACTCATCGAGCGAAATTTTTTCTTCTTCAACAAATGACGAAACTATGTTAAGATACGAATTGTTGAAATATTTGCTGACTACATTGCTCAACGTTTCTCTGTGAAATTCTTCTTCGTTCACAACGGGAAAATACCTGTAAGTATTACCGAAAGTTTCGTGCGACAGAAAGCCTTTGTTTTCAAGAATTCTCACTATGGTTGAAATTGTGTTGAAATGCGGTCGCGGTTCATCGTAGAACGTTAACAGTTCTTTTACAAATAATGGTCCTTTTTCCCAGAAAAAATCCATTATTTCCTCTTCTTTTGATGTAAGTTTTCTCATAGCAATAAATTTTATTGCGCAAAGGTAACTAATAATTTTAGTTTGTCAACTATTTTATGCAGTTAAAAATTGTTAAGTCTTAAAATATAATTGTAAAATATTATGCGCTGCTGGCGTCTGTCATCAGTAAAAAAAACTTTTTCATTTGCCTGCCGTTTTGAAATCCGAAAATTTCATGTAATTTTGCGGCTGATATAATTAAAAATATACTGAAATGGAAGCAATCGGAATTCTTTATTCTGTATTGATAAAAGCAAAGAATATAACCGTATTGTAACCGAATGTTATTAACAATGAAAATATTAAAATACATATTTGCAACAGTTTTGTTATCGCTTGCCTTATCGGTTTTTGCGCAGGTTGAAATAAAAAAATCAACCGAAAAAGTACGTATTGGAGATAAAGTTTATTACGTTCATCATGTAAAATACGGCGAAACAATTTATTCGCTTTGTAGAGTTTATAATGTTTCGCAGGAAGAACTTGTGGCTGCCAATCCGCAACTGTCGCAAGGATTGAAAGCTGAACAAAGAATAAAAATTCCCTATAAAACAGAATCGAAATCAGATAACACAAAAATCTCAAACTCAGCAAAACAGGAAAGCCGCCCAAAAAAAGAACCTGAAACCGAAATATCGCAAACCGACACTGCCCAAAAACAGGATTCGGCTATAAAACATAAAATTAAAAGAGGAGACAACCTCAGTAAAATAGCAAAAAAATATAACTGTACTGTTGAAGAAATTTTGAAATTTAATCCGTCTTTAAATAAAACTTCAAAATTAAAAAAAGGACAGTATCTTACCATTTATCCCTGTAAGGGCGAATTGCAGCAAACCGACATTGATACTGTTGCCGTTGAAACTCTTATTGAAGCAGATAAAGTTGATTGTGGCAAAAATCTGTATCAAAGCGATACGCTTAACGTAGTATTAATGCTGCCGATAAAAGCAGGCGAAATAAATAATTTGTCAGTAAAAAATCATCGCAATGCTTACGATTTTGTTGAATTTTATGAAGGATTTCTTTTGTCGCTTGACTCGTTAAGAAATAGAAATATATCTGTAAATCTCACTGCTTTTGATGTCTATGATGAGCAAACATTAAAAACTGCATTTAATTCTCCGTCTTTCGGCAAAGCTCAAATGATAATTTGCCATATTCCGAAAAACCTGATGGCCATGTTTACGAACATTGCAAATGAATTGAAAATACCTGTTGTTCTATCGTTTCAGTCCGACATGGAAAACATTGCCGAAAATAATAAGTATTTCATTCAATCTATTACTCCACTGTCATTTAAAATAGAAAAACTGAATAAAATATTATGCAGTGTAGAAAACAGTATTGTTGTAATTTACGGGGAAATAGTAGATACCGCAAATTTTAATAACTTTATAAACATACTCAAAAATTGCGGCAAAACAGTAAAAAAATATCGATACAAACTTGGAGGACACAACGAAAATTTACAGAAAGAATTTGACGGCAAAACCAAAAACAATATAGTTATATGGTCAAACAACAAAGTTTTCGTATCGGATGTTTTATCAAAACTGAATGCGCTTTCAATAAGTTTGAAGTATGACATGTCAGTTTACGGACTGCCGTACTGGCATACATTTGAAGGAAGTTTGAACTTCGACCATATTCATAATTTAAATATGTCGATGTTGCAGTCGTTTTTTGTAGATTATAATCGCTATGAAGTGAAAAACTTCATACGTAAATACAGATATTATTACAAGGGAGATCCATCCCGGTTTTCGTTTCATGGCTATGATGTAGGAATTTATTTTCTTGACAAACTGGCTAAATACGGACAGAATTTTATGCAATGCATAGCAAACGACGAGCCTGCAACTCTTTTGCAAACACGATTCTGGTATAATATAAGTTCACCGCAGGGAGGCTTGGTAAATACAGAATCATTGCTGTTGCGAAGATCAAAAAACTTGAATATAATTGTGGAATAATACACAGACCAGTTGATAATTTTATTATTTGCATAAACTAAATGACTTATTCCGAAACTGTAAACTATCTTTTCAAAAGTTTGCCGATGTTTCACCGCATTGGCGCTGCCGCTTACAGGGCAAACCTGGATACAACCCTGAAATTAGACGAAATATTTAATCATCCGCATACAAAATTTAAATCCGTTCATGTTGCAGGCACAAACGGCAAAGGCTCGGTGTCTCACATTATGGCTTCTGTTTTGCAAAACGCAGGTTATAAAGTGGGACTTTACACATCGCCTCATTTGACCGATTTCCGCGAACGAATAAAAATAAACGGAAAAGAAATTCCCGAAAATGAAGTTACTCATTTTGTAGAACAGTATAAATCTGTTTTCGACAAACTGCATCCATCGTTTTTTGAGATGACAGTCGCTTTGGCATTTGATTATTTTGAACGGCAAAAAATTGATGTAGCCGTTGTAGAAACAGGTCTCGGAGGACGGCTTGATTCAACAAATATAATATCGCCTCTGTTAAGCATCATCACAAATACAGGCTTGGATCATACCGAATTTTTAGGAAAAACAGTCGCCGCAATTGCCGCTGAAAAAGCAGGTATTATTAAACCGCAAACTCCTGTTATTATTGGAGAATGGGACGCAGAATCGGCAACTGTGTTTTCGGAAAAGGCAATGCGCGAAAATGCCGAAATTATTTTCGCCTCGCAATGTGCAGAAATCAATACAACAATACAGTATAATACATATCAGGAATTTGAAATATCCACTTCTGACTGTAACTTTGCAGACTTCAACAACAAAAAAATAAAACTTGACCTGCTTGGAAATTATCAACAGAAAAATATTATCACAGCGCTTGCAGCCATTATAACGCTGCAAAGAAACAATCTTTTGAAAATAAATACAGATGCAGTATTTGAAGGATTTGCAAACGCAGCAAAACAGACAGGCTTGCGCGGACGCTGGCAAATACTTTCTGAAAAGCCGCTTACAATTTGCGATACAGGGCATAATGCTCACGGTTTGAATTTGAGCATGGCGCAGTTGAAATCCGTGAAGCGGAATAAATTATTTTTTGTTTTCGGTTTGGTTGCCGATAAGGATATGGATTCGATTTTGGAACTTTTGCCTCGCGATGCATTTTATATTTTCACCAGCGCCGATATGCCGCGAGCAATGCCAGCCGCCGATTTGACAAAGCGATGCCTTGCTGCAAATCTGCATGGCAAAACAGTTCCAAATGTAAAAGACGCCTTGATTTATGCTCAACGCATGGCGCAAAACGATGATTTGATTTTCATCGGCGGCAGTACTTATGTTGTTGCCGAAATTATTGATAATGGATGATTTCGCCAAACCGAATATAATTAACCCTCTTTTAACGCCAAATACAATACTGGATAAGGCTTCCACGCTCTGAGCGAGGAATTCTTCGCTTTTTGCGACAAAATGGCAGTTTTGACAGTTGACAGTTATTTTTTTTCACTCTTCACTTGTTAATCGGAAAGAATGAATAATGAAGTAATGAGGCGGTGATAGTTGGTTTATTGCGGCTACGGATGTTGTTTTGTTTTTTTGAATCAGGTGGAAATTAAATTTTCCTTCGTTTTCTTATCGCCCATAATCTTTATTTTTTAATTATTTCGGGTACAAAGGTAGCAAAAATTGAATAATTTGCATGAAAGCAAACTTAATTAGCACGCAGATTTCACGGATTTGCGCAGATTTTTTCGATTTATACTTTTCCATCAACTGTAGCATCATGCAATTATCACACCGCCCTGAATTTTATCCCCAGCGCTCATTTATAAAGTCAAGCAATTCAATAATTTTTTCAGGTTCGTTGGTTGTTACAAGTTTTAATCTTGTCTCTTTAAAATCGGGCAGGCATTTAAAATAACAACTCAAATGTCTGCGCATTTCAAGTACTCCTACTCGTTCGCCTTTCACTTCAACAGATTTTTTTAAATGTATTTTTGCTGTTTCAACACGTTCCTGCACTGTTGGTTCAGCAAGCAATTCTCCTGTTTTGATATAGTGTTTTATGTTTCTGAATATCCATGGCTGACCGAAAGTAGCACGACCAATCATCACTGCATCCACGTTGTAACAGTCGAACATGTTTTTTGCTTTTTGCGGGCTGTCAATATCTCCGTTGCCTATCACAGGAATATACATTCGCTGATTTTTTTTAACTTCGCCGATAAGCGTCCAATCGGCTTCACCCCTGTAAAGTTGCGAGCGGGTGCGTCCGTGAATTGTGATTGCTGCAATTCCCGTATCCTGTAACCGTTCGGCAAGTTCTACAATTATTTTGCTGTTTTCGTCCCATCCCAAACGTGTTTTCACTGTTACGGGAATTTTTACGGCATCAACAATACTGCGAGTCATTTCAACCATTTTGTCGGGGAAAAGCATCATTCCCGAACCTGCGCCGCGTGTTGCTATTTTACGTACGGGGCATCCGAAATTAATGTCAATAACATCAGGATTGGCTTGTGCTGCAAGTTTGGCTGCTTCTGTCATTGATGAAAGTTCATGTCCGTAAATTTGTATTCCTATCGGTCGCTCATAATCAAAAATATCAAGTTTAGCCAGCGATTTTGCAGCATCTCGAACCAGCCCGTCGGCAGCAATAAATTCGGTGTACATCATATCAGCTCCAAAATGTTTGCAGATATAACGAAACGAAGGGTCTGTAACATCTTCCATCGGAGCTAAAAAAACAGGATTATTTCCTAATTCTATATGTGATATTTTCATAATATACCTGAAATTTCAAGTCGCAAAGTTAATAAATGTTTTTAAATACGGTTTTTGTTATATAATTTGTATCTTTGCGGAATAAAAATATAAAAACATACACAATGAAAAAGATTTTTATTATTTCCTTTTTGATGTTTTCATTAATAACATCAACATCAGCACAACAGTCAACAGCAGGAGTGGCGGTAAAGTACACCCTGTCAGATTTGCAAGGCAAAAAAATGGCAAATTCAAATTATGATGATTACATGATGTACGCAACGGGACGTTATCAGGTTTTTATTAATTCAGAATTGCAAAAAGTTGCCATAGTGAATATTACAAACAAGAAAGAGGTTTTGGCTTGGACAAAAGGCGAAGCTAACGAATACACAAAGTTTGAACCTCATTTTTTTATCCCGGATTTTAAAAATTTCCCTGTAATCTTAATGCTCGAAGAAGTAATTGACGGTTCAAGCAACGGGCAGCATGTGATTTTGATGGATAAAGGTCAAGGTTTTTACTGCGGATTTATTAACCTTGCAGCAGAAAAAGGCGAAGGCGCATCCATAACAAAATACATGCAAATTAATATGAAGGCGGGAATTATAGCGTTTACTTTCGTACCTGATGCAAACATATTCAGTTGGGAGAATTACGAAATTTATAAAGGTAAAGAAGTTTCATTTGAGATTGATACCCAAAATACAAAAGATGGTTTGAAAGCATCGCCAACATCTGCGTACAAGCTAACAGGAAGCGGCGGAAATTATCCTGCACCAGAAGAAAAACTTGATAATAATACAACAAGTGAAAAACAGCCTCAAAAAGAGGAATTTAATTGGTAGATTATTTAATAATTCAGATGTGAAAGACATTCGGAATATTTCGAGTGTCTTTTTTGCTGTGTTCACATTTTCGCCTTTGCAAAACGTTCAGATTATAAAATATGATAAAAAAATCATTTTTTTTATTTTCCTACATTACAAAAACATTTTCCTTATGCAAAAGCATTTTACATAAATATTTTTATAAAATCAGAAACAACTTCGACTGTTTCTAAACTTTTATTTGTAATTTTGTCGTTTCTTTTTTTGAGAGATTTTTTATAAAATTACTGTTTATATGGAAATTACGGCAAAATACAATCCTGTTGAAGTTGAAGACAGACTTTACGCTTACTGGATGGAGAACGGATTTTTTAATTCCGACCCCGACGAACGAGAACCTTACACGATAGTGATACCGCCGCCAAACGTTACTGGCATTTTGCACATGGGACACATGCTCAACAATACAATACAGGATGTTCTTGTGCGCCGCGCAAGAATGCTTGGAAAAAACGCCTGCTGGGTTCCGGGTACTGACCACGCTTCGATTGCTACCGAAGCAAAAGTAGTAGCAAAACTGCGCGAACAGGGAATAAGTAAAGACCAGCTTACCCGCAACGAATTTTTAAAGCACGCATGGGAATGGAAAGAAAAGCACGGCGGAATAATTCTTGAACAGTTGAAAAAACTCGGCGCATCGTGCGATTGGCGGCGTACGCAATTCACTATGGACGAAAAACTCTCGGAAGCCGTTATTGATACATTTATTTATCTTTACAACAAAGGACTGATATATCGCGGGATACGCATGGTAAACTGGGATACTGTGAGCAAAACCGCAGTTTCTGACGAAGAAGTCATTCACAAAGATGTAAATTCAAAACTTTATTATATTTCATATCCCATAGTTGGTGAAAATGCAAGCCTTACAATAGCAACTACTCGCCCCGAAACAATTATGGCCGACGCTGCAATCTGTATAAATCCTAACGATGAACGTTACTATTCGATGAAAAATAAAAAGGTATTGATTCCTTTGATAAACAAGGAAATTCCTGTGATTTTAGACGAATATGTCAGCATGGATTTCGGAACTGGCTGTCTCAAAGTTACCCCTGCTCACGACGTAAACGACTATGCGCTCGGAATAAAATATAATTTACCTGTGATTGATATTATTGATAATGATGGACGGTTAAATGAAAAAGCACAAATACTTACAGGCGAAGACCGCTTTGATGCCCGTAAAAAAATTGTAGAAATGCTTGATGACGCTGGATTGCTGGTTAAAACCGAAGATTACAAAAGTTCGATAGGATTTTCGGAACGTACCGATACCGTAATAGAACCTAAACTTTCGATGCAATGGTTTTTGAAAATGGAAGAAATATCAAAACCTGCGCTCAATTATGTGCTTAGCGGCGAAATAAAACTTATTCCCGATAAATTCAAAAATACTTATAAATACTGGATGGAACATGTTCGCGACTGGTGTATTTCCCGTCAACTTTGGTGGGGACAGCGTATTCCAGCATGGTATTTACCTGATGGAAGTTTTGTTGTAGCCAAAACTGCAGACGAAGCATTTACGCTTGCAAAGAAAAAATATGCAGATATCAAAATTAGCGAATTACGTCAGGACGAAGATGTTGTAGATACATGGTTTTCATCATGGCTCTGGCCAATTTCGGTTTTCGACCCATCGGCATGCGGGCATCCTGAAATAAAAGGCAATGCCGACTTGAATTATTATTACCCGACCAACGATTTGGTAACGGCGCCCGAAATACTGTTTTTTTGGGTAGCACGCATGATCATTGCAGGACATGAATTTCGAGGTAAAGCGCCGTTTTCAAACGTATATCTCACAGGCATTGTACGCGATAAATCAGGAAGGAAAATGAGTAAATCGCTTGGAAATTCGCCCGACCCTTTGAAATTAATAGAACAGTACGGGGCAGATGGAGTTCGCACAGGAATGTTGCTGTGTTCGTCGGCAGGCAACGATATTTTGTACGACAATTCGCAAGTAGAACAGGGACGTAATTTTTGTAATAAAATATGGAATGCCTTCCGCCTTGTGAAAAGTTGGAATATAGAACAGATTCCACAGCCCGATTATGCAACAAAAGCCATAGCATGGTTCAATTCTCAATTTAACAGAACGCTTAAAGAAATTTATGACAATTTCGATAAATACAGAATTTCGGAAGCATTGATGGATGCATACAAATTGTTTTGGGACGATTTTTGCGCATATTATCTTGAAATAATAAAACCTGCTTACGGTTCTCCGATTGACAAATCTACATATACGGAAACGCTAAAGTTTTTTGAAAACCTTTTAAAAATTCTTCATCCTTTTATGCCATTCATAACCGAAGAAATATGGTTAATTCTAAACAATGCTCAAAAAGAACATAAAAGCATAATGCTTACACATCAGCCGAAACTTTGCGATTTTGACGAAAAAACAGTTAGCGTGTTCGAACAAGTAAAAGATATTATTGTAAATATAAGAACATTACGGCAAAACAAAAACATATCGCCTAAACAAAGCCTTGAATTATTTGTAAAAGGCAATTTCGATTTATCGTTTGCAAGTATATTGATGAAACTTGCTAATCTTTCAAAAGTTGAGATAACAGAAATGGATATTAAAAATATGTCATCATTTTTAACAGGTACAAACGAATATTACATACCACTCGGAAGCAGGATAAATATTAGCGAAGAATTGGAAAAATTGACAAAAGAACTCGAATATGCCAGAGGTTTTCTGTCGGCAGTGAATAAAAAACTGACTAATGAACAATTTATAAAGAGCGCACCGTCCAATATAGTTGAATCAGAATACAAAAAACGGTTGGATGCAGAATCAAAAATAAAAATTTTAGAAGACAATATTTCTCGTTTACAGGCAAATAATATATAAATCATTAAAAAATTTGATTTGAAATTTGTAATAACAAAAAATATAACTACCTTTGCAACCTCATTTTAAAATGAGAATAGTTGATTCAGTAGCTCAGCAGGTAGAGCACATCCCTTTTAAGGATGGGGTCCTGGGTTCGAATCCCAGCTGGATCACAATTCCCCTTAACTCAACTAAAACCAATTAAAACTATTTGCAACTATTTTACTGTTTTTCAGGCTTTTTTGTTCCCGCTCAATTTCATTTGATTTTAATTAGTTTTAATTAATTTTAATTATGTTCGGCAAATGTTCGGCAAGTTGTTACCTTTGCATAAAAATAAAAATAAAAACATGGCAAC
>JAISNL010000075.1 GCA_031276235.1 Prevotellaceae bacterium | reverse complement strand
GAGTAATTACCCCAAAGTTTAGAGTAATTACCCGAAGATTCAGAGTAATTACTCCAAAAATCAGGGTTATTACCCGAAAAACAGGTTGAACAGTAAATAAATTTGGAGTTATAAATTTTAAAAATTGAATATTATGCCTGAAAGTATTTTTCCACGAACCATTACAGGGTTCAGAGCAATAATATAGAATGAGTTAGAAAATATTCGCGCAAAGTAGCCGCAGCAAAGGTTTTGCCGTAATATTTGCAAATCATTCACAGGCAGGTTGCTCCGCAGTCCATTGCCTTCAATTACTGATATAAAGGGAAAGAGTTTCAGTAATTTGGTAAGTAGTGACTGGTTAATTTGCATATATCAATAAAAAAGGTGCAAAAATCGCACCTTTTCTATTGCATTTATCAAAATTCGATTATTTCACTGCGTTTACAATAGATTCAAACGCTTTGGGATGATTCATCGCCAAATCTGCTAAAACCTTACGGTTCAATTCGATATGTTTAGATGTAATTTTTCCCATAAACTCTGAATAGGTCAAACCGTATTGACGCACTGCGGCATTGATACGCTGAATCCATAATCCGCGAAATGTTCTCTTTTTTGTTCTTCTATCGCGATAAGCATAAGTTAAACCTTTTTCGTAGGTGTTTTTTGCTACTGTCCAAACATTTGCTCGCGCCAGAAAATTACCTCTGGTTAATTTCAACAATTTTTTTCTTCTAGCTCTTGATGCTACTGCATTTACTGATCTTGGCATAATTTTAAAATTTTTTGAATGTCGGTGTTCTTTATCCGAATCTTTTTATTACCGTTCATTCTGGTTAAACAAATAATTATTTTTTTAAGATTTCTACTTTACAACTGTTTATTCGACCAAAAGCAATTTCATGCGTTTTTCGTCTGTTGAATGTACAATTGCCGAATACGTCAAATTACGTTTACGTTTATTCGTTTTTTTTGTCAAAATATGACTTTTGTAAGCGTGTTTTCTTTTAATTTTTCCTGTTCCGGTTATATCAAATCTTTTTTTCGCTCCGGAATTTGTCTTCATTTTTGGCATTTTTTACTTATATTTAATCGTTATTAAAAAATTTCATTAATATTTCTTTTTCGGTTTTGGATTCACAAAAATAGTCATGCGTTTTCCTTCGAGTTTTGGCATCTGTTCTATTTTGCCATATTCTTCCAAATCGTTTGCAAAACGCAACAACAATATTTCACCTTGTTTAGTAAACAATATCGAACGTCCTTTGAAAAATACGTAGGCTTTTACTTTTGCGCCTTCTTCCAAAAAACTTTTTGCATGTTTTAATTTAAATTGATAATCATGTTCGTCTGTATTTGGTCCAAAACGAACTTCTTTTACCACTATTTTTGCAGCTTTTGCCTTCTGTTCTTTTTCTTTCTTTTTTTGTTGATATAAAAATTTCTGATAATCTTCAATTCTGCAAACAGGAGGTTGTGCGTTAGGCGAAATTTCAATCAAATCCAAATTCATTTGTCGTGCAAGTTTAAGTGCATCCATAAATGTATAAATGCCGGGGTTTTCAATATTTTCACCCACAAGCCGCACTTTCGCCGATATTATTTCTTCGTTAATGCGATTTTCTTCGTCTTGTCCTTTGTTATTTTGAAATTGATTTCTGTCAGTATTATTTCGTCTGACAAAATTCGGATTCGGTTTAAAGGGTTTTTTTTGAAAAGGTGTTGCTATAGTCTTATCCTCCAAAATTTAGTTTGTGTTTTTTAATATAATTTTGCAAAATTTTTAATTTTTCAATGTTTCTTCTATTTCAATTTTAACTGTTTCGATAAATTTTTCTATTGTCATTACTCCTTTATCTCCATCTCCCTGTTTTCGTACCGATACTGAATTTTCGCTTGCTTCTTTTTCTCCAACTATCAGCAGATAAGGGATTTTCTTCAATTCATTCTCTCTTATTTTCTTTCCTATTGTTTCATTTCTATCATCAATGAAACCGCGAATATCGGAATTATTTATGATTTTTAAAACTTTTTGGGCAAATTCGTTGTATTTTTCGCTTACCGGCATAATCACAAACTGTTCTGGCGTTAGCCACAGTGGAAATTTTCCGCTTGTGTGTTCAATCAGAACGGCAACAAAGCGTTCCATCGAACCGAAAGGCGCTCGGTGAATCATCACCGGACGATGTTTTGTATTGTCTGCGCCAGTATATTCAAGTTCAAAACGTTCGGGAAGATTATAATCAACCTGTATAGTTCCCAATTGCCATTTTCTGCCTATTGCATCTCGAACCATAAAATCAAGTTTTGGCCCATAAAAAGCCGCTTCGCCTACTACGGTTATTGCAGGTAAGCCTTTTTCTGCTGCCGATTCGGCAATTGCTCGTTCTGCTTTTTCCCAATTTTCGTCACTTCCTATATACTTTTCTTTATTATTCGGGTCGCGAAGCGATATTTGGGCTTCATAATTATTGAATTTCAATATCTTAAAAATATACAGAACAATATCTATTACTTTACAAAATTCTTCTTTCAACTGGTCTGGGCGGCAGAATATATGAGCATCGTCCTGAGTAAATCCGCGTACGCGAGTAAGTCCATGTAATTCACCACTTTGCTCGTACCTGTAAACTGTTCCAAATTCAGCCAGACGCACGGGTAAATCTTTGTATGAGCGAGGTTTGCTTCTATAAATTTCGCAGTGATGCGGACAGTTCATTGGTTTTAACAGAAATTCTTCACCTTCTTGCGGCGTGTGTATTGGTTGAAACGAATCTTTCCCGTATTTTGCATAATGTCCTGATGTGATATACAGTTCTTTTTGTCCTATATGTGGCGTTATAACAGGTGAATAGCCATAATCTTTTTGCACTTTGCGCAAGAAATTTTCAAGTTTTTCACGCAATGCGGCGCCTTTTGGCAACCAAAGTGGAAGCCCCTGACCGACTCTTTGCGAAAATGTAAATAATTCCAGTTCTTTACCTATTTTTCTATGGTCTCGTTTTTTTGCTTCTTCAAGCAGTTGCAGATATTCATCCAGCATTTTTTTCTGCGGAAAGGTAATTCCGTAAATGCGGGTAAGCATTTTATTTTTTTCATTTCCACGCCAGTAAGCGCCTGCGATGGAAGTTAGTTTCACGGCTTTTATCATGCTTGTATCTGGCAAATGAGGTCCGCGACAAAGATCTGTAAATGCGCCGTTTTCATAGAACGTTATAGTTCCATCTTCCAAATCGTTAATAAGTTCAATTTTATATTGGTCGCCTTTTGCCGTATATGTTTTCAGCGCTTCGTTCTTGCTTACCGAACGGCATACAAAATGTTCTTTTGTGCGTGCAAATTCAAGCATTTTTTCTTCTATTGCAGCCAAATCAGCTTCAACAAGATTTGTATCGCCAAGGTCAACATCATAATAAAATCCGTTTTCGATACTTGGACCTATACCGAACTTTACTTGCGGATAAACAGTTTGCAACGCTTCTGCCATAAGATGCGAAGATGAGTGCCAAAATGTGCGTTTTCCTTCTTCATCATCAAATTTATGAAGTTTGATTCGCGCATCTGCATTTATGGGGCGCATTAAGTCCTGTACTTCACCGTTTACAGAAACGGAAAGTACTTCTGCTGCAAGGCGTGGACTTATACTTTGCGCTATTTCCAAACCTGTTATCCCTTCTTGATATTCACGTATGCTGTTATCAGGAAATGTAATCTTTATCATTATAATTTTCTCATTAAAAAGCAGGCAAAGGTACAAATAAAATTTGTATTGAAAACCATGTACAAAAATTAATTTTTAAGAATCGCTTGCTATTGACATAGACAAAGTATGAAAAAAAACAGTTATGTTGGTTAATTTTCATTATTTTATATCTATAAATCAATAAAATATATCGCTCGTAAGGAACTATTGCCTATAATAACAATTCCATTATAGAAACGAACGAATATTTTTTATTTTCCAGTTCAGTCATTAAATCATCCAAAAGATAGTACAGTTTATCGGTTCGCGCTGGGGCTACGCCAAAATGTATGAGCAGTATAAAACCGTTAAGTCCATCAGGTTTTTCGTTTTCATATTTTAAAATATTGTTGTAAATGGTTTTGCTGTCGCGATATTTTTCGCCCATATCTGGAACGGTATAATCGGCATTTGAACCTGTGCCTCCTGTGAAATTTACAAGTTGCAAACCAAGTTCGCGCGTCCATGCCGAAATAGTGTCATTATAATACTCAAATGCAGGAAGATAATATGGCGCATCGGCTTTTGTGATTCCGAATTTTTGCATTTCAATATAATTGTTTTCTATATCGGCGATATAGTCGTTTTTTGTAACAAGCAGCGAATCTCGATTTTCCCATGCACAGTAAAGCAAATGCCTGTCGGAATGTGCGCCAAGATAATGTCCATCGCTTTTCAATTCTTCAACTATTGTTTTGAATTTATCCATTCTGTAGGCGTTTCCTGTGAAGAAAAACGAACCTTTTGCGTTGTGTTTTTTCAATGCTGAGCGAATTGATTCATATCCATCGGCATAACCATCGGATGTAAAAACAAGCGCAATCTTTTTTTCGTTTTTATCGCCGCGTACAATTCCGCCATGTATATATTCAAATTCTTTTGTTATTTCTTTTTTTCGAGTGCAACCGTGTATCAGCAACATGCTGGCAACAAGTAAAATAATTGTTTTCATATTCATAAAAATATATAAGTTATTCGTTATTTATTTCATTATATTTATTTAAATCTGTTATTCCGAAATCTTCCCTGTATTTTTTGTTTATGCTTACAGGCAGTTTGCCTGAAAATTCTTGCTTGCCAAAAATCGCTTTTGCCGAGCATGTCTGCGCTTCGTCCGAATTGTCGTAAGCAACTATTATTGCAGCAAAGTTTTCATGATTTTTGAATTTTGCAATTGCATACGGATTGCCGAAAAATACCAGAATTACGCTTTTGTTAATTGCCAAACTGTCAATAAAGTCTGCAACAAGCGTATCAATGCCAAAATTTGTAGAAGGACGCGCATGCGTACTGTGATAACCTATAATAACCGTTTGTGCATCCGACAGATTTGCGGCAACGGAATCAATATTTTCTTTGAATATTTTTGGTTTCAATACGATTGTGTCAAGTTCGCAATACTGTTTCATCTGATTTTTAAATGCTTTACCGTTTCCTATTTCAATGTATTTTATTTTTTCAGGATTTAAGGGCAATATATTTCTGTTCGACAGTAATGTAAGCGAAGCTTCAGCAAGTTTATAGCGCAAGTTTTTTGCCTGCTCAGTGTTCAATTTTTCTAATATTCCATGCGGATTTATGGGATTAAAACCTTTGTGCAGTCCCAAATCGTATTTTGCGGCGAGTATTTTTTTGCAGTTTTTTTTGATATATCGTTTGGATATTTCGCCGTTTTGCACTGCTTTTTCAATTTCGTTGATTGACTGTTGTAAATTTACAGGAATTTCCAAAATATTATTTCCTGCAATTAATGAATACAATGCCACTTTCGAAGTATCGCGATTGTGCAGCGCTCCGTTCATTTCCAAAGCATCGGTAATAATCAGTCCTTTGAATTTCAATTTTTTTTGAAGTAAATTCGTACAAATTTCTTTTGACTGAGACGAGGGAACATCTTCTTTGTACAGCGCAGGTATCCGTAAATGAGCAGTCATTACGCCTGTTGCGCCACGTTTTATAAGTTCGCGAAAAGGATACAGTTCTGTGTCGTTTATATGTTTTTTGTCATGAGTGATTGCAGGAAGTTCTCTGTGCGAATCTTTATCGGTATCGCCGTGTCCGGGAAAATGTTTAAGACTTGTAAGTATTCCGCCATCCTGCATGCCTTTCATATAAGCATACGCTTTTTCGGTAACTTTATATTTGTTTTCGCCAAACGAACGCATGTTTATCACAGGATTGTTCGGATTATTATTGACATCAACAACAGGTGCAAAATTAAAATGCACGCCAATCTTGCGGCATTGTTCGGCAACTTCAAGTCCAAACTGATAAATCAGATTATTATCCGAAATCGCTCCGAGCGTCAATTGTTGAGGAAATTTTATAACACTGTCCAAACGCATTGCAACTCCCCATTCGGCATCCATCGTTACAAGCAACGGAATATCTGCCAGCGATTGAAGTCTGTTCAGTGTTTCTGCGTAAATTGCAGGACTGCATTCGCCCCAAATAATTCCGCCGATTTGTTCGCCGCTGATTATTTCCGATATTTTGCCAATATGTGTTTCGCCGCGTTCAGGATAACAGGCAACAACAAACAATTGCGCAATTTGCCGCCGCAAAGACATTGATTTTATTTGCTCATTAATCCATTTGCGCTTTGATTCCTGTGCATTCACACACACCGCGCCGGCTGCAAGCAATGAAGCAATAAACATGATTCTGATATTTTTCATTTCAAAATTTAAATTTTGTTACAAATATAAGCCAAATTCTCAAACCGTAAAAACGACTGCACAAAATTGATAATCCTAATTTTATTGAAAATAAAACGGTAACGTCATACATTGTATGTCATTATCAAAAAATTTAATAAAAGTTGCATTATTACAAAATAATATTATAACTTTGCTGTTGAAAATGCAAATATTGTATGTTTATGAAATAAAAACAGGCAAACAGTACGTACATTTTAAGATTATTGGAAAAAGCGTTTAGCTGATATTCTGGCTTTGTGAAATATAGACAATTTCAAAACCGCTACGAGTAATGGTAGCCGTTCACGTAGTTTTCTGCGTGGGTATTTACTCACTATTTAGTTGTAGTGTAGAGATTAACAAATCGAATATTTTAGAGTTTGCCCGCGCTTTTTTTATGTGCGTATTTCAAATTAATTTTGATATGGCAATCGGTGGAAATCAATCTTGCAAAACCGCCTTAAATAAAAGCGCAGGCGAGTAAGCGAAAATCGAAAAGAGTAGATAACAAAAAAAATATAATCATTTAAATATTACACAGTATGAATTTATTAAAAAAAATTAAAGCTATTTGCGGGATATTACTTATTTTAGGTTGCGTTGCGCCTTTAATAGTGTATAACTCTTCTTTAAAACCATCTCTTATTGATATTATTTCATTCAATAAAAAATATTCGTTGGGAACAGAGGGAGAAGCAATGTCATTTATTGCAATATTAATACTTGCATCTGCAATTTTACTCATTATTATGGATACAATAGAAATTTTTTATCCACAAAATAATATTAAAGAAAAAAGTAAATCAAAATTGATAAATATCTCCAAGTGGACAGCTATTGTATGTGTTGCAATCTTGGTAATTAGTTGTATATCGAAAATAATGCATACAGGATTAGGTTTTTGGTTATTAATTATAGCCGCTGCTGCATTATTATTAGAAAAGCAAATAATTGCCAAAATAGAGGCGCAATAATGAAAATACAGTATTTCGCATGTATTATTTGTTTTGATTGAACAAAAGGGAAATATCATACAATGTATGATATTTCCCTTTTTCTAATTATTCTGGATTACGTTAGTCTTCTTTTCTGCTTTCGAAAATAACAATTATTTACAATCCCACTAAAAAACAATAATTTATCTTTCGTTTTCGTCTTATGAGGTACGCTTTGGGGCGTTTTTTGAAGTCTGATGTGTCTAATCAGGGTTTTGCCTTTGTTCGCATAAACTTCACCGAAAAAATACAGTTTATAAATTTATCAACAAAAATATGTTCATATTATTTTTTTATTACAAAAGCATAAAACCTTACCTTTGCAAAAAAAACAATAAATGCATCCTACAAATCAAATAAAATTTTTTTCGGGCAGAGGTACGCGGTATCTGGCTGAAATTATAGCAAAAAGTTTTGGCGCTGAACTTGGTAAATCAAGTGTTACGGAATTTAAAGATGGAGAATTTCAACCATCTTTCGATGAATCGGTACGGGGAGCAACAGTATTTATTATTCAATCTACTTTTGCGCCGTCCGATAATTTATTTGAACTTCTTTTGATGATAGATGCCGCGCGGAGAGCATCTGCATATAAAATAGTGGCGGTAATTCCGTATTTTGGATGGGCGCGCCAAGATCGCAAAGACAAACCTCGCGTTTCGATAGGCGCAAAATTAGTTGCCAATCTGCTTTGCGCCGCACAGGTTGACCGCGTGCTGACAATGGATTTGCATGCCGACCAGATTCAGGGATTTTTTGATATTCCCGTTGACCATATTTATTCAAGTAAGCTGTTTCTGCCGCACATAAGAAGTTTGAAACTCGAAAATTTATCAATCGCAGCGCCTGATATGGGCGGAGCAAAACGGGCAAATGCTTATTCCAAAATATTAAAATCGCCAATGATAATTTGCCATAAATCGCGCGAGAAAGCAAACGAAGTAGCTTCGATGACAGCAATAGGCGAGGTGAAGGATCGCAATATTGTAGTGCTTGATGATATGATAGATACAGCAGGAACGATAACAAAAGTTGCCGATATGATGATGGACAAGGGAGCATTAAGTGTAAGAGCGTTTGCAGCGCATCCCGTTCTTTCAGGACCTGCATACGAACGCATAGCCGAATCAAAACTTGCAGAAGTCATTGTTACCGACACTATTCCATTGAAAAAAGACGCAGATAAAGGCAAAATCAAAGTATTGTCAACCGCTGATTTGTTTGCAGACATTATCAAAAAAGTGTATAATTGCGACGCAATAAGTTCAACTTATGAAATGTGATTAATTGACAGTTATTTTCTTCAAATTTTAAGTTCTTATCCCCAATTTTTAAGATTTTAGCCTCAAACTTTAAGCAGATTTGTTAAACGTTTAAGTAATTTGCCTCAACTTCGAGTCTTTTAGTCTCGACTTCAAAGGCAGAAAATTGTTAAAAATTTGATTATTTTCTACGAAGGTCAAAGATTAGTGATTATAAAGACATTACTTTTTCAATGCTTTGCATTCTTTAATACCGACTGAATTAACTTGTTGAGGAGCGACTGAATATAGATAGAAAAGGAAGCGCTGTTAAAAGTGTCTTTTAATAACTTATCAACAAAAAACATAAAATGTTATAATTTTAGTACATTTGCACAAAAATACAAACAATGAATTTTACGGAAGCAAAAATAAAAAGCGAAAAATTGCGCAAAATCATTGAACAGCATAATCACAGTTATTATGTTGATGCTAACCCTGTAATCAGTGATTTTGAGTATGATTTGCTCGTAAAGGAACTTGAGAAAATTGAAAAAGAATTTCCCGAATTGCAAACGGCAGACTCTCCGACACAACGCACAGGAAACGATATAAATAACGAATTTGTTCAGGTAAAACACAAATATCCAATGCTGTCGCTTGGAAATACATATTCAGAAAGCGATTTGGTTGATTTTGACCGCCGCATCAAAAAAATTACGGGAGATGATTTTGAATATGTTTGCGAACTTAAATTTGATGGAATATCAATAAGTTTGACTTACAAAAACGGAATGTTAACGCAGGCGGTAACTCGCGGAGATGGAGAAAAAGGCGACGAGGTTACGGCAAACATACGGACAATACGCAATATTCCATTAAAAATATATGGTGACTATCCAGAAGAATTTGAAATTCGCGGTGAAATTTTTATGCCGCATGCATCGTTTGAACGTTTGAACAAAGAACGTGAGGAGGCAGGTGAAATGCCATTTGCAAATCCGCGAAACGCAACGGCAGGTACAATAAAACTGCAAAATTCATCTCAAGTTGCAAAACGCGGACTGGATTGCTTTTTATATTATCTGCTTGGCGAAAATTTACCACATTCAAATCATTACGACAATTTGCAGGAAGCAAAAAAATGGGGATTTCCAATATCGCAAAACATACAAAAATGCCAAACAATACGGCAAGTTATTGACTATATAAATTTGTGGGATACAGAACGAAAAAAATTGCCCTACGATACCGATGGCGTTGTAATAAAAGTAAATAATATCGAGCAGCAGGAAGAATTGGGACTTACGGCAAAATCGCCGCGCTGGGCGATTGCATATAAATTCAAAGCCGAACAGGCAACTACAAAATTATTGTCGATAGATTTTCAGGTTGGACGCACAGGAGCTATAACGCCTGTTGCAAATCTGCAGCCTGTTTTGCTTGCAGGAACAACAGTAAAACGCGCATCGCTGCATAATCAGGAACAAATCAATCTTCTTGATATTCGCACAGGCGATTCGGTGATTGTAGAAAAAGGAGGCGAAATAATTCCCAAAATAGTTGGCGTAAACAAATCTCACAGAACAGATGAAAGTAAAGAATTTGAATATATTACACATTGCCCCGAATGTGGAACGAAACTGGAACGGGAAGAAAGCGAAGCAAAACATTTTTGCCCCAACGAAAACGGATGTCATCCGCAAATTATAGGAAAAATCGAACATTTCATATCGCGTAAAGCAATGGCTATCGATGGTTTGGGAGCGGAAACTATAGAACTTCTTTACAAAAACCACCTGATAGCCAATGTAGCCGATTTGTACGATTTGACAAAAGAACAGCTTTTGCCGTTGGAACGCATTGGCGAAAAATCGGCTGAAAACATAATCAAAAGCATAGAAGATTCAAAAAACGTAGAATTTCAAAGAGTTTTGTTTGCCATAGGAATTCGTTTTGTAGGTGAAACAACAGCAAAAAAAATTGTTGAAAAATTACATTCGATAGATGAAATTATGGCTGCAAACTATGAAACCCTTCTGCAAATTGACGAAATAGGAGAACGGATTGCGCAAAGCATAATTAAATATTTTGCAAATCAAAAAAATCAGAATATTGTGCAACGCTTACGCAATGCAGGCTTGCAGATGGAAGCGAAAGAAACATTGATCAAAATTTCCGATAAATTTAAGGGAATGAATTTTGTAGTATCCGGTACTTTTGCTTCATATTCACGGGACGCGCTTAAACAGCTTATAGAGCAGCACGGAGGTAAAAACGTGTCGGCAATCTCGGCATCAACAACATATCTGGTTGCAGGAGAAAAAAGCGGACAGGCAAAAATTGAAAAAGCGAACAAACTGAAAGTTAAAATTATTGATGAAAATAAATTTAATGAGTTAATAAACGAATAAGATATGTTTAATTTTGCAAAAGAAGTAATAGGAAACAGAGTTTTGAAAGTACGCGCATCGAAAATAAAGCGCAAACGGGCGTTTTGTAATATAAATTCGATGAAAAGCGTAGGCATTTTATTTGAAAATACAGGAAACGTGTACGTAATGGCAAATAAAATGATAAAATTCTTTTTGGCGCGAAAAATAAAAGTATCTTCTATTGTTTTTGAAAATATAACAAATGCCGAAATGGAAAATAGAAAGCAAATTCCTACATACATAAAAATGTTTACAAAATCAGATTTAACATGGTACGGAAGACCAAATTGCGCAGCTGTAAATAAATTTGTATCGCAAAAATTTGACGTATTGATTGATATGTCTCGCAGTTCCGATTATGTTTACAAATACATAGTAACATTATCGGCTGCAAAATTCAAAATAGGCGGAATTCAATATAAAAATGACCCTTTTGATTTAATATTGCTTGAAACATCAAATGAAACAACAAAATTTGTAAGCCTTATAATAAATTTTCTATCAACAATAAAAGTATAATAAAATGTTCGATAATAAAAATTACCTGCAACAGTCGGAAAAATTGGCAAAACGATACGAAAGCGACAGACAGCGCTATTTTGAACTGGATGAATTTATCGCCATTTCGGATTATTATGTGCTGAACAAAAACTATAAAAACGCCCTTGAAGTGAACAGCACAGCCGAAATTTTTTATCCTTCATCCTTTGAACTTAAAACAATTAAAGCCGACCTGTACATCAAAAGTAACGAATTTGAAAAAGCCGAACAGATAATCAGAGACATTGAAAATAGCAGCGATACGGGTCCCGATACTTATATTTTACGAGGTGAAATATGTATCAAAAGAAACAATTACAAATCGGCTGAAAAACTGTTTGACAAGGCAATAAAATTATCGGAAGATAAAGAATATGCGATAGAAATAATATGCGATTTTTTGATGATAACGCATCAAATACGGCTTGCAAAAAAATATCTCGAACTTGCACAGGAAATAATTCCGAATATTAACATTGAATTGATGTATTGGCTTGCCAAATGTTATGAATTTGAATCAGAATTTCTCAAAGCTGCAGAAATATATGAAAAAATGACGGTAATCGATCCGTTTGATGAAAACGTTTGGGACGATTTGGGCGATGCTTATATGTTGCTGTCAAAATACGAAAATGCAGTTAAAGCCTTCGATTTTCGGCTTGCCGCAAGCGCAGCAAATGCAACCGAAACACTAATCAATAAAGCCGAATGTTTAAGCCTGCTTAAAAAAAATAACGAGGCAATAAAAATATACAGTAAAATATTGGATACTGAAAAAGAAAATACCGATGCAATGTTTGGAATTGCTAAATGCTACGAGCGCGAAGGAATAGACAACGTTGCCGAAAGAATATATCTTGACATCGTGTCGTACGATCCAGATTATGCAGATGCATATTTCAGTCTGGCAACTATATACGCACAAAAAAATGAATTTATAATAGCAGAACAATTCATGCGCAAAGCTCTCAACGATTCGGATAACATTCCTGCATTTTTAATTCAAATGAGTAAAATTCTGTTTCAGCAAAACAAGATTGATGAAGCAAGAAAAACAATTGAAAAGTCCATTTACGGCGACTCGTGCGAACATGATTATCAGGCATGGTTGCTTTATGCCGAAATTGTGGCATTCGACAACATCGAAAAAGCCATAAATATTCTCGAAACAAAATACAACGAAAGTTTTTACGCCGTTGCCGAAATTTGCTATCATTTGGCATATTATCATTTTATAAACGAAGATATGTCTCAATGCACTGCATATATAGAACGCGGCATTGAACTTGACCCTGACATGATGAAATCGTTTTTTGAATTATGCCCCGAAATAATGCTTGACGAACATATAATGAGTATTTATTTTTCTTCCAAAACAAAAAAATAATGAACAAAACAAATCATATTCTTACATTTTTCAAAGGCATAGCAATGGGCGCAGCCGATGTTATACCTGGCGTTTCGGGCGGAACAATTGCTTTTATAACAGGAATTTATGAGCGATTCATAAATGCCGTAAAAAACATAAATATAGCCAATATAAAATTGCTGCTGAAAGGACAATTCAAAAAATTTTGGATAAATACGGATGGCATGTTTCTTGCCGTTTTATTGAGCGGAATAGCAGTAAGTTTTGTAAGTTTTGCAAAATTAATGACTTTTCTAATAGAAAATCATCCAATTGTTGTATGGTCGTTTTTTTCAGGTTTGATAGTTGCCTCAACAATATTTATCGCACGCAGCGTAAAATGGAATATCAAAACGCTTACAGCATTCGCGATATTCACTGCTGCAGCATTTTTTGTTACTTCACCCGAAAATTCGCCGCTAAATTCAAACGGAGAATACTGGTATATTTTCTTATGCGGAGCAATCGCAATCTGCGCAATGATTTTACCCGGAATTTCAGGAAGTTTCATTCTCGTACTTTTAGGTCAATATCTGTTTATGATGAAATCGCTTGCCGAATTTAATTTTATGGTAATAGGAATTTTTTTATGCGGTGCAGGCATTGGTATCGTTATGTTTTCACGAGTTTTATCGTGGCTTTTCAAACATTTCAAAGCAATAACATTAGCTTCGCTCACAGGATTTATGTTCGGTTCGCTCAACAAAATATGGCCATGGAAAGACACAATATCAACATTTATTGATAATCACGGAACAGAACAGCCTTTGGCGCAAAAAAATATTTTGCCATCCGCTTACATGGAAATCACAAACAGCAACCCTCAATTCATATCGGCTCTGATATTTGCACTGATTGGTTTTTTACTGATTTTTATCATAGAATTTATTTCAAAAAAAATAAAGAAATAATTTCGTCATGTTTTTCTAATTGATGAATTTTATGATTATTGATGATTTTGTATCAATGCCATACAGGTGGGCAAGATTTTTATTGAATATCGCCAATTCCAATAATTCTATAGAATTAAACATGGCAAACATTTCTCCTTTTTTTTCATCATCGTAATATTGTGAAAGTTTTGTGATTTTTGCCATGTTGCTTTGTATTGAAATTTCAAATTTTCTGTTTTTGCGTATTTTTTCAAAAGTTTTTTTGTCAATATTTGTGATGGCATTGCCAAAAGCATCAATATATATTACTCTGCCTATGATACTTGATTCGTTACATGCGGGATAGCTTGTAAATTCCTGACGCAATTCGCAAACTTTGCCAAAATCCTCAAGTTTCAATCCCGCATAAATAGCTTTTATACAATTACTTAATGCTCCTGCAAAATGAAATCCGCGATGATTGTCATCATAAGGCAATTCCACTACCGAATCGGGTTGCTTATCGCAAATAAGGCTCAACATTCCATCGTTTGCACCGACAAAAAAATGCTCATCGTTTTTCATTGCAACAATCGGATTATTTGGCGATGGTTCACTGTTTACACCGATAACATGAATGCTCCCGCACGGAAAATATTGATAAGTGTTTTTCAGTACGAATGCAGCCTGTAATGTATTGTATGCCTGAATATTGTGTGTAATATCAATAATGCAAATGTTACTGTTGCATGATATTATACATGCTTTCAAGCGACCGATATTATAATCGCCATCTTTCCAATCTGTTGTAAGCGTTACTATTAACATCTTCGCAAAATAACTTGAATCCGCAATATTTTTATAATTATAAAATTGAGGCATTGATATAAAATAATTCAGTCAATGCTTTACAGTTTGAGAAAATTTACTTATGTCAGTGATTTCAAAATATAAATAATTGAATTTCAAACAATGGCAAAGATACAAAAAGTTTCCAAACAATCACTATTTTTTGCAGTTGTTTTGTTCACAAACATGAAATTTTAAATACGTAATTTATCATAACTAATTGATAAATAATTAAATTTTAAGAATAACATCTATTACCGATACAATGATAGTTTTTTATACGAAAGCGAATTTGCCGAAGAATAATGTGTACTCTTCGATAGAAAAACCTTCTCAACAATAAATTCCCCTGTTTCAATTTTTTAGGAGAATCTACAAAACTGCAAATAAATTTCTAAAAACTTTACATCAAGCAAAAAGACGACCAAATGGTTTTAGTCGTCTTTTATTTGTGGGCGCACATGGATTCGAACCAAGGACCCCCTGCTTGTAAGGCAGGTGCTCTGAACCAGCTGAGCTATGCGCCCGTCGTTATTTTTTCAAACGGAGTTGCAAAAGTATATATCTTTTTTTATTCTGCAAAATTTTTATGCGTTTTTTTTCAATTTTTTAATAAAATAAAATATCAATAGTTCATATATTGCTGTTTATCTGTATATTTTTATCGAATTCATGTTATCGCTTGCATTTCCCTGCATATTTTTGTAATGCTAACAAAAGAATGGCAGCAGTTCGATTTGCATCTTTCTCTACATTCATACTATCGCACGTTTTATCTTTCTCCCTCATTTTTGTATTAAGTTGTTATTTAATTTCTGCTTTTTTATATAATTATCCTTAAATAAATACACATATTATATATATCTTTGTCATCAGAAACAAATAAAAATATTATGGGATGTAAAGTAAAAGCATTGGAGAACTATACATCCGAACAAATTAAAGCAATCATA